>JBBPZR010000089.1:0-9123 GCA_038276285.1 Mycobacteriales bacterium | reverse complement strand
GCTCAGCCGTCAGGCCCGGCAACTCGCGGCACAGGCCGGCCAGCAGGTCGGAAGCGCCGCCGGCTTCGAGCTCGAGGGGACCCTGCAAGCGGCGCTCGCCGACGAATCGGCTGCCGAGCTTCTCCGGGCCGGCCGAGTCACCACGGCACTGCACCCTGGCTCCGGTGGCTTCGGGTCGCCGCTCTCGGCGGTGCCGGCCAAGCCACTCGGCCCGGCAGCGGGTCCCAGGAGGATCGCCCCGGCAAAGCAGCGCGCATCACAGCGGACCGATCCGAATCTCGACAAGCGCCGCGAGCGGCGGCGGGCGGCCGATAAGGCGGTGAGCCGCGCGGAAGAGGAGAGCAAGCACGCCGAGGAGTCGAGGATGGCTGCCGAGCAGGCAATGCAGCGACAAGCCGACGACGGCCAGGCCCTGCGGCGGCGCCTGGCGGAGCTGGAGGCGGAGTTGCACCGTGTTCGAGCCGAGGAGTCACTGGCGCAGCGCGAACTCATGCGGCTTCAGAAGCAGCTCGAGGCCGCCGGAAAGCACGCGGGCGAGGCAACGCGCCGGCTGTCTCGGGCTCGGGCTCAACGACAGCGCCTGAACTCCGATCCGCCGTTGACGTAGCGCAGTCTTCCCTGTCGCGCCGCCTCCACCGACAAGCCACTCGTCGGGCACTCAACCGGAACATCACGCCAGGCCCAAAGCAAACCCGTCAGATCAACCGCCGATAGGACACCACGGGATTGCACCTCGGCAAACCTGGATCGGCGGCCCCCTGCGGGGCCGTCGGCTCTTGGGCAATGTTGGTGAGTTTCGTGGAGTGTCAACGAATTATCGGGGTCCCCAACGGAAGGGCCTTGCCGCCAGTCGCCGTCGACATCGCGTCGAGGAAGAGGTACGCACCGAGAAGGGCGAAGGCGAGGACGATGTAGCCGGCGGCTTTGGTGAGCGAGGTGCTCGCGTTCGCCGTGCCGAGCAGGACGAGCAGGAGCGCGAGGTCGATCAGACCGAACAGGACCGGAAACGCCAGCGGCAGCCGCAACGAGGCCATCGTGAGCAGGACGATCAGGAGCAGCCACGTGATGAGGAACAGCTCCTGGGTCTTCACGGCGTCTGCCGCCTTGATGGCGAACCAGTTGTGCGTGAGGCCCAGAACCAGGGCCGCGTAACTCAGCCAGAAGCCGCCGAAGATTGCGAACACGCTCGCCACGGCGTTTTGTGACAACGCGGCGGCCCATATCGCGCTGCCCAGCAAGCCGAGTCCAGTCGCGGTCACGATGATCGGGATCGAGGCGCCGACGGCGGTGGCCGGAACGAAGCCGATCAGCACCAGCCCGAGGGCGACCGATCCGACCACGAACAACGGGAGGCCGATGACCGCAGGGTTACCGACAACCTGAATGGCACTGGCGTCCTCGGGCGCGGAGCTCGTCTGTTCCTTCAATTCGGTCATGAACCGATGCGGTGGATCCAGGTTGAACGCTGGGTGCCGAGTGCACCAGCGGCTGCGGGAAGCGTACGCGGGTCGCTGATCTGTTCTCATTCGTCGCATGCACAAACGAGGAGTGGGCGGTCAGCCTCTCACGCTCGAGGTGGGGAATAGGATTGCGGTCAAACGACCACCGCCTTACAAGAGCGAGCTACCCCGGCCCCAGAAGGTTCACCAGCGTGCAGAGTTCTCGCCTGCTGTTGCAACAGCGTCATCGAGTACCAAAGACTGCAGAAGTCGCTTGAGTTCATGCCACGAGCCATGCCATGACCTTGTTGGACACGTCCAACCGGCCGACCAAGAGCGGAGGGAGCCAGACAGCTGCCTCACCCCTTTAGGGGATGCGGCTGTTATCGACGTCGATGCCAGCTGCGACGAGCTCCTTGACCAAGGCATGAAGCCAAGCGCCAGCAGGGTCGAGGGTGATGTACACCAGGCCGTCGAGGTCAGAAGGCTTCTCGACGTCGGCGTCTTGCATTACAACGACGTGCGATCTGCCGAGGTGACCGATGAACACTCCCAGCTCCAATATGACGTTTTGCCGTCTTCGTACCTGAGTGGCAGAGCCTCATCGCCGCGTATCCGGCCTTCATCGTCGGCCGTCAACAGCACGATCGCGAAGCTGGCCGCCTGAGCATGGCGCTCAAACTTTTCCAGGATGGTGCCGCCGAGGTTCGGCTGCTCATGCAGGACGATGGCGTCTGTCGCAACCGCACGGTCAAGTAGACGCATCAGTTCGTACTTCCGCCCATCATCGCGACCGTGGACGACAAATATCGGCCCACCAGTTACCGCACCAGCCCTTGGCTGCGAGTTCTGGTCGCGCTGTTCGAGCTGGAGACCCAGTTCGTAGATCGCCGCATCCACGAGCCCGGCGGCATGGCTCACCTGCGAAGCAAAGTAGTGCGCGTCCTGCTCGTCCTCGCCCGGCGCTCCACTCGAAATGCCGATGGTGTAGCGGAGATCGCGAAACTGCTGGAGGGTGCCGGAGTCGGCCCCGAGGGCGGCCTTCATGATCGCGTCGACTTTGGTCTTCCACGTCCGGTGCTGAGGGCCATCGATACGCACCTCGGGTGCATCTGCCTGTTCACGGAGCTTTCGCAACTCGTCCAGAGCCCGCTGCTGGTTCACGCACCAAACCGTAGTCCTCGACGAAGACATCGTGCCGCTAACGGAAGCGGAGCCTAACGAGAAGGGCCGACCATGGGCGCTCCCCACGCCGCTCCACCGGGTAAGGAGATCGTCTACCTGTGGACGAACCAGGAAAGCGGACGTTTCGGCAAGAGAGAATGGGGTTGTCGGCGAGCCACCCTCGGAGCCCTGGCCCGGCCTGCGGGAGCGGGAGGTCAATGTCGGAAGGCACCGACACCCTGCTTCATGATGCGTCCTTCTCGAAGTCTGCGCCGCACAGGCCGCAGGTGATCGGTCCGGCGGCGAGCACGGCGGCGGCGACGCGGATCCGGCGGCCGCAGTCGCACGCGCAGGCGAGCGGGTTGTTGTTGGACTTCCGCCCGCCGCCATTCAGTTCTGGGGAGCGGTGCATCCGCAGCGCCTGGCCGAGGGCGTCGAGGGTGGTCGCGTAGTGGTCGCGAGTCGGAGCTGCCAGCGTGGTGGGTGACCAGCCGGTGCGCGGGTCCTTCGCCACCTCGATCCCGACCTCGGCGGCGAGTTCCTTGAATCGGGCGTTGTGCCAGCGGCCTTGGCGGCTGGTGTCCTTGATCCCGCGGACGTGGGCGATGGCGTGAGCGGCCTCGTGCAGCAGGGTGCCGAGCACGTCGGCCGGGCCGAGGACCAGGCCCTCACCGCCGACGAACACCTCGGCCAGTTGCTCGCCCTGCTCTCCGTCACGGGTCCAACGTGTGGCCGCGAAGTGCCCGAGGCGCAACGTCCCGGCGGGTGCGCCGATCGACCCGGCGGCCAGCACCACAACTGCGGGAGGAACATCAGCATGACGGGCGCGGATGTCAGCCCATGCCTGCTCGAGCACGGCGACCATCGGTGAGCTGATCGGCTCCATCCCGGCCGGTTCTGACACGTACGTGTCAACGGCGCTGCCGGTGTCGGTGGTCGGGTTGTTGGTGCCTGTGGTGTTGGTCATCGCCTTGGCCTTCCTTGTTGTTCGCGGCCCTTGGGGCTGGGCGACGGGATCACCCGTCGCCCTATCGGCGCCGGCCATGGCCCCGGGAGGCTCGCGGCGAAAGAGGAAGGGCAAACGATCTTGGGCGGGAGTAAGCGACGCAGGAGCGCCGAGGAAGATGGTTTGACCGCTTTCGCCGTGAGGGCGGGGCCGTGGTAAGCCGGGCCGCGCAGCAGGATTGCCAGCGCTGGCCGCAGGCCGGCACGAGGCCCCGGCCACAGGCCGGGTGCCGTCGACGGGGGGCGACCGGCGTTCCGGTGTGGGAATTGTCGGTCCGGCTGGTCATGCTGGTCGGGTGGTGCCGTCTGCGGAGGAGATCGCGCGGATGCCGGCCGAGAACATCAGCGTGTCTCGGGCGGAGTTCGCGGCTGTCTGGACGGCGGCGGAGCGGCTGGCGACCGAGCAGGGCGGCTGGGACCTGGCGGCCGTATGTATCACCTGCCGGTGGGTGGCCCTGGCGGTCGTCAAGCCACCCACCGGCCCTTGGTATCCGGCCTTCGCGCCGGTCACCAACACAGAGCGACGGGCATATCCGGAGCTGATCGAGGCGGAGAGCCTGGCTGCTGCGGTGCAGGCGATCCGCCGGCCGGAGTGGTTGATGGCTGCCCGGCCAGGCTGGGTCGACGCAGTCGACGCGACGTTCGCCTGGCTGTGGCGTGGAACCGCTGCGCCACCGGTGACGGTTGAGCGGACGGTCGACTGGCCCGCGGCCACGTAAAGGCGTGGGTCATGGCGCGGTCAGCTCGTGGCCGGCCGCGGCGCCCTGGTGATGGACAGCCCGGTGGTCGGCGTCGTCGGCCTGCCAGCGGGCGAGTTCGGCATTGCGCGCTTCTTCGGCCGCCTGGCGTTCATCGTCGGCCTGGCGGGCATCGAGTTCGGTAAGGGCCTGCTGGGCGCGCTGGACGTTGTCGGCGGTCTCCTCGGCCGCGGGCACTCGGACGCCGGCCGTGACCTTCTGGGACGGACGGTCGGCGGTGGCTTCGCGGATGTCGACGTCGGGGCTCTCGGCGGCGTCGTGGTCCGGCTCATCGGCGGCGGTCCGCACGTCAGCGTCCTCGCGGGCGGCGATGTGGGTCAGGTCATGCTCGTCGACCACGTCGCGGTGCGGGTCCTCGGCGCGCATGGCGGCGCGGTGTTCCGCCAGCCATTCTTCGGCGGTGACCGGGCGCTCCTCGATGATGTCGCCGGCGTGCCGGCGGGACAGTTCATGGCTGGCGCGGTCGGCGTTGGCGCGGGTCATCGCGGTGTGGGCGAGCCAGTCGGCGCGGGCGTTGTCGATCTGCTCCAGCTGGCCGACCCGATGGGCGAGGACGTCGCCCAGCGCGGCGGCATCGGCCGCATCCTGCTCCAGCCGGCTGCGGGTGCCGGCGTCGGTAGCCGCGGCGGCTTGAGTGGCGCGCAGGGTGGCGGTCTGCCGGTGCCGGGCGGCGCTCTGGCGGGTGCCAGCGAGTTCGTTGGCGACGTGGGCCGGCGCCCAGGTCTTCTCCCGTTCATAGGCGCGGACCCGCAGGCGGAGTTTCCCGTCGTTCATTTTGGCTTCGTCGGCCGCGTAGTCGGGGCGGCCCAGCGCACGCCAGGCGGCCCGCCAGGAGGCGTAGGCCTCGGCCTGCCCGGCGTTCGGAGGGTCAGGTAGTGCGATGTCCGGGTCCTGGTGGCCGGTCAGCTCCCGGTGCGCCGCGACAACACCCGCTTGCATCTCCCATTTCGTCCGTAGGGCGGCGTCGTCGGCCGGGACAGGGCCGAGGGCCTCGATCGCCCATCGCGGCGGGTCGGTGACCACCTCGGTGCCGAGTTGCATCCGGCGGGCGTCGGCGGTCGAGGCGAGCCGGGCGATGTACCGGGCGGCCTGCGGGTCGTCGACTGCCGGCGTCCAGTCGGCGTAGCTGTCGCCTACCGGGTCCAGGGCATCGGTGAGTCTGTCGATGATCCGGTGGTGGATGACGTTGGTCAGTGAGCGGGCGTTGGTGAGGGGTCCGCTGGTGATGGTGTCGTGCAGGACCTGGCGGGGGTCGTGCCCGGCGAGTTCGGCGCGGCGCAGCAGCCGGGCGAGGGTGGTGGAACCGTCCTCGGCGGCGAGCTGGCCTCGTTGGCCGGTGCTCAGGTGACCGGCGGCGGCGAGTTGGTCGAGCCATGCCGGGGTACGACCGGCCGTGGCGAGTTCCGCCGCGTCGGTGAACCGCTCGGCGGGCGTGTGGATCGACTCGGTGTCGGCGGCGGACTCGGCGGCCTCGGCCAGGGCGGAGCGGGTGGGCTCGGTGGGCTCGGTGTTCTCGAGGATGCCGGTCAGCACGGCGGCGGGTGGCCGGTGCAAGGTCTGGTTGATGGTGCCGGTGGGTGCGTCGGCCGGCCGGGCGCGGGTGGTGACGTGGGCGGTGTTCGAGGCGCGGCCGCGGCTCATCCCGACGTAGAGGGCGCCCGCGCCGGTCGAGCCGGTGACGACGGTGTGGGTGGTGTCCACGGTCAGGCCTTGCGCGGAGTGCACGGTGCTGGCGTAGCCGAGGGCGACGTGCTGGGCGACATACCTGCCGGGCAGGGTCAGGCGCTCGCCGAGCTTCAGGCCGGCTGCCCCGCCGCCGAGGATCGGGGCGACGACTAGGCCGCCGTCGTCACGGGTGGCCAGGACTTGGTACTGCTGCCGGTTGACGGGAAAGCCGCGGCTGCCTTCGTAGCCGATCAGGCTCCGGTCGATCTTGCGGGCCTCGACCGCGTCGCCGACGCCGGCAACGGTGCCCTGCAGGTCGAGGGGCACGCCGTGCTCGTCGACGCGGCCTAGCCGGATCAGTTCGGCGCGTAGCTGCGCGGACAGGCGGGCGGCTTGTTCGTTGGTGTCGACGAGCAGCATCGAGTGCCGCCCGGCGAGGGTGTCGGCGAGGAAGGCACGCCCGGCGGATGTTTCGGTCTGCTCGATCGCGCCGCCGTCGACGATCCGGCCGTGGCGGTGGTAGTCGCCGATCACGTCAGGGTCGGCGTCACGCAGCCGCAGGGACGCTGCGGCTTCCCACGGGGCGGTGAAGCGGCGGGCCTCGGTCAGTTCGTAGGACTGCCCGGCTCCGGCGAGGAGTTCCATCGCGCCGCCGGCGCCGACCGCAGCGAGCTGCCGGTGATCGCCGGTCAGCAGCAGCTTCGCGCCGGCCGCTTCGACATGCGCGTGGATGGCGGCGAGTGAGGCGGTGTCGGCCATCGAGGACTCGTCGACAACGACCAGGTCACCTGATCGCAGCCGCCACGACTGGTCCTCAGTGCTGCCGGTGCCGGCGGCGAGGCGTTGCTGGGTGCCGAGCCAGCGGGTGATGTTGCTGGCGTGCAGGCCTTCGTCGGTGAGGACTTCGGTGGCGATCTGGCTGGCGGCCAGGCCGACGACCTGCCGCTGCGGCCCGCCCCACAGGGCCGGATCCTGCCAGGCCGCGGCCAGGGTGCCGACGACGAAGGACTTGCCGGTGCCGGCCGGCCCGACGAGGGATTCGACGGCGGCGCCGGAGGTGAGGATCCCGCGGACGGCGGCGGCCTGGTCGACGCCGAGCTCGACACCCTCCTCGGCCAGCCCGGCCACGAACCCTCGCGCCTGCTCCGGGGTGAGGGTCGGGGCGCCGCGTCGGGTGGTCGAGGCGAGCAGGAGCCGTTCGGTGTGGATGTGCTCGGGGGTGGCGTAACGGCGGCCGCCGGGCTGCTCGTAGGCCGACCGGCCGTCGGCGCGTTTGAGCATGGCCGGCAGGACGTCATGGCCGGGCTGGTCGGCATCCAGCGGGACGGCCAGCTGGAGGGCTTTGGCGGTGAGCCCGTCGAGAAGCTCGGTGACCTGGCGGCCGTCAAGGCCCCCGAGGTGGTCGGGCAAGGTGTTGGAGATCGCCCGGGTCAGATCCGATGCGGTCCAGGACGCTTGCCCTTCCTGCACGTCGGCTAGCGCCGTCTCGATCACCTCAGACTCCAGCCACGGTTCCCGCTCCGGCTGCTTGCCGGCCAGCGCGAGCACGTTGTGGGCGACGCCGGCGAGGCCGTCGGCGACCTCGGCGCGCAGCTGGGCGTCCCAGCGGTCCAGCCGCTCGGAGACCGTCTCCCCGTCGTGGGTCTTGGCCCGCCTCGTGGCCATGGTGGCCTGCCGCATCAGCCGGTCCAGTTCCAGGGAGTTGGGTTGCCGGCCGTAATTGGTCTCGTACTCGGCGACCAGGCTCGCGGTCTTCGGGGTGATGGTGCGTCGTCGGGAGGAGAACAGGTCGTTGGCGACCTGGTCGACGCCGACGATCTCCCGGGCCTTGCCATCGGCCCGGGTGGCAAGTGGCACGCCGAGGCTGCGGGTCAGGTGCTCCTCGGTGGTCCGCTCCCCGACCGCGGCGGCGGCGCCGCGGTAGGCGTACAGCGATCGGCTGTCCACCGTCCGCCAGACACCGTCCGGGCCCTGCACCCGGTTGAGGATCGCGTTGTGGATGTGCAGCTGCGGATCATGGTCACGGGAGTCGTGCTGGAAGAACGACGCGATCGTCCAGTCGTGCGCGTCGGTGTAGCGGCCGGCGGCGCCGCCGTGGTGGCCGACCCGCGAATAGCCGGCCTTCTCCGCCAGGTAGTCCAGCGCGGCGTTGTTGCCCGCCCAGATCGCATTTTCGACGGCCTGCCGGTGCGCCCCCCAGGCCTGCGCGGCGACCAGGTCGCCGGCGTTGCGGGCGGTCACCTCCTGCGCCTCGAACGCCGTGTGCAGCACGGTCACCGACTTCTGCACCGAGAACGTCGCATCGTGGAACGCCACGTTCTGCCGGGCCTTCTTCCCGGCCTCGACGAGCAACTGCGCCTGCCGCTCCGGGTCGGCATGCGGCTCCGCCTGCAGTGCTGCGGCGTAGATGTCCTCCGCGGTCTTGTACGCCCGGCCGGTGTGCCCGAGCGTCGCCGCGTCGGCGTGCCGGGCCGGATCCCGGAACCTCGGGTCGCGCGGGTCGACGAAGTGCTCGTACAGGGTGGCCATGTCCTGGTGGTCGACCAGCCCGGACAGGCCCAGCTGCTCGGCACCCCTGCCGTACCAGCGGCCGGGTGGCTCACCCGCCGCCACCGCACCCGAGTAATAGGACTCACGGCCGGTAGCGACCTCGCCGGTCAGATACTCCACCGAGTGCCCGGAGGAGATGCTCAGCACGAGCACCACCCCCACACAGAGTTACGGGCGTTTTGTCCCGGTTCTTCGGCCCGTCGGATCATGATGCGTAGGTGTGACTGATTCTTGATCTTGTGGGCTGGGTCTTCTGTCTGTTGATCTGCTCGGCTCGTTGGTGACTGAGTGTCACTTGTTTGGCTGCTGCTGGTTCTTGGTCGTGTGTTGCTGGTCTGGCTCATCGGTCGCTCCTTGTTTGAGGTGGTCCGTTGACGACGTGCAGGCCGGGTCGCTGCGCGCGGAGTTCCTTCAGGACGGCTCCTGCGGTGCCGGGGGCCAGGTTGGCGGCGGCCTTGTGTACGCTGCGGGTCGGGCGGGCGCCGTGGGTGGTGTGGTGGGCGCGGGGGGCCCCCCGCGCCCGGTCCCGGACCGGGGCGACG
>JBBPZR010000088.1:0-45178 GCA_038276285.1 Mycobacteriales bacterium | reverse complement strand
GGTCGGTGCCGTCGCTGGCGTTGGCCCCGACGCGGCGGCCTAACTCCGAGTAGATCGCGACGACCACGTGCCGGCCGGCCCGATGCTTGTCGACCGTGCTGAGGAACCCCGCGACGGCCGTGTCCAGTTCGCCGAGCAGCCGGGACTGCGTGTCCTTCTCGTCGGCGTGGGTGTCGAAGCCACCGAGGCTCACCGCGTAGGCCCGGGTCGGGGCGTCGGCGGTGATGCAGCGGGCCACGATGTCGAGTTGGGCTGACAACTCGCTCCGCCGGCCCCGGGCGGAGCCCGCGTTGACGGCCGGGCCGAGCGTGCCGGCCACGGTGAAGAGATCGGCGCCGGCGACCGCCGTGGCGGCCTGCATGGGCGGCTCGCCGGGATGCGGCCGGGACAACTGGGCCAGCCCGCTTCGCAGGGCGCCCTCCGGCAGCGCCAACCGGCCGACGAGCAGTGCCGACCCGGCGCCGTTCTCCCCGGCCAGCAGCGGCGGCAGCACCGGGCCCAGCGACACCGCGCGCAGGGGATCGTGCGGCTGGGTGTCGAGCCACCGGCCGAGCCAGCCGGTGTGCACCGGTGTGTCCGGCGATGCGGTCTGCCAGATGTCCATCGACCGGAAGTGGCTGTGGTCGGGCTTGGGATAGCCGACCCCGCGGATGATGGCGAGCCGCTTGTCGCCCCAGAGCGCGTGCAGCCCTTTCATCGCCGGGTTCAGCCCGAGGGATTCACCCAGCGGCAGGATCTCCTTCTCGCCGTACGCCAGGTGCGGGCGCGCGCTGCGATAGGCGATGTCGGAGTACGGAATGACGGTGCCGAGCCCGTCGTTTCCGCCGTACAGGGTGACCAGCACGAGCACCCCGGCCGCGTCGGGCCGCGGGTCGGTCGTGCCGGCCGCCACCAAGTCACGCCATGATCGCGACGTCATGCCGGCCAGCAGCGCGCCACCGCCGACCACTCCGGATGCCACCAGAAACCGGCGGCGGGTGAGCGTGTCCATCGGCGAGTCCTCTTCGTTGACGCTTGTTGTTAGTTGACGACGTACTCGGGTGCGACCAGCGCGAGAGTGACGAGCTGCTCCACGTCAGGGCTGGCCGCGGCGAGGGCGGTGCGGGTACGAGGTGTCCAGGCGTCGACCGAGAGCAGGCGCGCCACCGCGTCGATCCGGGCGGCCGGCGCGAGGTGGGCCAGCACCGACAGGTCGGCCTGACGGGCCACCCACTGGGCGAATTTCACCCGCGCCTGCGCCGCCGACGTGCTGAGCCAGGCCGCGCCGGCGGGCCAGCCACCGACACTCGGCGGCTGGAAGGGCTGCTGGCCGAGGCGCAGCAGCGCGACGGACACCGGCGCCGCCGGGTGAACGTGCAGGGCACGAAGGGCACCGACGACGTACTCGATCGGTTGCTTGACGAGCGCGTGGCGGGCTGCGGCCGACCGGAACACCGGGTCGAGCAGCATGGCCCGAACGAGCGCCCTCACGTCGCGTCCCGGCCCGTAGGCCGCGAGCAGCCGGCCCATGACGTCGTCGGGCGGCGGGGTCGGCAGCACCAGCCGCTGCCACAGCCGCGTGACCACGAACCGCGCCGAGGCCTGCTGGGCCACCAGGAGGTCGACCAGCGAGCGGTCGTCCAAGTCGCCGGTGTGGGCCAGCACCGTCTTGGGCCGGTCGTCGTGCAGCGCGGCGACCAGCCGGGCCGCCCCCGTACGACGGTCGATCCGCCAGCCGGTCAACGCCCGGGCGGCCTCGCGTACATCGTCCTCGGCGTAGTGGCCGATCCCCAGGGTGAACAGCTCAATGAGCTCCCGGCTGAGGTTCTCGTTGGGCAGGGTCTTGCTGTTGCGCCGGGCGTCGAGCCAGATCAGCAGGGCCGGGTCGCGCACCATGGCCCGGGCCAACTCCCGGAAGTCGCCGACACCGAGGGACCTCAGGGTCTGGTTCTGCCCCAACATCAGCCGGGCGCTGTGCACCTTGCGGATCGAGGTGGCCCAATGGCCGTGCCACAGCAGGGCGAGCTTCTCGGCCAGCGGCTGGTCGACGGCGACCATCCGGGCCAGCCACCACTGGACGAGGGCCTCACCCTGCTCGCGGTGCGCGATCCGGTACGCACGCTTCGCGGCGCGATCGGATTGCTTGCCCAGGCGGCGCGGCTCGGCGTCGAGCTCCGGCGGCGGGGTGGCCACAGCGCCGGCGTCGGCCCCCGGTGGCGCGACCAGCAGGTCCACGCTGGCCTGGTAGCCGCGATCGAGCGCCGCATCGAGCTCCTCCGGCCGGGCGCCGAAGCCGGCCCTGCGATACAGGTGCGCCAGCTCGGCCCGCGTCGAGTCCATGGCGACCATGCCGACATCGTGCGACTGCGACGTTCGAGCCGGGTAAGCGGCGCTGCCCGGTTGTGTCAGGGGCGACCGCGTGCTGGGCTCCGGCACGGTCGAAGGAGGAGCGCTCACCGCTGGTGACTTCGTGCGCTGGTGCAAGCAACTGCTCGACCTGCTCGGCCAGATCGCCAAGGTCGCGGATCCAAATTCGCCCCTCCACCAGACGGCGCGAGCCGCCGACCAGGCGCTTCGGCGCGGCTTAGTGGCCTATTCGGCGGTGAGTTGAGCCGGCTGCACGATGTACACCTTCTCTTTCTGGCTGCACATCGGCACCGCGGAGACGACGACCACCACGGCGTTCGACAAGCTCACGGTGGCGGCCGGCACGACCAGACTGGCCACGTACTCCAACCTGGACAAGAACGCCGGCTGTGCGCAGAAGTCGTTCAGCCTGGGCGCCTTCGCGAGCGGGCGGTAGCGGTCATCCTCAGGGCGGGGTCCGTCCACAGCCCCGTGACCCCGCTGATCATGCACGTACGCAGGCCGACACGCCGGGCGAGCGCTGCAAACCTGCATGATCACGAATGAAGGTGAAGGTGGGTGGGTGGGTGGGTGGGTGGGTGGTGGCGCAGGGCAACTGTGGCCCTGAAGTTCACTGGCACCTGTCGGCCGTGAAAGCGAACCCGGTCGTCGTCATCGGCGCCGGGCCGCCCGGGCACCTGCTCGGCGGCTTCCGGCCCAGCAGGCTCGCTGAACGCCGGGCTGCGGCGGGCCGTTACTCGATGACGCTCTGGCACGGGCACCTGGACGGCGCCGTGTCCTGCGGCGACCGTTCCGCCCGGCAGGTCCTGCGGCGCGGTTAGGGTGGCTGGCATGGCTATCGCTTTGATCACCGGCGCGACGGCGGGGCTCGGTGCGGCCTTCGCCCGCCGCCTCGCTCGTGAGCACCACGACCTGGTGCTCGTGGCCAGAGATCCGGCCCGCCTGGATCAGGCCGCCACGGCGCTAGGCGCGGAGCACGGAATCGGCGTCGACGTGCTCTCCGCCGACCTCAGCGGCGAGGACGCTTGTGGCCGGGTGGCCGCGCGGCTGGCCGACGCCGACCGGCCGATCGATCTGCTCGTCAACAACGCCGGCATCGGACTGGGACGCGGCTTCCTCGGCAGTCCGGTCGAGGACTCGGTACGGCTGACCGACCTCAACGTGCTGGCCGTGCTCCGGCTGACGCACGCGGCACTGCCGGCGATGCTGGCCCGCGGCCGCGGCGACATCCTCAACGTCTCATCGGTGGCCGGCTTCACTCCCGGTCCGCGCGATGCCACGTACTCCGCCAGCAAGGCGTGGGTCACGACGTTCAGCGAAGCCCTGCATGTGCAGACGGTCGGCACGGGGGTCCGGGTGCTGGCACTGTGCCCGGGTTTCGTGCGTACGGAGTTCCACCAGCGGGCCGGCATCGACATGCGGGCGGTGCCGGAGTGGATGTGGACCGACGCCGACGACGTGGTCGCGGCGGCCCTGAGCGCGCTGCGGCGTGGCAAGGCGATCTGCGTACCCGGCCGGCAGTACCAAGCGATCGTCGGGGTGGCCCGGCACGCGCCGCGGGGGCTGGTCCGGCGGGCCGCCCGCAAGGTCGGCGCCCGGAGCCGCTGACCCGTGGCCCGGTTACTCGTGATCGGCGGCGGTCAATTCCTTGGCCCCGCGGTCGTGCACGCCGCTCTGGCCGCAGGGGATCGCGTGACCACGCTGACCCGCACTGGCGCGGGCGTGCCCGACGGCGCGGAGTCGCTGCTGGGTGACCGCGAAACGGCCGATGGGCTCGCGGTGCTGACTGGCGGCGAATGGGACGCGGTCGTCGACACCTGTGGCTACGTGCCGCAGGTCGTGGGCACCGGCGCCGCGGCGCTGGCCGGCCGCGTGGGCCACTACGTGTTCGTCTCGAGCATCTCCGCGTACGCCGGCTGGCCCGATCAGCCGATCCGGGCAGACAGCCCGACGTTTTCGTGCGCCGCCGACGCTGGCCCCGACGACGGCCACTACGGCGAGCTGAAGGCCGGCTGCGAGCGCGCGGTCGAGGAGCACTTCGCTGGCCGCTGCACCATCGCCCGGGTCGGGCACATCGTCGGGGTCGGAGACAACGTCGGGCGGCTGTCGTGGTGGCTGGGCCGGGTCGCGCGCGGCGGCGAGGTGCTTGCGCCCGGGGCCCCGGAGCGCCCGCTGTCGATGGTCGACGTACGCGACCTCGGAACGTTCCTGTTCCACTGTGGACGGTCGTCGGTGGTCGGCGCGATGGCGGTCAGTGGGCCGCCGGGGCAGACCTCTTTCGGCGAGTTGCTCGGCACCGCCCGGGAGGTCACCGCGTCTGACGCGTCGTTCGTGTGGGCCGACGACGAATTCCTCCTCGCGCAGGAGGTCGAGCCGTGGCAGGACCTGCCGTACTGGATGCCGTCGGCGCAGTTCCCCGGCGCGGAGGAGGTCGACACGTCGACTGCTCTGGCGAGCGGGCTGCACTGCCGGCCGGTCGGCGAAACCGTGACGGACACCTGGGCCTGGCTGCGCGAGGTCGGGGCCCCGGCCCAGCGACCGGACCGGCCGGCCCCGGGCATCGACCCCGACCGCGAGCGCGGGATCCTCGCCGCCTGGCACGGGCGCCCGGAAATCGCCGCTGTGGACGTTGGAGGATGGCAGCGCTCGTAGGCGTATGGTTAGGCGTATGCCACGGATGCAGGTCTACCTCCCCGATGAGATCTTCCAGCAGGTCAAGACCCGCGGTCTGCCGGCTTCTGAGCTGCTCCAGGAAGCGGTGCGTGCCGAGGTAAGACGTCAGGACCTGTTGGCGGAGACAGAGAGCTATCTCGCTGATCTGGTCGACGAGGTTGGGCAACCCTCGGCCGACGAACGGGCTCACGCCGAAGCGATCGCACGCCGCCTCGACGCCCGACCAAGCACCCACGCCGGCTGAGCACCGTGCTCGTTCTGGACTCGGGTGCAGTCAGTCGTCTCGCGCAACGCTCCCAACGCAATGCCGCGCTCATCACCGCCCTACGAGACCACGGCTTGTGGCCTCCCGTGGTGCCCGCCGTGGTTCTGGTCGAGTGCCTGACCGGCGACGGCAGCCGCGACGCGGGGGAGAACCGGCTACTCAAGACCTGCGAGGTGGTCGAGCGGCTCCCCGAGAGCCTTGCTCGCCGTGCCTCGTTGCTGCGTACGCGGGCTCGGCGGGGTTCGGCGGTCGACGCACTCGTCGTGGCGGCCGCCGAACCCGGCGGCACCGTGCTCACCTCGGACGCGGCCGACCTGCGCCGGCTGGCAGCTCATGCCCAGCAGGTCGGTATTCAGGTCGTGTGAACGACGACTTTCGTCGCGAATTTGCCTCCTGGATGCCACAGATCTCCCCGTTTGAGTCCGAAACGGTGCAAGATTTGGTGCGTTGTCGGCCGTGAAGAAGCGCGGTCTCGTCCCGTCCAGGAGGTCCGATAAGGCCGTCCGCATCCCGCGTCACCGTCGCCGCCCTGGCGATCGCCGCGGCCACGATTGCCGTTCCTTCGACGAGCCCGGCCGCCGGCGCCCAGACCGCGGCGGCGGCGGCCAGCAAGGGACTGCTGTTCTCGTCCGACGGCATGCGACCTGACCTGATGGAGCGGTACGCCGCGGCCGGCCAGATGCCGACCTACAACGCCATGATGGCGAGCGGTACCCGTGGCGCGAACGGCATGACACAGGGCTTCCCGCCGAACACCGGCGTCGGGTGGTTCACCATGGCCACCGGCACCTGGCCGGGCGAGCACGGATCGACGAACAACACCTATCACCGGATCGGCGAGGGCAGCTTCAACAACCGCACGTCGTTCTCGGCGTCCGGCACGCTGCAGGCCGACACGATCGCCGCCTCTGCCGAGCGGGCCGGCAAGAAGGTCGCCCAGGTCGAGTGGGTTGGCGGGGCCAACGCCAACATCGCCGGCCCGACTGTCGACTTCGTGAACTTCTTCTCCACCCGCGGCGTGCTCACCACGCCCGCGATCGCCAGCGAGCAGGCCGGTGCGGCCGCCTTCGGGCTGTCCTACCAGGTCGCGTCGTTCGCCCCGGCCAGTGGCTGGACCAACGTGCCCGCCGGTGACCCCGCCGCCCCACCGATGCAGAGCACGCTCACCGTGGCCACATCCTTTTCCAGCCAGAACCCCACCCGCGTCTACGACCTCTATCTCTACGACTCGGTCGTGGACGGCACGGTCGGCTACGACCAGGTGATCCTCGTACGCAGCGGTGCGGCCAAGGACGGCACCCAGCAGGCTGCCGGCCTCGGCGTGGGCGACTTCAAGGGCATCAAGCTCACCGGCGGTGATGGGCTGACCGGTTCCCGGGCCGGTCAGACCGCCGGCTTCTACGTGAAGCTGATCTCGCTGGCGGGCGACCTGTCCTCGATGAAGCTGTACTTCACCTCCGTGCAACGCGCCATCGCCACCTGCGCGACCGCCGCGTGCAACCTGTTACCCGCTGGCGCACCGGGAGAGAACCCGCTCGAGAAGTACATCGCCGACAACCTGCCGGCGCCGACCTCGGCTGACTTCGCCCCTCTCGAGGCGAGGATCATCGACGAGGACACCTACGTCCAACAGGGCCGCGACCTGGAGAAGGTCTACGGCGACGCCGTCATGCAGTACGTGCTCCGCTCGCTGCAGCCCGACACCGACCTGGCGCTGGTCGGCTACCCGGTGACCGACGAGTTCTCCCACCAGTTCATGGGGCTGGTCACGCCCACCGACATGGACGGCGTCGCCAACCCGTATTTCGACGACGTCAACGGTGACGGCATCAAGGACGGTCTTCTCGCCGTGCGTGAGGGCTACATCGCCAGCGCCTATCACGAGGCCGACGTCAAGCTCGCCATGGCCCGGTCGCTGCTGGGCGGGAACCCGACCACGATCGCGGCCTCCGACCACGGCTTCGCAGCCCAGTGGGAGGCCATCAACGCCGGCAAGGTGCTCGCCGACGCCGGCCTGCAGGGCGCCGAGCAGACCAGCAACTGCCGGGCCGGTGCCAGCGGCGTCACGAAGGCAAAGGCCTGCTGGGCGGGCGGCACCGCGCAGATCTACGTCAATCTCGCCGGCCGGGACCCCGGCGGCACCGTCGCCGCGGCCGACTACGAGACCGTCCGCAACCAGATCATCGCCGCTTACCAGGGCCTGTCCGATCCGGCCAATCCCACCAAGCAGGTCGTGCTCAAGATTCTCAAGAAGGAGGAGTTGCGCAACGTCGACGGCTCCGACTCGCTGCACCCGAGCCGCTCCGGCGACGTGGTCGTCGTGTCGCGGCCGCCGTACCAGTTCGACGCCGGCACGCCCGGGCTGCCGATCGCCTTCAGCCAGTTCTTCGGACAGCACGGCTTCCTGCCCGACCTCGTCGACATCCCGCACAACGTGAACATGCACGCGACCTTCGTGGCCGCCGGCCCGGGGGTGGCTCACGTCAGCCCGCTCGCCGGGGTGCGGGCCCTCGATCTCGCCCCGACGCTGGCCTACCTGCTGGGTGTTCCCGGCCCGCAGAACGCGCGCGGACGCATCCTCTACGCCCTGCTCCCCGATCGGGCATCGCTCAAGGAGTTGACGATCCTGCAGATCAGCGATTACCACGGCCAGCTGATCCCGCTGTCCGAGGCCGCGGACAATGTCGGCGGCACCGGTGCGAGCAACCCGAGCTTTTCGACCGGTGGCTCGGCCTTCCTCAAGCCGTGGTTCGACTCCTACCGCGCCGGGGCGACCGGCGGTTCCATCACCGTCACGGGGGGAGACTCGGTTGGCGCGAGTCCTCCGATCTCCAGCTTCTTCGGCGACAAGCCGACGATCGACCTGATGAACAGGATGGGCTTCACCCTGGACGGGCTCGGCAACCACAACTTCGACAAGGGCGAGCAGTATCTGCGCAACGAGCTGATCCCGCTGGCGCGGTTCGGCTACGTCTCGGCGAACATCATCGACCCGGCCACGTCCGACCCGCCGCCCGAGTGGTCGAAGTCGGCGGTCGTGACGGTCAGCGGCGTGAAGCTCGGCGTCGTCGGGTTCTCCAACCCCGACATTCCCGAACTGACCAAGCCAGGGTCGCTGGGACCATTCGTCGTCACCGACCCGCTCGCCGCGGTGAACAAGCGGGCCGCTCAGCTGCGCAAGCAGCCCGGCGTGATGGCGGTGGTCGCGCTCGGTCACTTCGGCGCCACCGGAGGCACGGTCAACGGCCCCACTGGGCCGGTGGTCGACCTGGCCGACGGCTCGGTCGCCGTCGACGCGGTCCTCGGTGACCACACCGACGTGCAGGTGGCCAGCGCCCGACCCAACGGCGTGCTGCTGACCGAGAACCGCAGCAAGGGCCTGCGCTTCACCCGGGTCCGGCTGGTCGTGAACACCGCAACCAAGCGGGTGGTCTACAAAACCGCCGACTTCCACAAACCCTGGAACATCGGCGTCACGCCCGACCCCGGTATCCAGGCGCGCATCGACGACCTCAACGCCCAGCTCGGCCCGGTGCTCAACACGGTCGTGGGCAACTCGACGGTGTTCGTGCCTCGCACGGATTCCTGCGGCAACACGGCGGGGCGCACCTGCGAATCGCTCGTCGGGAACGCGGTGGCCGATGCGATGCGGACCGCCTACGCCACCGACTTCGCCATCACCAACTCCGGAGGGCTGCGCGCCGATCTGACCTGCCCGACGACGGACAACCCGAACGACTTCTGCCCGGCCTACTCGCCGCCGCCGTACCCGATCACCCGCGGGCAGGTGCTCACCGTGCTGCCGTTCGGCAATGTGGTCACGACGGTGCAGATCACCGGCGACGAGTTGAAGGCCATGCTGGAGAACGGCGTGTCCCAGATGCCGGCGATCGCCGGCCGATTCCCGCAGGTGTCCGGCCTGTGCTTCAGCTACGACATCTCGAGAGCGGCGGGCAGCCGCGTGCTCGGCGCGGTCCGGCAGGCCGCGGACGGAAGCTGTACGGGTGCCGCGGTCGACCTGACCGCCGCGGCCACCTACCGGATCGCCGAGAACGACTTCATGACCAGTGGCGGCGACGGCTACCCGGTCTTCTCCAGCCGGGCCACCACTCGGGACTACATGGATCAGGTCACCGCCGACTACATCGCGGCGAGCACGCCCATCAGCCCGGCGATCCAGGGCCGGGTCACCTGCACCACCAGCGGCGTGACCGCATGCCCGGTGGTGGTGCCCTAGGCTCCCCAAGCGTGAGCGATCGCGATCTCCTGCTGCCCCTGATCCGCCAGCTGGCCGTGGTGAACGGCCGGGTCACCCTGTCCAGCGGCCAGGAGGCGGACTGGTACGTCGACCTGCGCCGGATCACCCTGCACCATGAGGCCGCCCCCCTGGTCGGCTCGGTGATGCTCGACCTGACGGCTGACTGGGAGTACGACGCCGTCGGCGGCCTCACTCTCGGCGCCGACCCGATCGCCACCGCCATGCTGCACGCGGCGGCTGTCGGGGGGCGCGAGCTCGACGCGTTCGTGGTCCGCAAGGAGGGCAAGGCGCACGGCCTGCAACGCCGGATCGAGGGGCCGGACGTCGCCGGCCGCCGGGTCCTTGCCGTGGAGGACACCTCCACGACCGGTTCCAGCGTGCTCGCCGCGGTCAAGGCCCTGCGCGAGGCCGGCGCCGAGGTTGTCGGGGTCGCGGTGATCGTCGATAGAGGCGCCGACCTGGCCGTGCGCGTCGCGGGTCTGGACTATCGCGCCGCGTACTCCATGTCAGACCTGGGCCTGACCACGCCGGATTTAGAGGCGACATGACGGAAGGTCCGTACCAGCTGCGGCCGATCGGGCTGGTGGAGTCGCCCTGGTGGACCTCGACGCGGCACCCAAGCAGGGAGACGAAGGATCGCCCGACGCCTGGCTCGTGTTCCATGAGTCCGTGGGCGAGGGACTTCGCGACCTTGACCTGGGCGCCGAGATCGTCGTGCTGACCTGGCTGGATCGCGCCCGGCGGGACGTGCCGAGCGTGCATCCGCGCGGGGATCGACCGGGCGCTCGAACGCTGACCGCCCGCGCTCCGTGGAATGGGCAGACCCCTCCTGCATTCAGCCAATGCCAGCTGCCGCCGCATCGGACGGTTTCAGGCCCAGCTGCTCCCGGTCGCCCTGTGCTTCCGCGCAGCCCGACGCGCCTGCAGGTGTCTCATTTCGGCCTCCCTCGACTCGTGTTGACGCGGACGTTAGGAGCGCCAGGGCGAGCGGGCAAGGGAACTGTCGTCAGCCCGACACCTGGGGGCGACGCCCGCCGCTGCGGGCACGGCTCCGGTCGCCGGTGTCACACCACTCCCATGTCTGGGACGGACATCCCTGACCGCTCACGCTTGCCCCTCAGAACCGGCCCGCCCCTCAGAACCGGTGCACGCGCCACCACTCGACCTCCAGCCGGGCCGCCGTGCCGGGGTCGAGCGCCTCGCCGTGCGTACGGGCGACGATGGAGTAGAAGCGCCGCATGTTCCGGCGCGCGCCATCGGGGTCGTTGCCGGGGTACGGCGCGCGCAGGAAGGGCCACCACTCCCGGCGGTAGTAGGTGACCCAGGTCGCGCACTCCAGCCGACCCACGGTCCGCGGGTCGAACGACCGCAATCCGCTCGGGCGCGGGGGCACTAGTCGGCGAACTCGGGCAGCACGGTGGTAGCGAATTCCTCGACCCGGGGCAGGCCTTCACCCGGCCAGCCGCAGACCAGATAGTCGTAGCCGGCCTCCCGCCAGGCCGCGGCGGCGCGGCGGATCTCGTCGAGCGGCTCCGACAGCGACAGCGAACTGGCCCGCGCGATGTCGCCCGGGTCGCGGCCGGCCTCCTGGGCCAGCCCGTCCACCCGGCGCCCCAGCTCGCGCAACGACGTGGGCGACCCGAACGTGTGCCACACGTCGGCCCAGCGAGCCACGATCGGCAGCGTGCGCCGCGGGCCGCTTCCCCCGATCCAGAGCGGCGGATGCGGGCGTTGTACGGGGACCGGCCGCAGCTGGGCATCGTCGAGGCACAGCTGACGTCCCTCGTAGGACACCCGTTCGCCGGTCATGAGTCGCGTGATGATCTCCAGGGCATCCTCGAGTCGGTCGAAGCGCTGGCCGGTCGGCGGGAAGTCGATGCCGAGCGCGCGGTGCTCCTCGGCGAACCACGCCGCGCCCAGCGCGAGCTCGAGCCGGCCGTGCGAGGCATGGTCGATCGTCACCGCCTCGGTCGCCAGTACGGACGGATGCCGGTAGGTCGCCCCGGTGACCAGCAGCCCGAGCCGGATCCGAGTGGTCTGCCCGGCCAGCGCCGCGAGGGTGGTCATGCCCTCGAAGCAGTTGCCCGGCCCTTCGCCGTACATCGGCTGGAAGTGGTCGAATCCCCACGCCCCGTCGAAGCCGAGGTCCTCGGCGAAGCGGGTACGGCTGACCAGCTCGTCCCACTCGATGCGTTGCTGGGCGACGTCGATACCGAACCGCATGACCGGTCAGCCTAACGCCGGGGCGGGGTGCCGCACGGTCTGTCAGCTTCGACCCGCGTGTCGCGTTGATCTGCCTCCAGTGCTCCGAAACGCTTCCGGCACACCTGCTCGCGCTGGGGGCGACGATGGACCGGGATCGGCAGTCACGAGGCAAAGGAGCGGCCGGGCTGCTGGCCGTACTCGGCGCGGCAATTGCCGGCAGCGGATCCGCGAGATCTCCGGACCTCACCGAATCCGACACCCGCTTCAACCTGCAGCTGGCCAGCCGAGCCTCGGGCACGCTGACCGCGCTGCGCGACGAGAACGCGGCTCGCTAGCCGGTTGCCGGGCGGGGCTGCCCTCGGGTGGCTGCGCTCAGACGGAGCAGCCCGACGCCGGTCCACGCTAGCCCTGCACCGAAGAGCAGCACGCTTGGTACGGCCAGCGCCACGAACGTCGCGTCACGTGTCGCCAGAGCGACAGCGACCGCGGCAACGCCCAGAGCCGCGCCGACCACCACACAGGCATGCGCGGCTCGTGCGATGGAGCGGGTGCGAGCCAGGACCCAGAGCGCCAGCGCAATGCTGGGCACCACGAGCACGGGCACCGCCTGGTCGGTCTGACTGCCGTTGTCGTCGTGGACGACGTTGTCGAGCACGTAGGCGAGACCGAAGCCGAGCCCGAGCAGCAGGCCCATCAGCCCGAGGTCCCCCGCACGCCATCGGCTGGCGTACAGCACTAGCGCAATCGCCGCGCAGAGCAGCACGCCGATCACGACCCCCGAGAGATCGCTAGCCCGGAGTCGGCAAGTCGCGTGGGCAGAGCAGTGGTCATCACGACCACACCCTCCCAGGCAGCTGGTCCTAGCGCCCGTACTTCGCCCATTGCCCGGCGAACAACTCCTCTTTGTCCACCGGCCGTGGCGCGATGGGCCGGGACACCCAGGTGACGTTGATGAAGTTCCGGGCGTTGACCTTCTCCGTGATGATGTTGCCGGCCCAGGTCCCGCAGCTGAGGCTGAGCGTGAAGGGCAGGCAGCTGCGTGGGCTGCCGGCGCCTTCGTTGAGATTCAGGTTGACGAGCGCTCGGGCGGTCTTGGTGCCGTTGGCGATGATCTCGACCCGTGCGTCGTCGGTGGGTGTGGATGCCGCAGGTGTGGCCCAGCCCGCCGTCATAGCGGTACAGCGCGAGGACCACCGACACCTTCTCCCCGGAGAAGGGATGCTGAGGCCCGACGCCGTCCTCCTCGACCACGAGGTACCGGGTCTCGGCCGGCACCGTGATGCCGGCCAGCTCGGCGATCCGCGTGGCCGGCAGCTGTTGGCGTAGTCGAATGTCTTGGCAGGTAGCCCGGGCCGACCACGCCCGCGCCCGACCCACCCGCGCTGTTGGCCCGCATATCAACTTTGATATGAGCGTCGCAGGGGCAGGCCTCGGGGCTTGACCCGGTGCCGGACGGGTTGTCGGACGGGGTGTCGGGCGTGGCAGGCTGTCGGCCGTGATGACCTGGCTGATCGTCGGCGGAATCGCGTTGTCGATCGTGGGCGCGGTCGTCAACTACGTCCTGGCCAAGAAGCGCCGCGAGTTGCTGGCGCAATTCGCGCGGTCCAACGGCTGGACCCTGACGCTCGAGGACGACAGGCTCGCCGGGCGATGGGACGGCACGCCCTTCGACGCCGGTGACCACCGCCAGGCCAAGAACGTGCTCTCCGGCGCCTGGCGGGGCCGGCCGATCGCGGCGTTCGACTACTCGTACCAGACTCATTCGACCGACAGCCAGGGCCATCGCACGACGAGCACGCACCGTTTCCCCGTCTGCGCCACGGCGATGCCCACGCTGCTTCCTCGCCTGCAGGTGACGAGAGAGAACGACCTCACCCGGCTGGGCGGCGCACTGGGCTTCACCGACATCGAGATGGAGAGCGAGGACTTCAACCGCGCCTTCCGGGTTACCTGTCCCGACCGGAAGTTCGCCAGCGACGTGCTCCACCCGCGGATGATGGAGATGCTGCGACGACATTCTCGACGAGATACCGTCTTTCGTGTGGCATGACCATGGGGTCGCGCCGGAGACAACTGGGGAGCCGACCTCGTGAAGTTGATCCTGATCGCAGTCCTCGTCCTGATCGTGATCGTGCTGGTCGGGTTTGTCGTGAGCTACAACCGGTTTGTCAGGCAGCGCAACCTGGTACGCGAGTCGTGGCGACAGATCGACGTCGAGCTGCAGCGGCGCCATGACCTGATCCCCAATATCGTCGAAACCGTCAAGGGCTACGCGGGGCAGGAGCGCACCGTGCTGACCGCGGTGACCGAGGCACGTGCGCACGCCGAAGAGGTGCGCCGCAACCCAAGTGCGGGTCCTGCCGACCAGGCCGCCGCCGAAAACAACCTCGGCCGGGCGATGAGTGGCTTCTTCGCGACTGTGGAGGCCTACCCGGATCTCAAGAGCAACCAGAACTTCCTGGCTCTGCAGCAGGCGCTTGCCGAGACCGAGGACCGGATCGCGGCCGGGCGCCGGTTCTACAACGCCAACGTCCGGGCCATCAACACCCGCGTGGAGGCGTTCCCCTCAAACATCGTGGCGGGCGCGTTTCACTTCACCCAAGAGGAGTACTTCGAGGTCGACGACCCCGCAGTACGCGCCGCCGTCAGCGTCGACTTCGGTGAGCTGGGTTCCCACGGCGGCGTGGGCAGCACCGCGCCGAGTGCCTTGGCACCTCCGGCCTCGCCTCCTACTGCGGGCCCGGCCGGCTCGCTCCCGCCCGCGCCACCCGGCGAGCTGCCGCCGCCGGCATAGGCTCGCTCGGTGCCCGAGCATCTCGCGACGCCTCCAGAGGTCGCCGGGCACCCGGCCGTCCTCCGAGCCGAGGAACTTGCCGCCACGCTGCAGGCGGGAACCGCGATGCTGCTCTCGTCGGCGGCTCAGCCGGCCTTCCGGCGTACGTACGCGGACCACTGGGCTTCGAAGTGCACCAGGTCCAGCCCGGTGACCTCGCGTAGCGCGCGTACCGTGCCCTCCGGCGTCGGGTCGTTGTAGGCGGCGATCACGAACTGGAAGACCTTGGCGTCACCGAAGCGCTCGGCGATGAACAGGTAGGCCAGCAGGCTCAGGCCGTAGTTGGCGAAGGCGACTTGAGTGTTCGCGCTCCGCAGGGCGGTGTCCCTGGGCAGATGCCCGGTCAGCCCGTGATGGCGGAGGTTGACGAAATAGCGATCGCGCAGGTAGATCGCGGTCGAGCGATGGCGGACCTCGAGGTAGGTCGCGAAGCCCTCGACCACCCAGTCGGGTAAATCCGCCTCGCCCTGGGGCCCCACCGGCGCCACCAGCGCATGCGCCATCTCGTGGCTGAAGAGGTAGGCGGGGTCCTCACCAGACTTGAAGAAGTTGGACCCGGTGTAGATCACGATCCGGTCGGCACCCACGGAAACGCTCGACGTCGTCCCGAGCGCGGCGAACTCCGTTACGGACAGCGCATAGCCCGCCGCCTCCCGTACTTCCCTGGCGCCGTAGTAGTGCGAGAAGCGCCGCCGGTCATTTTCGAACAGGACCAGGAAACCCCGCGAGCCGCCTTGCCGCGTCCCCCAGGCCGCGAGGTCCTGCTCGGCCGACGTCTCCGCCTTGCCGGCCCATTTGCGCGCCTTGCCGCTCGCGCCGGGACCGGCAAGGACGATCACGTGCGGCAACCTGATCACGCTCATCTGAAGCAGGTCCCAGGGCGCCGGCCAGGCGACGCCTCGGTTGACCGCGTTGGTGGAGATCCCGCCGCCGACAGCGGTGACGACCAGCGGTGCGTCGCGTGAGGCGCGGCTGATGGTCCAGCGGTAGTACTCGGCCACCGATCGCACGTCGACCCCGGCGATCCGGTGCACGAAGGCGACATCGGTGCTCACGATCGCTGGCTGCTCCGGCGGTTGGCTCACCGGGGCAACCGGCTCGCCGGTGGCAAACTTCGTCTCCTCGAAGGGGATCTTGACGAGGTTCTCGAAGAGCAGTTGCTGACCCGTCAAGAGGGCGACGTTGTGCTGGTCGTACGCCGCCAGGAACGCTGACTCGTCGCGGCTGTGTAGTGCTTCCGCGTGACTGTCGAGGAGGCCCTGGACGTCCTCTTCGGTGATCTCGACGTTGGTGCTCGGAGCCGGTGAGGCGCTGGCGGTGGCGGTGGCGGTAGCGCCCGGCGGACGGGGGCGACGCAAGGTCAGCCTCGCGACGACCAGGACACCCGCCAGCAGCAGGATCACCACCACGCCCAACGCGATCAGGCCGACGAGCAGCCCGGTGTTGCCAGACTTGCCGGGCGGCGGTGGTGGGTACGGCGGCCCTTCCGTCATCTCATCCCCGTCAACGGCGGCACGGCACGCTGCAGCGCTCCGGCGCAGCCTAGAGCAGCCATCTTGACCACCACAGCGACGGGCGGCGGATTGTCCCGATGGACCGGTGCGCGACACGCCGATAGCGCTTTCTACGCCGATCTAGGGTCTGCGCTAGATCGCCGAATACAGTCCGATTCATGGATCCGGTACGCAATCCGTACGCTCCGGGCGCCGGTCAGCGGCCCCCGGAGCTGGCCGGTCGCGATCGCGAGCTCAGGCAGTTCGAGGTGGTGCTCGAACGCGTGGCCGGGGGCCGGCCCGAGCGCAGCCTGGTCCTGATCGGGTTGCGCGGCGTGGGCAAGACCGTGCTGCTCAACGCGATGCGCAGCGCCGCCATCGGCCGGCTATGGGGGACCGGCAAGATCGAGGCCCGGCCGGACTCGTCGCTTCGGCGGGCGGTGGCCGGCGCGCTGCACATGGCGGTACGGGAGATCGCACCACGGCACCGCGCACCCGAGCGGATCGACGGTTTTCTGGGCGTACTCAAGGCCTACGCGATGCGCGACCCGGCCGCACCCAAGAACGGCACGCTGCGCTGGCAGCCCAACATCGATGTGCCGGCCAGCCGCGGCCGGGCCGACTCCGGCGACCTCGAGATCGACCTGACCGAGTTGTTTCTGGACGCGGCTTCGGTGGCCACCGACCTGGGCGTCGGGATGGCGCTGTTCGTCGATGAATTGCAAGACGTGCCGGCCGCCGGGATCACCGCGCTGTGCACCGCCTGCCATGAGCTGAGCCAGGCCGGCGCGCCGCTGATTGTCGTCGGGGCCGGGTTGCCGCATCTGCCGGCCGTGTTGAGCAGCGGCAAGAGCTATTCCGAGCGGCTGTTCCGCTACCTGCGGATCGACCGCCTCGACCGCTGCGCCGCCGATCAGGCGCTGACCGTGCCGGCCCAGCGCGAGGGCGTCGAGTTCACGCCGGAGGCACTCGACGCGCTGTTCGAGACGGCCGACGGCTTTCCGTACTTCATCCAGGCGTACGGCAAGGTGGCCTGGGACGCCGCGCCGCGGTCGCCGATCACAGACAAAGACGTGAGAGTGTCCGCGCCCGAGGCCGACGCGGAACTGGCGGTGGGATTCTTCGGCAGCCGTTACGAGCGCGCGACGCCGGCCGAGCGGGAGTACATGCGTGCCATGGCGCAGCTCTCCGACGGCCCGGTCGGCACTGCCGAGATCGCCGAGGCGCTTAGCCGGCGGCCGTCCAGCCTGTCGCCGGCGCGGGACAGCCTGATCAAGAAGGGGCTGGTGTACAGCGGCGAGCGCGGCAGCGTGGCGTTCACCGTGCCGCACTTCGGCCGCTACCTTCGCGACCAGCCAGCCTGACCCCGGCCCCCCCGGGCCCCCCGGCCCCCCGGCGCCCCTCCGCGCCCCTCCGCGCCCCTCCGCGGCCCTCCGCGGTGATCATGCACTCTTGCAGGGCGACACGCCGTGCCGGCCCACCAAGGGTGCATGATCACGCCGATGAGTGAGGACGAGCCGTTACTGGACGTGGGCGTTGGGCCTTGGCCCGGACTGTGGCCGGACGATCCGAGGTACGACATCGACCTGCTCGCCGCAGGCGACCGCCGCAACGTGGTCGACCGCTACCGCTACTGGCGCCGCGACGCCATCGTCGCCGACCTCGACACCCGCCGCCATGACTTCCACGTCGCGATCGAGAACTGGCGGCACGACCTCAACATCGGCACTGTCGTTCGCACCGCCAACGCCTTCCTTGCCCGAGAGGTGCACATCGTGGGCCGCCGGCGCTGGAACCGCCGCGGCGCCATGGTCACCGACCGATACCAGCACGTGCGACACCACGCCGACATCGACGGCCTCCTGGCGTACGCCAAGGAGCAGGGGCTCACCGTCGTCGCCGTGGACAACCTGCCCGGCGCGGTGCCGCTCGAGTCCTGCGAGCTGCCCCGGCTGTCGCTACTGGTGTTCGGGCAGGAGGGGCCGGGGCTCTCCGAGCCCGCGCGGGCCGCCGCCGACGTGGTCTGCTCGATCGCGCAGTACGGCTCGACCCGGTCGATCAACGCCGGGGTGGCATCGGGGATCGCGATGCACGCCTGGATCCGTCAGCACGCGGAGAATCAGAAGTCGCCGCCCCCGCCGTCTCCACCGCCCCCGAAGTCGCCGCCACCGAAGTCGCCACCTCCGCCGAAATCCTCACCGCCGAAGTCGCCGCCGAAAGAGTCTCCGCCGGCGTTGGCCCCACTGTCAGAGCCGCCGCCGTAGCCGCCGCCGTAGCCGCCGCCCCATCCACCGCCGAACATGCCGCCGCCGTAGCCCCCCCAGAAGGGGCCGCGTACCGCGTCGAACAACGCGTCAGCCACTAGCAGCCCACCGAGGCCGGCGGCCCCGCCGATCAGCGCGGTCTTCCAGAAGGGCTGGCTGTACCAGCCCCCGGGCACCCGGCCGCCGCCGACGATCCCCCCGGGGTAGTAGTACGGCGCGTTGGGTGCGTAGTCGGGTCGCATCGAGACCTGCTGACCGCCGATGTCGACGCTCTGCTCCTGGTGTATCCGGCCGGCCGCCTCCTGTGTGCTCGTGGGCGGTAGCTCCGGCCCCGGATCGATGCCCAGCGCTGTGCGGGCCGCCCGGGCATAGTGCAGACCCTCGAGCGCCGTGTCGCGGGCCGAGCGGTAGTCGGCCTCCGTACTCGCTCCGGACAGCGCGGAACCCGCTGCGGTGTAGCGCTCGCTGGCATCGGCGAGTGCCTGCCGCGCGCTGTCGTTGTCCCTGGCCGAAAGGTTGAGGACCTCGCCGCCCAGGCGCTCGTACCAACGTTGCGCCTCGGCGCGTACGCGGTCGAGCCGGCCGCGCCGGCCGCGGCGCAGGAAGAAGGCCATGCCCAGGCCGCCGAGTAGCGCCAGCAGCAGTACGACGACCAGCACCGTCACCACGCCACCCAGTGCATGGGAGGACGTCCGTACGGGTACCAGCGACTTGCGGGTCACGCTCGCGGTCTTCACCTTGCCGGCGAAAATGGTGAGCGTCTTGGTGATGTCGGGCCGGCCCTCCGCGAAGGCTTGGTCGGCTAGCCGGCCGGCCTCTCCCTTGGCCAGTGCTGAGGAGCCCGCGCGGAAATGCGTGCCAACGAGCACGGCCACGGTGACCCGGCCACCCAGGTTCTGCCCGATCCTGCGCACCACGTCTTCGGGTGTCCCCGTGCTGTCGGGCAGCACGGCGACGTACATCGACAGGCCGGCTGAGCTGATGGCGTCGCGCACCTTGCCGGGATCGAAGGACACTTCGGCCGAAGGGTCGACGTAGACGTGGTCTCCGCCCTTGAACTTTTGTACGGCGGTGGTCACCGGGTCGTCCGCGGCGTTGGCGGGCGTCAGCGGCAGCATCACAAGCAGCACGGCGGACATCACGGTGGGGATGGCCAGCAGCCGGAAGATTCTCACCGGCAGAGTGTGACAACTTGCCCGACCGAACGCCAAGCGGGGGCTGACCTCTTCAGACGCTGGAACCGAAGTTGCCGGAGTCCATACCAGATCCGGTATGCCCGGTCCGGACGACCCACCCGCTGCCCAACATCTTCGTCACGGCGCCCCCGAACAGGTTGGGGTCGTACTGGTTTTCGTACCTGTCATCGCGTCGAGTCGGTTCATGCGCAGATTGTGGACCTGAAGGGGCCGCAGTCACGGGCCGGTGACGGTGAACCTCACGATCTGGCCCCGCCGGCCGGCGAGATGCGGCTTGCCGCCGTGGATGATCACCGTGACGTTGCCGGCGTAACCGATCTCGATGAAGAAGCTGCGACCGGTGAACGTCTTGACGGTGAACTGCGGCTGGACACCGACCAGCAGCACCTTCTTGCCTGCGTCCGTGACCCGGACCCAGCTCTTTCCGCCGGTCCAGCGGAGCTGCACCGTGGGCCGGCGCGCCGTTGGCCGAGGGCTCGGTGCGGCCGTGAGCGAGGTGGTCGGCGACGGCGAAGGGCTCCGGTCGAGCAGCAGTGAGGGCTGCGGGCCGGCCGACACCTTCGGCGGTTTCTGCGCCGTTGGCTGCGAGCCGCGGTTTGCTAGGGCGACGGCACAGACCACGATGACGACGACCCCGATCGCCGCGCCGAGTGAGAGCAGCAGAGAGGCCGGCGGCCCTCGCCATCCTCCCGGCGCGCGATGCTTGCCGCTGTGCCGCCCCACGCCCACATCCTGCACCTGCCGGCGGCTAACTGTGGCAGTCCGAAAACCGCCATTGTGTGATCGCCCGCTTGAAGATCAATTGCGATAGCTTGCCGGTATGTTCGCACTCATCGCAGCCGTGCTGTTCGCACTTGCCACCCTGGTGGTCCTCTTCGGGATCGACCTCAACGCCAAGCTGACTGGGGCGCTCATCCCGCTCGGACTGACCCTGCTCGCCCTGCACTTCGTCTTCGACATCGCGTCGCCGCTGGGCAAGCGACGCCGCCGCTAGCGCGGCGCGGCCTTCCGCGCCCGCCAGACGTCGGTCACGTACGGCAGGGTGAAGCGCTGCTGGTCGCGCACGTCCGGATGCTCGCGGACCAGGCGGGTGACCCGATCGAGCACCGCCGCGTGCGCATCGGGGGACAGCGTGGCGATGTAGCTGCGCGACCGCACCAGGTCGAGCAGGCCGGCCAGGTCGAGCGGGTGGCCCGGGTGGGCGAACTGCCGGTACTCCAGGCCGGTGAAAATGGGGCTGTCGAAGGGCAGCCGATCGCCCATGCTGGCCTGCCCCGGCACCTGCTCGTGCAGCACCTCGGCCAAAGCGGCGACCCAGTCCACCGACGTGTCCAGCATGTTCCAGAGAAGCCCCAACCGGCCACCCGGCCGCAGGACCCGGCCGATCTCGCGCAGCGCGTCGTCGGTGCGGAACCAGTGGAACGCCTGCCCGGCGTACACCGCATCGCAGCTTGCCGATCGCAGCGGGATCGCCTCGGCCGTTCCGGCGACGGCGGGTACCCCCTCGGTGTCGAGGTGCGCGAGCATCTCGCCGAGTGGCTCGACCGCCACGACCGAATACCCGGCGCCGACCAGTGCCCGGGTGAGCTTGCCCGTACCGGCTCCGATATCGACGACCTGATGGGTGCCCGGACCGGCGACCCAGCGCACCGCGGCCTCGGGGTACTCCGGCCGGGTGGCCGCATAGACGTCGGCGACCCTTCCGAAGGAGCGACCGCGCTCGGCCGACCACGGATGCGGCGCTCGCTCGGTCATGCAGATGCGGTTCCGGCGCCGCGCCGCCGGGAGCGCACCAACTCCACGCCGATCGGGATGAAGGAGAGGGCAACGATCCCGATGAGGATCAGCTCGATGTGGCTCCTGACGAACGCGATCTGGCCGAGGAAGTAGCCGAGGGTGCTCACCCCGCCGACCCACAACACCGCGCCGATCACGTTGTAGAGTAGGTACTTGCGGTGCGGCATCCGGCCCACGCCGGCCATCACGGTGATGATGGTACGAATCACCGGTACGAACCGGCCGAGCACCAGCGACCGGGCGCCGTAGCGGTCGAAGAACTTCCGGGCGCGGTCGACGTACTCCTTACGGAAGAAGCGACCCTCGCGCTTTCGGAACACGGCCGGCCCCGACCGGTAACCGATCGCGTACCCGACCTCGTTGCCGATCACGGCGGCCGCGATGAGCAGCAGGATGAGCAGCCAGAGGGGGGTGGACAGGGTGCCCTTGCTCACCAGCAGGCCAGCGGTGAACAGCAGGGAGTCACCGGGCAGGAAGAAGCCGACCAGGAGGCCGCATTCGGCGAAAATGATCAATAGCGCGCCGACCAACCCGAACGTCTCCAGGAGATGGGTGGAGTTGAGCAGGCCGCCGCCGAGGGCCAGGATGGTCACTCCGAGCACGGTACTGACCCGTTGACACGACGCAAGTTCAAGGAGATATCCGTGCCCATTGCCAGCCCCGAGGTTTACGCCCACATGCTCGACCGGGCCAAGGCCGGCCGCTTCGCTTATCCAGCGATCAATGTGACGTCGACGCAGACCTTGAACGCCGCCCTGGCCGGTTTCGCCGAGGCCGAGTCCGACGGCATCGTGCAGATCTCGACCGGAGGCGCCGAGCACCTCTCCGGCCAGGCCGTGAAGGACATGGTGACGGGCGCGGTTGCCCTCGCGTCGTTCGCCCACGTCGTCGCCGTGAAGTACGACGTGGCGATCGCCCTGCACACCGATCACTGCCCCGAGAACAAGCTCAACACCTACATGCGGCCGCTGATCGCCGTGAGCCAGGCGCGGGTGGACGCCGGTCAGGACCCGCTGTTCAGCTCGCACATGTGGGACGGCTCGGCCGTGGAGTTGCACGAGAACATCGCGCTCGCCGAGGAACTGCTGGACGCCTGCGCGCGGGCGCGCCTGATCATGGAGCTGGAGATCGGCGTCGTCGGCGGTGAGGAGGACGGCGTCGTCGGTGAGATGAACGAGAAGCTCTACACCCATCCCGATGACGCGCTAGCTGTCGCCGAGGCCCTCGGCACCGGCGAGAAGGGCCGCTACATTCTCGCCGCCACGTTCGGCAACGTGCACGGCGTCTACAAGCCCGGCAACGTCAGGCTCCGGCCGGAGATCCTGCGCGAGATCCAGGAGCAGGTCGGCGCCAAGGTCGGCAAGGACAAGCCCTTCGACCTGGTCTTCCACGGCGGCTCCGGCTCCGCGTTGTCCGAGATCCGCGAGACGCTCGACTACGGCGTGGTGAAGATGAACGTCGACACCGATACGCAGTACGCGTTCACGCGGCCGATCGCCGATCACATGTTCAAGAACTACGACGGCGTGCTCAAGGTCGATGACGAGGTGGGCAACAAGAAGGCGTACGACCCGCGCAGCTACGCCAAGGCCGGCGAGCAGGGCATGGCCGCACGGGTGGTGCGGGCCTGCGAAGACCTGCGTTCGACCGGTACGAAGATCATGTGACCGGCAGCTGGTCGAGGAATCCGCGGACCACCTCGACGTAGTGCCGCTGCTCCTCGACGAACGTCATGTGACCGGACTCCTCGAAGATGACGCACCGGCCGTGGCGTACCCCGGCCGCGATGGCCTCGGACGCCTCGGGCAGGCAGGTGCGGTCGTGCCGGCCGCCGAGCGCCAGCACCGGCTGGGTGACATCGCCGAGCCGATGCTCGAGGTCGATTCCGCCGTAGCCGTCCGCGCTCATCGCGCGCAACACCTCCGGGGCGTATCTCGTGCCGGCCGACCGACTCTCGTAGTCCGCGATCCGCGGGTCGTACGGATCTGCGAAGTGCCACGGCATCTGGTCGTGCATGACAGCGGCTAGCTCCGCCGGCGTCGTGACGCTCGATTCGCGCTCCCACGAGGCGCGGATCTGCTCGCGCAGCGCGACCGGCTCGAACGCCGCCAGCCGGTCATCGAGGTCGTCCAGGAACCGCATGGAGGGGATCCCCCCGGAGAGGATGCTGGCCGCCGCGGCGCCTGGCGCATCGCAGGCGTGCTGCAACGCGACGAATGCACCGTAGGAATGGCCCAGCACCGCATAGTGGGTCAGGCCGATGATGGCGGTTAGCCGGGAGACGTCGTCGGCCATCGTCTCCAGCGTCCAGGTGGCCGGATCGCAGTCGCGGTCGGAGCGACCCTGGGCGCGCTGGTCGACCAGTAGTAGTCGGTAGCTGCCGGCCAGCGGGTCGAGGTAGTCGGCGAACGCGTGGTGATCCAGTCCCGGCCCTCCGTGCAGGACAACGACCGGCAGCGCGTTTGCCGGGCCGCGCCCCTCGACGTAGAGCCGGGTGCCCCCGACGTCGACAAGCTGGCCACCCGGCGGCATTTCGGAGTCGGAGTTCATGTCTGTCAGGATGCTCGCTATGACAACCCCCCATGGCAACTTGTTCGGCGAGCCGGCGCAAACCCTGCTGCCCGATGTAACGGAGGCCCGGGAGGCGCTGGCCGCTGGCACGGATCCGGCGGAGGTCGCCGCGCGCTTCCCGACCTTCAGCGGAGCGTGGGCTGCGCTGGCCGACCGGGCATTCGCGACCGGGTCGACGATGGAGTCGTACGCCTACGCGCGTACCGGCTATCACCGTGGCTTGGACGCCCTGCGGCGCAACGGCTGGAAGGGCCACGGGCCGGTGCCCTGGTCGCACGAGCCCAACCGGGGCTGGCTGCGGTGCGTCCACGCCCTCGGGCGCGCGGCCATGACGATCGAGGAAACCGATGAGGCCGCGCGGTGCGCGGAGTTGCTCCGCGACAGTGACCCAGCGGCCGCGGACGCCCTGGCCGGGTGAGCCCAGCGATCAGCCGGACCATCGCGGGCTGGCTGTTCATGATCCAGGGAGAGTTAGTGCGGTCCTGGCAACACCAAGTCTCCTGGATCATGAAACTGGGGGGCGAGGGCTCGCGCTCAGCCGGGGCAGATGACCGACCAGGCGGCGGGCTCGACCCACCACGATCGGCGGCCGCGCAGCGAGCCGGGTTCGCCGTCGGCGTTCACTCCGACCTCGACGCCGGGGGCCGGCGTGACGGTGACGGCGCGCCCGCGGGCGCGCCGCATCAGGCGGAACGCCGAGCCGCCGGTGCCCACGGTGCGTGAGCCGCCCGGCCCCAGCACCAGCACATCGAGCGAGCCGTCGGAAGCATCCGCGTCCGGAAACAGCGGCGCGCCACCACCGATGCTCGAGCCGTTGCCGATGGCCACCATCTGCAGCCGGGAGTTGCCGTCAGCGAGCATCTCGTCATCGACATTGACGTGCATCGGCCAGCCGCGCGGGCCGAACATCGACGCGATGGCACCGAGGGGGTAGGCGAGCTTGCCCACCCGTTGCTTCAGGGTACCGGCACGCTGCGCCGCCTCGGCGCCCTTGCCCAGGTGCACGGCGTTGACCACGATGCCGGTCCCACCGTCGCTGCACAGCAGATCCAGCCGCCGGGGCCGGCCGCGGAGCACGGCATCGGCCGCCTCGGCCGGATCGAGGGGCAGGTCGAGGTATCGGGCGAAGTCGTTGCCCGTGCCCAGCGGCACCAGGCCGATCGGCACATCCGCCAACTCGCCGCGGCGCCACAATCGCTTCACGAGGACGTGCAGGCTGCCGTCGCCGCCGGCGAGCACCAGCCGCCGATCGGCCCGTCGGTCAAGTGCGGAGTCGAGGTCACCCTTCGACGACAGGGTGACCACCTCCACCGCGCCGTCGCCGCTCAGGACGTCTCGTACCGAGTCCACCCCTTCGCGATCGATAGACCCCGCCTGGGCCGAGACCAGAAGCACGGTGTCCACCGGGATAGCCTTTCACCGTGCCCGCAGTCGTGCTCGTCGGTGCTCAGTGGGGTGACGAGGGCAAGGGCAAGGCCACCGACATCCTGGGCAGCCGGGTGCAGTACGTCGTGCGCTACCAGGGCGGCAACAACGCCGGGCACACGGTGGTCACTCCGGACGGCCAGTCGTACGCACTGCATCTGCTCCCGTCGGGGATCCTCACGCCTGGGGTCGTGCCGGTGATCGGCAACGGCGTCGTCGTCGATCCCGGCGTGCTCCTGCAGGAGATGTCGGTGCTGCGCGAGCGCGGGGTCGACCCCTCCCGCCTGCTGCTGTCGGCCGACGCGCACCTGATCATGCCGCACCACCGGGCGCTCGATCGGGTCACCGAGCGGTTCCTCGGGTCGGCCCGGATCGGTACGACCGGGCGCGGCATCGGGCCGGCCTACGGCGACAAGGTGGCCCGCGTGGGCATCCGGGTGCAGGACCTGCTCGACCCCGGGATCCTGCGGGCGAAGCTGGAGGCCGCTCTCAAGGAGAAGAACCAGGTCCTCGTCAAGGTCTACAACCGCAAGGCGATCGATATCGACGCCGTGCACGAGGAGTACCTCGGCTACGTCGACCAACTGCGACCGCATATCGCCGACACCCGGCTGGAGCTGTCCCGCGCCCTTGATCGCGGTGACCTGGTGTTGCTCGAGGGCTCACAGGGCACCCTGCTCGACGTCGACCACGGCACCTACCCGTTCGTCACGTCGTCCTCGCCGACGGCCGGCGGGGCCGCGGTCGGCAGCGGCATCGGCCCGACCCGGATCACCCGGGTCATCGGCATCCTCAAGGCCTACACCACCCGGGTCGGCTCCGGCCCGTTCCCCACGGAGCTCACCGACTCCTACGGCGAGCATCTGCGCACGGTCGGCGCGGAGATCGGCACGACGACCGGGCGTCCCCGGCGGACCGGCTGGTTCGACGCGGTCATCGCCCGCTATGCGACCCGCGTCAACGGCCTCACCGACCTCTTCCTCACCAAGCTCGACGTGCTCTCCGGCCTCGAGAGCGTGCCGGTGTGCGTCGCGTACGACGTGGACGGGGACCGGACTGACGAGATGCCGATGACCCAGACCGGCTTCCACCACGCCAAGCCGGTCTACGAGCACCTCGCCGGTTGGCAGGAGGACATCTCCGCGTGCCGCGACTTCGCCGACCTGCCGCCGAACGCCCAGGCGTACGTCCGGACGCTGGAGGAGATGTCCGGCACCCGGGTCTCCGTGATCGGCGTCGGCCCGGGCCGCGACCAGAACGTCGTCCTGCGCGACCTGGTCTAACAACGGCCCAAGCACCTCGCCCAGAGCAGCGCTCAGCCCGACCCTCCCGTTCTCTGTGCAGGCACGCCGATTGGGTCGCGCGTCGTGCACATAGAACGAGGCGGAGGTGGGGCGGGCGGAGGTGGGGCGGGCGGGCGTGGGCGTGGGCGGCGGGCTCGCTACCCTCCAACGCGTGCGTGTCCTTGTGATCGGATCGGGTGCGCGTGAGCACGCCCTGTGCCGGGCCCTGGCCGATGATCCGCTGGTCACCGCGCTGGTCTGCGCACCCGGCAACGCCGGGATCGCCGATATCGCCGAGACCCGGCTCCTCGATGTGGCCGACGCCGACGCGGTGGCCGCCTGCGCCGACACCTCCGGGGCCGCCTTGGTGATCATCGGACCCGAGGTCCCGTTGGTGGCGGGCGCTGCCGACCGCGTACGCGACCGCGGCATCGCCTGCTTCGGGCCGTCCCGTGAGGCGGCGCGCCTCGAGGGCTCCAAGTCCTACGCCAAGGAGATCATGTCGGCGGCCGGTGTGCCGACCGCTGAGTTCGCCACTTGTGAGACAGCGGCGCAGGTCGCTGCGGCCCTGGACCGCTTCGGCCCGCCGTACGTGGTGAAGAACGACGGCCTGGCGGCGGGCAAGGGTGTCGTGGTCACCGGCGACCGCAACGGGGCCGTGCACCACGCGGTGCGCTGCGGCCGGGTGGTCATCGAGGAGTATCTCGACGGGCCCGAGGTCTCGCTGTTCTGCGTCACCGACGGCGACAGCGTCGTGCCGATGCTGCCCGCGCAGGACTTCAAGCGAGTGGGTGACTGCGACACCGGGCCGAACACCGGCGGGATGGGTGCCTACGCGCCGTTGCCGTGGGCCCCTCCCGGGATGGTCGACGATGTCGTACGCACGGTCGTCCGGCCGACCGTGACGGAGATGGCCCGCCGTGGCACGCCGTTTTCGGGCCTGCTGTACACCGGTCTGGCGTTGACCAGCCGGGGGCTTCGGGTGGTGGAGTTCAACGCGCGCTTCGGTGACCCCGAGACCCAGGTTGTGCTCGCCCTGCTCGAGACGCCGCTGGCCGGGTTCCTGCTGGCCGCCGTGCACGGCGAGTTGGCCGCGATGCCGCCGCTGCACTGGCGCGCCGGCGCCGCCGTCACGGTGGTCGTCGCCGCGGCGGGCTACCCGGCCGCCCCGCGTACCGGCGACGTCGTGCACGGGACGGCCATCGACGGCGTGCTGCACGGGGGCACCCGACGGCGCGAGGACGGTGCCGTGGAGAGCAGTGGTGGCCGCGTGCTGTCGGTGACGGCGACCGGGCCGGACCTGGCCGCCGCCCGCGCCGCTGCGTACGACAAGGTGGCGCGGATCCAACTGGCCGGCGGCCACTACCGCGGCGACATCGCGCTCGCCGCCGTACGCGGTGAGATCGCGGTCAACTCATACTGAGCGCCGAGCAACCCGCTGGCCCGGCCGCTCCGTCCTCAGGGCGACGGCAGAAGGGATCGGTGCGGGATATGAGCAGTTGAAGAGGCAGAGTTCCGTGAGTACGTGGTCGGCCACCTGGCCGTGCTACGTCGGACGGCGTTTCTGCTCTGCGGCGACTGGCACCGCGCCGAGGACATCGTCCAGACGGCGTTGACCAAGGTCTACCTGTCCTGGCACCGCGTTCGCGACCGCGGCGCCTTGGACGCCTATACCCGCCAAGCCGTCGTACCCGACGGACATCATCGACTCTGGCGGCACCAGCAACCTGTTCGTCGAGATCGGCGACGCAGCCGGTTTACCACTGACGAAGGAATATTGCCCGCCGCCCGCCGCGGGCGCGACCTGCCGGACGTCACGTACGGACGCGGGCGACTCGATCATGGTCCAGAGCACCCGGGATCGCCTGGGCGTCATCGCCGTATCCGTGTCCGTGCTCCGACTGGACGGCACGTCTATCAATTTCAGCTGCCAAAACTACGGCGAGAACAGCGTCGGGCCCGGCAAGAACCCGCCGGCCACCCGCCCCCAGCGCGATCAGCCGATCCTGACCGAGGTGGCGCTCACCAAGCTTGCGTTCGATCCCGACCTGTCATGGTTCCCTCCCTCCCACCGCACGGCGATGCCGAGTCCGCCCCCGAGTTAGCCCGGCTAGACCGGCCCCCGGTATCCCCACCGCTCCCCGCCGGTAGGGGAGGATGGGGGGGTGATCGAGCGCTACACGCTGCCCGAGATGGGCCGCGTCTGGAGTGAGGCGCACAAGTACGCCCTGTGGTGCCGGGTCGAGACGCTGGTGGTGGAAGCGCACGCGGCGGCCGGCACCGTCCCGACCAACGTCGTTGAGCCGGTCCGCGACGCGCCACGGCCCACCCCTGAGGCGGTGGCCGAGATCGAGGCCACAACGCAGCATGATGTGATCGCGTTCCTCACCGCGTGGGCTGACAACACGGTGCCCCGCGAGGCGGCTGCGTATGTCCACTTCGGACTAACCAGCAGCGATCTGCTCGACACCGCACTGGCGCTCCAGCTCACCGAGGCCACCGACCTTCTGCTCGCCCGCGCCGACGCGCTCGTAGCGACTCTGCGCGATCACGCGTTGGAGCACCGCCACACCCTCCGGGTCGGTCGTACGCACGGCATTCACGGCGAGCCGGATACCTGGGGTCACCGGGTCGCGGACTTCGCGTTCTCCATGGCGCGTTCGCGCGACCGGCTGCGGCGGGCCCGTACCGCCGTCGGCGTGGTCAAGATCTCTGGCGCGGTCGGGACGTACGCCAACATCGACCCCGCCGTCGAGGCGCACGTCGCGGAGGCGCTGGGCCTGCACCCGGCCGACGTGGCGACGCAGGTGGTGATCCGCGACGGGATCGCCGAGTGGGTGAACGCCCTGGCCGTGATCGCGACGGTCTGCGAGGCGATAGCGCTGGAGGTGCGGCACGGACAGCGCACCGAGGTACGCGAGCTGGCCGAGCCCTTCGGCAAGAGCCAGAAGGGTTCCTCCGCGATGCCGCACAAGAGGAACCCGATCATCGCCGAGCGGATCTGCGGGCTGGCCCGGGTCGTGCGGGCCTACGTGGTGCCGGTCATGGAGGGCATCCCCCTGTGGCACGAGCGCGACATCTCCCACTCGTCGGTCGAGCGGATCGCGCTGCCCGACGCCGCGATCGGCACCGACTACCTGCTGCATCTGACATCCCGACTGGTCACCGGGCTGGTCGTGGACGTCGAGCGGATGCGGAGCAACCTTGACCTCACCGGCGGCCTGATCTACACCTCCGCGGTGCTGCTCGACCTGGTCGAGGCCGGCCTGTCCCGCGAGGATGCCTACGCGCTCGTGCAGGCCGCGTCGATGCGGACCTGGCAGAGTGGCACCCCCTTCCGCGAGACGTTGCTGGCCGGTGCCGAGGCGGCCGGGCACAAGGTCGACGAGGAGCGCCTCGACGAGGTGTGCCGGCCCGAGCGCTATGTCGCGCGGCTGTCCGGTGTCTTCAATCGGCTCGCGCAGCTCACGTGAGACACGTCTACTCCGGCAAGGTCCGCGAGCTGTACGAGACTCCCGACGGGCGGCTGCTGCTCGTCGCGAGTGACCGGCTCTCGGCGTACGACGTAGTGCTGCCCACGCCCATCCCGGACAAGGGCAGGATCCTCACCCAGCTCTCGCTGTGGTGGTTCGAGCAGCTCGCCGACATCATCCCGAACCACGTCGTGTCGGGCACCGACGTCCCGCCGGAGTACGCCGGTCGTGCCATGGTCTGCCAGCGGCTGACGATGGTGCCGGTGGAGTGCGTGGCCCGCGGCTACCTGACCGGTTCGGGGCTGGCCGACTACCGGGCGACCGGCGCGGTGTGCGGGGTGCCGCTGCCGCATGGGCTGATCGACGGGTCGCGGCTGCCGGAGCCGATCTTCACCCCGGCCACCAAGGCCGCGATCGGCGAGCACGACGAGAACATCTCCTACTCTGCGGTCGTCGACCTCGTCGGCGCCGATCTGGCGGCCGAGTTGCGGCGGGTCACGCTGGCCGTCTATGCCCGCGGCGAGGCCGTCGCCGAGCGTGCCGGAATCCTGCTCGCCGACACCAAACTCGAGTTCGGCCATGGTGCTGACGGGTTGCTGGTGCTCGGCGACGAGGTGCTCACGCCCGATTCCTCGCGGTTCTGGCCGGCGGACTCCTGGCAGCCAGGGCGGGCTCAGCCCTCGTACGACAAGCAGTTTGTCCGCGACTGGCTCACGGCGCAGGGGTGGGATCGTCGGCCGCCTGGGCCTGAGTTGCCCGACGACGTGGTGACCGCCACCCGCGCCCGGTACGTCGAGGCCTACGAGCGGCTGACCGGCGAGCCCTGGCGCTGAGCGGCACGGATGCCGCAGAACAGGGCCACGTGGCGCTTCGCGACCACCACCCCCACCGCGGACTTGCCAGGGACGTTGTGACCCTGCGACTTCCACGCGCGGCTCCTGTCTCGGATGGTGGCGGCCGCGTGGGTCGGCGGATCACGAGCAAGACAAGCACGCCGGTAGGCTGCACCCATACCTCCCTCCATCACAGGAGCGCCCGACACATGGCCCGTGTTGTCGTCGACGTCATGCTCAAGCCGGAGATTCTCGACCCGCAGGGCCAGGCCGTCGCCCGGGCCCTGCCGAGCTTGGGGATCGAGGGGGTCACGGGAGTCCGGATCGGCAAGCACGTCGAGATCGAGTTCGACGGAGAGCCCGATCTCGAGCGAGCCCAGCAGATCGCCGACCGGCTGCTGGCCAACCCGGTGATCGAGGACTTCACCGTGCGGGCCGGATGAGCCCGCGCATCGGCGTAGTCACGTTCCCAGGTTCGTTGGACGACCGCGACGCGGCTCGGGCCGTCCGCCGGGCCGGTGCCGACCCGGTAGCCCTGTGGCACGGCGAGGCCGACCTGCTCGGGGTCGATGCCGTGGTGCTGCCGGGCGGCTTCTCCTACGGCGACTACTTGCGTTGCGGAGCGATCGCGCGATTCGCGCCGGTCATGACGGCGCTCGTCGATGCGGCCGGCAACGGCCTTCCGGTCCTCGGCATCTGCAACGGCTTCCAGATCCTGTGCGAGTCGCACCTCCTTCCCGGCGCGCTGACCCGCAACCAGCACCTGCACTTCCGTAACCGCGACCAGCGGCTGCGGATCGACGCCAACACGACCGCCTGGACAGGGGCCTACGAGCCGGGCGACGTGATCACCGTGCCGGTGAAGAACGGCGAGGGTTGCTATGTCGCCGATCCGGCCACCCTGGCTCAACTGGAGGGCGAGGGGCGGATCGTCGCGCGGTACGTCGAGGGCAACCCCAACGGTTCGCTGCACGACATCGCCGGTATTGCCAACGAGGCCGGCAACGTCGTCGGCCTGATGCCCCATCCCGAGCACGCCGTGGATCAGCTGACCGGCCCGAGCGAGGACGGCCTCGGTTTGTTCACCTCCGTGCTCAAGCACCTGGCCCGGGTCGCCGCGTGACCGTCGACACCGTCGAGCTGGCCGCCAAGGATCCCGAGCTCGTGCAGCCCTTCGCCGCGCTCGGCCTCGAGCCCGACGAGTACGCCAGGATCGGCGCCGTGCTCGGCCGGCGGCCGACGCAGACCGAGCTCGCCATGTACTCCGTGATGTGGTCCGAGCACTGCTCGTACAAGAGCTCCAAGGTGCACCTCAAGCAATTCCGCGACAAGGCGCCGGCGTCCGACCGGCTGCTCGTCGGCATGGGGGAGAACGCCGGGGTGGTCGATGTCGGCGCCGGCCTCGCGGTGACCTTCAAGGTCGAGTCACATAACCATCCGAGCTTCGTCGAGCCCTACCAGGGCGCGGCGACCGGCGTGGGCGGCATCGTCCGCGACATCCTCACCATGGGCGCCCGGCCGATCGCGGTGATGGACCAGCTGCGCTTCGGCGACGCCGACGCCCCGGACACCGCCCGCGTGCTGCCCGGAATCGTGGCTGGTATCGGCGGGTACGGAAACTGCCTCGGTCTGCCCAACATCGGCGGCGAGCTCGTCTTCGACCCCAGCTACGCCGGCAACCCGCTGGTCAATGCCCTCTGCGTCGGTGTCATGCCACGCGAGCGCATCCAGCTCTCCGCCGCCCGCGGCCCGGGAAACGTCGTCGTACTCCTCGGCGCCAAGACCGGCCGTGACGGCATCGGCGGGGTCTCCGTGCTGGCCTCCGCGACCTTCGACGCCGGCGGCGGCCCGGCGCACCGTCCCAGCGTTCAGGTCGGCGACCCCTTCACCGAGAAGCTGCTGATCGAGTGCTGCATCGAGCTGTACGACGCGCAGCTGGTCGCTGGCATCCAGGACCTCGGCGGGGCGGGGCTGACCTGCGCCACCACCGAGACCGCCTCGGCCGGCGGCTCGGGCATGCACGTCGACCTGGAGCGGGTGCCACTGCGCGAGGCGTCCATGGAGCCGCACGAGATCCTCGCCTCGGAGTCACAGGAGCGGATGCTGGCCATCGTCACCCCGGCCGATCTGCCGGCCGCGCTGGCGGTGGCTCAGAAGTGGGGCGTCGACGCCACCGCCATCGGCGAGGTGACCGACACCGGACGTCTGGTCATCGACTGGCGCGGCGAGACCGTAGTCGACGTTCCGCCGGCCAGCCTGGCCGACGAGGGCCCGGTCTACGACCGCCCGGTGCAGCGCCCGGCCGACCTCGACCTGCTGCAGGCCACCGACCCGAGCACCCTGCCCCGACCGTCCACTCCGGACGAGCTGCGGGCGACCTTGCTGCGCATGGTGGCCAGCCCGAACCTCTGCGACAAGACCTGGGTGACCGAACAGTACGACCGCTACGTGCAGGGCAACACGGTGCTCGCGCAACCCGAGGACGCCGGTGTCATCCGGCTCGACGAGGCGTCCGGGCTCGGCATCGCGCTCAGCACCGACGGCAACGGCCGCTACACCCGGCTCGACCCCTACGCCGGCGCGCAGCTGGCCCTGGCCGAGGCCTACCGCAACGTCGCCGCCACCGGCGCCACTCCCATCGCGGTGACCAACTGCCTCAACTTCGGCAGCCCCGAGGAGCCAGAGGTGATGTGGCAGTTCGCCGAGGCCGTCCGCGGGCTGGCCGACGGCTGCCAGGCGCTCGGCACGCCGGTCACCGGCGGCAACGTCAGCTTCTACAACTCCACCGGCGCGACGCCGATCAACCCCACACCTGTGGTCGGGGTGCTCGGCGTGATCGACGACGTGGCCCGCCGCACTCCGATGGGTTTCCCGACCGCGGGCACGATCCTGCTGCTGGGCGAGACGCACGAGGAGCTCGGCGGCAGCGAGTGGGCCTGGGAGGAGCACGGCCATCTCGGCGGCCGGCCACCGGCCGTCGACCTCCGACGTGAGCGCGCGCTGGCCGAGGTGCTGATCGGCGGATCCCGCGACGGGCTCCTGCTGGCCGCGCACGACCTCTCCGATGGCGGCCTCGCCCAGGTGCTCGTCGAGAGCTGCCTGCGTGGCAAGGTGGGCGCTCAGATCACGTTGCCCGCCGACGCTGACCCGTTCCGCTGGCTGTTCTCCGAGTCGGCGGGGCGCGCCGTGGTGGCCGTAGCCGACGCGCCGGCGGCGGAGTTCACCGGGCGGTGCGACGCGGCCGACCTGCCCTGGACCAGCATCGGCACGCTCGGCGGCGACTCGCTGTCGTTGGAGGGCTCGCTTGACGTACCCCTCGACGAGCTGCGCACCGCGTACGAAGGAACGTTGCCGTGCCTGTTCGACTGACCGAGCAGCCGCCGGGCGACCATCACGATGATGACCATCGCCAGCATCGCGCCGGCGCCGTCCCCGAGGACACGAAGGACTGGCAGCAGGGGGCTCGTCACGGTCAGCATGACCACACCGGCTATCGACGCTGAGATCAGCCAGGCCGTGGCCGGCAACGCGGTCCCCGGCACCACAGCAGTCGGCGGGGTGCGTCGCCACCACAGCGCGATCCACACCGCGACGACCGCCGCCCCGATCACCGTGCTCCCATACTGCGCCCACACATACCCGTGCGCCGGGCCGTGCTCGGCGGCCAGCCAGCCGATGTGGTGGGCTCCCCAGCGTTGTTCGTGGGTGAACAGGTCCCACGTGACGTGTGTCAGCGCTGCGATGACGACGGCGGCGTAGGTCAGCAACATCGCCCGCGGCGAGCCGAAGCACCGGCGCAGCACCCCAGGGTCGCGCGCGGGAAGCCTTTCGCGCAGTGACCGAGGCGCCGCGGCCTGGAGTGGTTCGGCAAACAGGACGTGCCAGACGACGACGGCCGCCGACGCCAGGGCCGCATCGACGCTCAGCACTCCGGCCACCGAATGGGTCACGTGTGCCGGGACATGCAGCGGCAGGAAGTACGGAAGGTCCGGCACCATGCTGCCGATCACCAGGACCGACGAGACGAGCCGGGTACGGGTCAGGGGCAGCACCGCGGCGATGTGACAGGCGGTAAAGGGCATGGCTGGGAGCGTAGGTGCACATGTGGCCGCAATCCTGCCCCTGCACGACTTCATGACGACACTGCCACTCAGCGTCGGCACGCGCTGCGGCTCAGCCGGGGCCCGGCGGCGGACGATGTCCGAGGGAAGCCACCATGGACACGAGCATGCGCGTCAAGTGCGCGGTGGCCGCCGCTTCGGAGCGCTCATCATCGGCGGTCCCTCCAATTGCATTGAAGATGACCTCATCGACGGCAACGAGACGCGATCCGCCATCGGGTGCCGAAGCCGCCGCCTGGGCAGCGGGTCTGAGTTCTGGTGGAAGGAAATCGACGTCGCCCTCCAGCATAGCGTGGACCACCTTCAGGAGGCTGCGGTCGAGCAGGTCCAGGTGCGGCGGTGGTGGGTGCGGTCGCTGCGGCCAGTTGCGCCGTTCGGGGCTGAGGTAGCGGAGCAGCCCCCGCGCATAGTTCTGTTCGTCATCCGCGGTCCAGGCGAGCAGCAAGCGCACGGCATGCACCGCGTCAGCTGGGCTGGGCGGCGCCAGCCAGGTCAGGAGCGCGCTGAGCAGCGGCACGACCAGCGCGAACCTCAGCGGTGGCGTCAGCCGGCCCAGCACCCGCCGCGCCACGAGGGTGAGCCCGGTGATCATCGGGTGTTGGGTCCAGGCGGCTCCCGAACGGTAGGCACCGGCGGCTCGCCGTTCCGGTTGATGCGGCGGGCGCGCGGCCGCGCTGTCACCATCACGCCGAGCCCGGGCGCACAAGTCGGCGTGAATGCCGACGGTGAGCTGGGCACCCTGCGCGGCCGCCGCTCGTGGTGGGTCGAGCCGGCCGCCTGGTCGGTCATCTGCCCGGGCTGATCCGCGAGCCCATCCACCCCATCTCCATGATCCAGGGAAGCCTGCTCCGGTCACCGCCGGACCAACTCTCCCTGGATCACGAAAGGCGTGGAGACGGCCGGGCTATGCGGGTTCGAGGGTGACGTCGACCGTGTCGCCGGCCGTGATTCCCGCTTGGGCTCGGAAGGCGGCCGAGAGTACGAGCCACGCTTTCGGAACCCTTGATCCCGACCGATCCCTCGAAGGGTGTCCCGGCGACCAGGTCAGCGGACTCGGCGATTGGGGCTTGCCAGCCGGAGGCGCAAGGATACTGGCCATTGATGCCACGAACTCGCCCGATCGATCCGGCGAAGGTTGCCGCCGCCTTCGCCGGGCAGCAACGTGCCCTCGGTGGCGAATCGACAGGGCACGGTCTCGACGACCTGATCGACCTCCTGTCGTCGATGCGCGACCGGCCCGACCCGCCGTACGACAAGACCGCGCTGGCCCTCGTCACGCGCGCCCTCACCGACCGACTGGCTACCGCCGCACCCGGGCGGTCAGTCGAGGTTCGGGTGCCGCCGTACGCCGCGGTCCAGTGCATCGAAGGCCCCCGGCACACCCGTGGCACACCCGGCAGCGTGGTCGAGACCGACCCGTTGACCTGGCTCGACCTGGCCACCGGCCGGGTGACCTGGGCCGCCGCTTGTGCGGCCGGCCGGGTCCGCGCGAGCGGCCAGCGCAGCGATCTCTCGCCGTACCTCCCCCTGGCCGTGCCGTTGCGCTGATGCCGCCCGCCGCCCGGCTACACTTGTAGATGTCGGCTTCCCTCCCTCCATCGAAGAGGAGCTCCGCCCCCAGTGCCTAGAGGCGACGGCAGGCTGACCCACGACATCGACCCACAATCGCCAGCCCCGCGGGATGCCTGTGGGGTGTTCGGCGTCTGGGCTCCCGGCGAAGAGGTCGCCAAGCTGACCTACTTCGGCCTGTACGCATTGCAGCACCGCGGCCAGGAAGCGGCCGGCATGGCCGTCAGCGACGGCTCGGGCATCGTCGTCTACAAAGAACTCGGCCTGGTGGCACAGGTCTTCGACGAGACCACGCTGAATTCCCTGCGCGGCCATCTCGCCATCGGCCACACCCGATACTCGACCACCGGAGCGTCCACCTGGGAGAACGCCCAGCCGTCGCTGGCCTCCACCGCCGCGGGCTCGACCGTGGCCCTCGGCCACAACGGCAACCTGGTGAACACCGCCGAGCTGGCGCTGCTGGCCGACCCGGCCGGCGAGGGCGCGACCACCGACACCGACATCGTCGCCCGGCTGCTCGCCGCTCGGCCCGACATCTCCCTCGAGAACGCCGCGCTCGAAGTGCTTCCGCTGCTGCGCGGCGCGTTCTCGCTGGTCTTCATGGACGAGGACACCCTCTACGCGGCCCGCGACCCGCAGGGCGTGCGCCCGCTGGTGCTCGGCCGCCTCGAACGCGGCTGGGTAGTCGCCAGCGAGACGGCCGCCCTCGACATCGTCGGTGCGTCGATGGTCCGCGAGATCGAGCCGGGCGAGCTGATCGCGGTCGACCAGCACGGCCTGCGGGCGTCGCGCTTTGCCCCCGCCGCCCCCAAGGGCTGCCTGTTCGAGTACGTCTACCTGGCGCGGCCGGACACCACCATCGCCGGTCGATCGGTGCATGCCGCCCGGGTCGACGTCGGCCGCACCCTGGCCCGCGAGGCCCCCGCCGAGGCCGACCTGGTGATCCCGGTGCCCGAGTCCGGCACGCCGGCCGCCGTCGGATATGCCGAGGAGAGCGGCATCCCGTACGGCCTCGGCCTGGTGAAGAACACCTACGTCGGCCGCACCTTCATCCAGCCGTCGCAGACCATCCGCCAGCTCGGCATCCGGCTGAAGCTCAACCCGCTGCGCGAGGTGATCCGCGGCAAGCGACTGGTCGTCGTCGACGACTCGATCGTGCGCGGCAACACCCAGCGCGCCCTGGTACGCATGCTGCGCGAGGCCGGCGCCATCGAGGTGCATGTGCGCATCTCCAGCCCGCCGGTGCGGTGGCCCTGCTTCTACGGCATCGACTTCGCCTCGCGGGCCGAGCTGATCGCGGCGGGGCTCGGTGTCGAGGAGATCCGCGCCTCGATCGGTGCCGACAGCCTGGGATACGTGTCACTCGAAGGTCTGGTGGCGGCGTCCCGGCAGCCGGCCGATGCGCTCTGCCGGGCCTGCTTCGACGGTGTGTACCCGATTCCGCTGCCGGCCGACGACCTGATGGGCAAGCACCTGCTCGAGGGCTTCTCCCGCGGCCTGTCCGCGGCCGGCGAGCCGATGCTGCCGATGAGCCTCGGTGCCGAGGACGCGCTGTCCCGCCCGTGACCGGGGATGGCACCTCTGCCGGCGCGAGTTACGCCGCTGCCGGAGTCGATATCGAGGCCGGCGATCGTGCGGTCGTGCTGATCAAGGGCGTCGTCGGCGCGGCCACCCGCCCGGAGGTGGTGGGTGGTCTGGGGGGCTTCGCGGGCCTGTTCGCCCTCGACGTGGGGCGCTATGCCAAGCCGCTGCTGGCCTCCTCAACCGACGGCGTCGGCACCAAGCTGGCCATCGCGCAGGCTCTGGACGTCCACGACACCGTGGGCATCGACCTGGTCGCCATGGTGGTCGATGACCTCGTCGTGTGCGGTGCCGAGCCGTTGTTCCTGCAGGACTACATCGCCTGTGGCCGGGTGGTCCCCGAGCGGGTAGCGGCCATCGTGGCCGGCATCACCGAGGGCTGCCGGCAGGCCGGCTGCGCGCTGATCGGCGGCGAGACGGCCGAGCATCCCGACCTGATGGGCCCCGACCAGTACGACCTGGCCGGCACCGGCGTCGGCGTCGTCGAGGCCGACGCGCTGCTGGGCGCCCACCGGGTGCGCGCCGGTGACGTGCTCATCGCCATGGGGTCCTCGGGGTTGCACTCCAACGGCTTCTCGCTGGTCCGGCGAGTGCTGCTCACCACGGCCCGGCTGAGCCTGACCTCCGTTGTGCCTGAGCTCGGCGGCCAGCGGTCACTGGGTGAGGAATTGCTCACCCCGACCCGGATCTACGCCCGCGACTGCCTGACGCTGACGTCGGCAGCCGACGCTCATGCGTTCGCGCACATCACCGGTGGCGGCTTGGCGGCGAACCTCGCCCGGGTGCTGCCCGGCGACGTCGATGCCGTCGTCGAGCGCTCGACCTGGAAGCCCGCACCCGTGTTCGGCCTGGTCGCGGCGCTCGGTGGAGTCGAACCGCTCGAGATGGATCGGACCTTCAACCAGGGCGTCGGCATGGTCGCGGTCGTCGCTCGCGAGGACGCGGATCGGGCGCTGGAGGTGCTGGCCGGCCCTCAGGTGCCGGCGTGGGTCCTCGGAGAGGCGGTGCCGGGCTCTGGTCTGGCGCGTCTGGTCGGCACGCACGCCAGCTGAGATCACCGGCTGAGAAAAGCGCTAACGGTCGGAAGAGGCCCAGCGGTCGTCGTCGTCCCGCTCGTCATCGGACCCCGCCTTGCCGCTGCCGGCGCCGTCGCTCGACGAACCGGCTAGCTCACGCTGCAGGCGCTCAAGGTCGGTCTCGTGGGTCGTGTACTTCAACTCACGAGCGACCTTGGTCTGCTTGGCCTTCGCCCGGCCGCGACCCATGGCCAGACCCCCTCGCACATAACAATGGGGCGGCCTGCTCGAGGCGGCCCCGGATGCTGGTATCTCCGTGGCCCATACGGTACACGCCACGGCACCCCGGCGTCCCCCCGTACGGCGCGGCTATCTCAGTCAGGGAGCAAGATCGAGCGCAGCCGGCCGACGTCGGCCATCCGCCGCTCCGCCAGCCGGTCGGCGGCGACCGCGGGCGGGACGCCCTCGTCCTCGGCCAGGGCGAAGATCCGGGCCACCGTGTCGAAGATCTGCATGGCCCGGGCACGGGCCCGGGGCTCGGAGTAGCCCGCGACCTCGTCGGCGACCGCGATCAAGCCGCCGGAGTTCACGACGTAGTCGGGGGCGTAGAGGATGCCGCGGTCGGCGAGCTGCTTCTCGATGCCGGGGTGGGCCAGCTGATTGTTTGCCCCGCCGCACACGATTCGGGCCCGCAGCGCCGCCACGACACCGTCGTCGAGTGCTCCGCCCAGCGCGCAGGGTGCGTAGATGTCCATGGCGGCGGTGGACAGCGCCGCGGGCTCGGCGATTTCGACGGCCGGGTGGCTCGCGCGCACTGCCGCGACCGCGGCCGCGCTCACGTCGGAGATCAGGACCGAGGCACCGTCGTCCACGAGGTGCTCGACCACATGCCGGCCGACCTTGCCCACCCCCGCTATGCCGACCCGGCGGCCGGCCAGCGACGGCGTGCCCCACATGTGCTGCGCGGCGGCCCGCATCCCCTGGAAGACCCCGAGCGCCGTGAGCACCGACGAGTCACCTGCCCCACCGTGCTCCGGTGACCGCCCGGTGACGTACTGGCACTCGCGGGCCACGATGTCCATGTCGGCGACGTACGTCCCGACGTCGCAGGCGGTGTAGTAGCGCCCGTGCAGGGACTGGACGAACCGGCCGTACGCCCGGAGCAGCGCCTCCGTCTTGTCGCGCTCCGGATCGCCGATGATGACCGCCTTGGCGCCTCCGAGGTCGAGCCCGGCACAGGCGGCCTTGTAGGCCATCGCCTTGGACAGGTTGAGCACGTCCTCCAGCGCCTCGGCCTCGGAGGCGTACGGGTAGAAGCGGGTGCCGCCCATGCCAGGACCCAGTGCCGTGGAGTAGATCGCGATGATGGCCCGCAGACCCGACGCGGCGTCCTGGCAGAAGACGACCTGCTCGTGGCCGGTCCGCGCCTCGAATACCGCCACAGATGCTCCCTCCGCGTGCGTGCGATCGCTCCCACCCTAATGCGTGACACGATCCCCACCGTGCCGCCTCCTTACGCTGCCTTCCTGCGGGTGTACGAGCCGTTGTCGGCTTTCCCGCCGAGCGAACAGGACGGCTGGCGGCGCTACGTTGCCTCCGGCCGGATCCCTCGCCGGGCCGAGGGGCTGCGGACGGAGCACGAGCACTCGCAGCGCCGGATGCTCTCGGGCCGGCTGCCCGATCCCGGCGACCACGCCTTCGTCATGGAGCGCGGTCCCGGCATGTGGGTCTGCCCGTGGCGTACCTCCCTGCGAGCCTGGGAGGCGGCGGAGAGATTTGCCGAGGGGCTGGGCGAGGAATTGGCCGAGGCATTCCTGCCGCCGGAAGTGACCGACCGGGCGCGGGCCGACCTGGCCGGCTGGCGTACGGTCCAGCCCGACGTCCGGTCCCACATCCTCTCGGCGACCTGGGCGGTCCCACTGCGCTGGTTCGTCCTTTTCGGTACGGACGAGCGCTGGCTGAGCATGGACGGCGGGCAGCGCGAGTTGGTGTACGTCACCGAGATGTCGCAGGCACGGCGGCGGGCGGCCCGGGCTCTTCCCGTGCTCCGGCGAGGGCTGGGCGAGACCGCGATGGCTGAAGGACTCGAGGAGTTGGCCCGCTGGCTCGAGGAATTTCATCCCCGGTCGGTCGTGGAACTCGACTACGGCGGGCTGGTCTGGCTGTTCGAGCCCGCTGCGCTGGACGCGGACGACTCGGTGGCTGACGTTGCCGCCGCTCTCGGCGCGCTGAGGATCGGCGACGCACCCGCGGCCGAAGCGGCATACGATCGGGTATCCGCCAGGTGGCGGCCGGCCCACCTATACGACAGGTGCAACTGAGCCGATATGGCTGCGAGAAGATGGTCACTTTGGGCCATGTCGGAATTGCACGTAAGCGCTCACTATGGCAGTTACGCGCATCGCGTTCGCCGGTTCGCGGGAGGAGACTCGTCATGGCAGTTCGATCACCGGAAGCCGAGCCCCTGTTGACTCCGGCCGAGGTCGCAACGATGTTCCGCGTTGACCCCAAGACCGTGACCCGCTGGGCCAAGGCGGGCAAGCTCAGCTCGATCCGCACCCTCGGTGGGCACCGCCGCTACAAGGAGTCTGAGGTTCGCTCGCTTCTGGCCGGCATCCCAGCCCAGCGCGAGGGCTGAGCCGCACCTACTCGGACGACCCTGCGCCCTAATCGGGTGCGGGGTTGTTCGCTGTCCGCGTCCGCAACTAGCCGGCACAACTAGGCGCCCAGCCGACCGGCCTCGAACAATCCGAGCCGGTGGGCGACTGCTGCTGCCTCACCGCGGCCGGCGACGCCGAGCTTGGCCAGGATGTTGGACACGTGGACGCTCACCGTCTTGACGCTGATGAACAACCCTTCGGCGATCTGCCGGTTGCTCTGGCCCGCGGTGATGGCGCGGAGCACCTCTACCTCGCGACCGGTCAGCCCTAGCTGAGCGCCGGCGTCCACCGTCGCGCTCTGCGCCGCGCCCGCTTCGTCTGCTGCACCGGTCGACGCCGGGCCGTCGGCCAACTTGAGCCGGGCCCGTCGGGCCAGGCCTTCCACCTCGGCCAACAGCGGGGCGGCGCCCAACTCGCCGGCCAAGGCGGCGGCGCGGCGGGCCGCCGCCTCGGCGGAGGGCCGGTCGCCGGCCACCGCGGCCGCCTCGGCGCCGCGGTAGCAGGAGTAGGCCAACGGATACGGGGAGCCGACCGACTCCCATGCCGCGACGGCGGCCGCCCACGCTGTCGGAGTGTCGGAACTGCCCTGGGCCCGAGCCATCTCGGCCGCGACCAGCGCCTGCCAGGCACGGTCGGGCGAGGCGCCCGCGCCCAGCCGCCCGGCCACCTCTCGCACCCGCGCGGCGACGCCGGCGGCGACCTCCCCGGCATCAGGGGCACGCAGATCGCGGGCTCGCTCGGACAGGTCGGCCGCGGCCCGCGCGGCGGTGGCCAGTGCCGGCCAGTCGTAACGTTCGGCGCGGGCGCCCTCGCCGGCGAGCACCGGCTCCAGGGCCGTCAGGGCGCCGCCGGGATCGTGGTGCAGCACCGCAAGGTCGGCCTCGACCGTGGCGAGCGGGGTCTCGTACTGCGGATTCGGGTGCTGCCGGCTCAGCAGCCCTCGGGCGATGCCCACAGAGTGTTCGGCCTCGCCGACGGCACCTCGGGCGAGCATCAACCGCGCGCGCTGCATGTGCAACGTCAGGCCCTGCACGCCGGCTGGGCGCAGGTCGAGCGCCTCGGAGAGCACGTCTGAGGCTTCGTCCCATCGGCCCAGACTCAACAGCGCATCCACGACGTTGCCCGTGAGAAAGGCTCCACTGGTGCGGCCGCGGCCCACCCGGTTGGCTCGCTCGGCACCCTCGCGAGCCACCGCGGCCGACTCTTCATAGCGGCCGAGCCGCTCCAGCGCGTCGGAGAGATTGGTCCGGGCGCGGAGCATCACCCAGGGGTCGAGCTCGTCCTCCGCTGCGGCCAGGGCCGCAGACAACCTCGCGACACCCTCCTCGCACGACCCGCGGAACACCAGGAGCGATGCGATCGTGATCTCCGCGTCGGTGGCCAGAGCACGCTCGCCGGCGACCTGTGCACGCTCGGCGGCCTCGAGCGCGAGCGCCATGGCCTCGTCATGTTGCAGGTTGAGCATCAGGGCCCGGGCCAGCGAGCCCAGCACCCGGGCCCGGGCAGCTGCCGGCGACGTCGGCGTGAGCAGGGCGGCAGCGGCGCGGAGGGTGTCGAGCTCTGCGGGACGCCCGAGATTGGCGAGCACCACGGCACCTTGTTCGAGCAGGAGCGCGCGGCGATCGGGCTCGACGGCCGGGTCGACCTCGTCGAGCGCGGCGTGGATGAGCGCGAGTGCCCGATCTTGGTCGCCGGCCTTGAACGCGGCCCGCCCGGCCTGCGTTAGCAGACCCGCGTGGTCGAGGTCGGGCGGCCGTTTCTCTGCCGGCACCTGGTCCCACATCTCCAGGGCGCGCTCGAGCATCAGCCGCTGCTCGGCAAAGGCGTAGACGTCGCGGGCCGCCTGCGCCGCGGCGAGTGCGGCGGGCACCCCGCGGGCCGCGTCGTGGGCCGCGTGCCAGTGGTGCGCGATCTCGGCGGCCAGCCGGCTCGGGGAGACAAGTCCCGGATCGCGCTCGAGAGCCTCGGCGTAGCGGACGTGCACCCGGCCGTGCTCGCCCGGCAACAGGTCCTCGTGCAGCGCCTCGCGTACCAGGGAATGTCGGAACGAAAAGCCGGTGTCGTCGGCGTCGGCGATCAGGGCGTGGCCGGAGACCGCCTCTCGCAGCGCGTCGGTCAGCTGCTCCTCGGTGAGGTCGGTGACCGCCGCCAGCAGCGGGTAGTCGACCCGGCGCCCGCTCGCCGAGGCGACCCGCAGGAGTTGCTGGGTGCGCGGCGAGAGTCGCTCGAGGCGGGACAGCAGCAACTCACGCAGTGAATCGGTCAGCCGGCAGCAGTCGGCGTCGTCGAGCTCAGCGCAGGCCAGCTCCTCGACGAAGAAGGCATTGCCCTCGGACCGCTCGAACAGCCGCTCCACCATCGCCGGGTCGGGCGCCCGCCCGAGCAGGCCGGCCAGCTGATCGGCGACGGCCGCCCTCGACAACCGCTCGAGCTGATGCCGCTCGACGGTGCGAACGCGGTCAAGCTCGGCGAGATAGAGCCGCAGCGGGTGCCCACGGGGAAGCTCGTCGCTGCGATAGGTCGCAACGATGAGCACCCGAGCGGCGCGCAGGCTGCGGGCCAGAAAGGCCATCAGCTCGCGGGTGGACCGGTCGGCCCAGTGCATGTCCTCGACCATCAGCACGACGGGGTGCTCCTGGGCGAGCCGGTCGAGCAGATCGAGGAACACCTCGAACAACCGCCCCCGCCCCGCGGCGGCCGGCGCCGCCACCGGCCCCAACTCGGGCAGCAGCCGGGCCAGCTCGTCGCGGCCCGGTGCGAGCAGCGCAGCGGATTCGGCCGCGGGCAGGTCGTGCAGCAGGCCGCGAAGCGCGGCGGAGAGCGGAGCGAAGGCCATGCCCTCCTCGCCCAACTCGACGTTGCCACCGACAAGCACCAGGGCCTCGCGGGCACGAGCCCGCTCTGCGAACTCCTCCAGCAGCCGGCTCTTGCCCACGCCGGCCTCGCCACCCAGGACGACCATCGCTGGATCGCCGCTTGCCGCGCGATCAAGGGCGCGCAGCAGCACGTCGAGATCGTCGGTGCGCCCGACGAAGACCGGACTGACCGCGCGTGTCGCCATAGTGCCGAGGATGCCACCGCGGCCCGACAATTCCGACCGGCTTGCCGGTGCCGCCTGGTCCGGCGGTGCCGGTCGGTCTGCCAGTGCCGCCCGGTCCGGCACCGCCACCACCGTCGTTACCAAAGGCCCAGGGCCCGTCGGATCACTCCGCCGCGGGGGCTCGACGCCGAAGCGGCCGAGTCCCGCCTTGCGGCCAGGGCCAGCGCCCCTTGCCGCTCGCGCGCCGCCTCCGTACGGAGATCCTGGATCCTCGCC
>JBBPZR010000087.1:0-14611 GCA_038276285.1 Mycobacteriales bacterium | reverse complement strand
TCGAAACCAGTCGTGGCAAGGGCGCCACCCACGACACCGGTGCCCAGAACCCCTGGTCCGATGTGGTTGTACATCTGGCCTCCACCCCACCGTCACCCGTGCTCGCAAACGCTTAAGGCAACGTAACCCGACACCGGCCGGCACACTGGGTCAGCGGGTCAAGTTCACCCCACGGGGTGAGGGGCGAAGTCGCGTGGCCGATCGGCGATGCCGAGCAGCCAGGCGGCTCCCTCGACGCAGCGCTCGGCCGCCCGCCCGTCTCCGTACGGCGATACCGCGCGCGCCATCCGCCGATACGCGTCGGCGTGGACCAGTTGCTCGCACGCCGCCGTGACGATCGTGTCCTCATGAGTGCCGACCAGTCGCGCCACGCCGGCGTCCACCGTCTCCGTCCGCTCAGTGGCCTCCCGGGTGACCAGCACCGGCACGCCGAAGGCGGGCGCCTCCTCCTGGATCCCGCCGGAGTCGGTGATCACCAGATGCGCTCGGGCGAGCAGTCGGGCGAAGGGTCCGTACGAGATCGGACCAGGCATGACCACGTTGCCGCAACGCCGCACCTCACCTTCGAGCACCGTGCGCACGGCGGGATTCATATGTGCCGCCAGGACAATTCCGATCTCGGGATGGGCCGCGGCGATCCGGGCCACTGCACGGCCGATGCGGTGCATCGGCTCACCCCACGACTCGCGGCGGTGCGCTGTCACGACCACCACCCGGCGGCCGGAGGCGTCGAGTTTCTCGAGCGCCGGGTCGCCGTACGGGCGGCGGAGCGCACTCGCCGCGTGAAGGGCGTCGATCACGGTGTTGCCGGTGAGCAGCACCCGATCGGCGGCAGCGCCCTCGCGGAAGAGGTTCGCCGCGGCGCTCACCGTGGGCGCGAGGTGCAGCGACGCGACCTGGGTCACGAGCCGACGATTGCCCTCCTCCGGGAATGGAGACTCGAGGTCGTACGTACGCAGGCCGGCCTCGACGTGAACCACAGGTACGTGCCGAAAGAATCCGGCGAGTGCCGCCGACAGTGTCGTGGCGGTGTCGCCCTGGACAATCACCAGGTCAGAATGGATCCGGGCGAGCATCCCGTCGACCTCGTGAAGCAGCATCGCGGTGAAGTCGGCGAGGCTGCGTTCGTCTCGAGGAACGGCCAGGTCGACGTCGACGGTCAGGCCGAAGAGGCCAAGGATCTCGTCGATGACTTCAGGCTCGTGCTGCCCGGTGGTGATCACCACCGGGCGTGCCCAACCCGAGTCGCGCAAAGCGGCTACCACCGGCGCGAGCTTGATCGCCTCCGGTCTGGTGCCTAGGACGACGGCAACCGTCCGAGTCTCCTTCATCATGATGACCATAAGAGCGACCGGCACGAAACCTGCAATGCATGGCGATCTTTCACCCCATGGGGTGAAACCGTTGCCAGCGTTGGGTCCCAGGTCGCAGACCAGCTGCGTTTGCGCCACTCCGGGCGCACGTGATCGGGACAAGCAGCGCCACTCCACCTAGCCGCGAACAGCGACGCCGGGGGACGAGCACGTGCCAGCTGAGATCGGCCGCGATAACGACGGGGACTGGCCACATGCGACTGACGCGCGTGCAACCAGCGTGCAACACAGGGTCAGATCGGGGCGACACGGGGCAAACGTGCCTGAACTCTCACATGCCCTTTGACCTGCAAGAACCCTGGCCGAGGCTGAACGTCAGCGGATATTCTGGACCAACAACAGGTCCATCTGCAGGTCGGGAAGCGGATAGCCAGGGGCAACGGGCGACTTTGCGCGGGCCGCCCCTCGTGGACCCGTCAGAGGATGGCGTTGATGCCGTTCCAGCCGATCCCGATCACCCGGTAGCCGGACAGCCGGCTGCCGTTGCCGTAGTACACCCGCAGGTCACCATTGGATATTCGGCCGATGACGTCGGGCTTGCCATCGAGGTTGAAGTCCCCGGGGGAGAACAAGGCAGATAGGCCGCTCCAGCCAATGCCGATCACCGCGAAACCGCTCAGTGTCGTTCCGGTGCCGAAGTACAGGCGCAGGTCACCGGTGGAGGAGGCACGGCCGATCACGTCGGGATGGCCGTCGCCGTTGAAGTCACTCGGGGAGAACACCGCGCTGAAACCGGCCCACCTGGTCCCGATCACCGTAAAACCGCTCAGCAGCGTGGTCCCGTTGCCGAGGCACAGCCGCAGATCGCCGGTCGAGGTGCGGCCGATGACGTCGGGATGGCCGTCACCGTTGAAATCACCCGGGGAGAACACCGCGCTGAACCCGCCCCAGCCGGTCCCGATCACCCGGAACCCCGACAGGCCGGTCCCGGTGCCGAAATACAGCCGCAGGTCACCGTTGGACATCCGCCCGATGACGTCGGGATGGCCGTCGCCGTTGAAGTCCCCCGGGGAGAACACCGCGGTCACGCTGCTCCACCCCGTGCCGATCACCCGGAAGCCGGACAGGGCGAGCCCATTACCGAAGTACAACCGCAGGTCACCCGATGCCGCGCTACGGCCGATGACATCGGCGTAGCCGTCACCGTTGAAGTCGTCCGACCGCGACGGCACCGGCGCAGCCACCTTCGTCGTGACCGAGGGCGAGACGTTGTAGCCGCCGTCGGAAGCCACCGTGGAAACCAGACCGCCGGTGCTCGCAACCCGCATGATCTGCACCGGAGCGCCACCACCCGGGAAGAGCTCCTCTTGGGTGAAGTACACCCGCTGCCCGTCGCTGGACCAGGCCGGCGCAGAGTCGCGTTTCTGGTTGAACGGCACTATCGTGGTGGCCGTCCCACCCGCTGCCGGCAGGGTAGCGATGGTTGAGTCGCCCACCCGGTCGAGCTTGGCGAAGGCGACCTTCGTACCGTCCGGTGACCATGCGTGGTCACCGGCGCCTTCGCTGCCGGGAATGAGGACGGAATCGGTTGGCGTCGCCCCCGTGATCCACAACCCGGTGGTGACGTAGCTGCCTTGCGGATCGAGCCGGGCCACCGTCAACTTGCCATCCGGTCGCCATGCAGGGGCAAAAGCCATGTCCTGGACGGTCCTGCTGGGGCCACCAGAGGTCGCCACGACCTTGACTTCGACGGGCGACTGGGAGACGACGACCTGCCTGACGTAGGCGATGGTGTCGCCGTTCGGCGACCACGTCGGCTCGCTTAGCAGGTGTTCATTTCCGTCGGCGTCCGTCTCCCTGGCCAGCACAGTCGTGCTGCCAGTCGCGAGATCGCGGACCTCAAGGGTGGTCGTCCGCACGGAGTCCTGGAGGATGCCCTTGACGTACGCGAGTCTGCCGCCGTCCGGGGAAACCTCCGGGCCGGAAAAGTCGAGAGAGGGAAAGGGGCTGCCCGAGCCGGCGAGCACAGTTGCAACCACCGACGGCGCGGCGGCCGAGGCCTTCACAATCGAATAGCCCGCGAACGGGCTGTAGCACTCGCAGGCGTTCGTGCGCGCCCAGAACAGGACGTCGCCGGCAGCGACCGTCGACCGCGCAACCGCGGCCGTCGTCCCGCCGGCACTCGCAGGGCCCGATGCGCCCAGCACCAGAGCGGATGTCGCCGCAACTGTGACGGCCTCGGGCCATCGCCGCGGTCGGGCCACTGGGAAGGCCAACACCGCCAGCAGCAGGACGACGGAGAGCGTCTCCGCCAGAGAGCGGTGCTCAGCAGAGACCTCCCCCCAGCCCGACGTGCCGACCGTCGTCAGTCGTAGATCACATTGGTACGGAAGTTTTCCAGACCTCGGTGACACGACAGGTGCGCCTAGGATCGAGAGGCGGCTCCGCGGATCACCATGTCGCGGAGTCAGTGCCCGGTGGAACTCATCAAGAGGCCCGGTGGCCCGACCGGGGCAGCCGGTGGGAGGAGATCTTCGTGGCGACGGTCGCCGGCGGGGATCCCGAAAGCCCCGTCCGCGTGGAATCGGCATCACCGGTCAGTGATCGGATCCTCACGCTGCCCAACCTGCTAAGCCTGCTGCGGCTGCTCGGTGTACCCGTGTTTCTGGTCCTGCTCCTCGGACCGCACGCCGACCTCCCGGCCCTCGCCGTCTTGTTGTTCGCCGGTTTCAGTGACTACCTCGACGGCAAGCTGGCCCGCGCATGGGACCAGGTGAGCCGCCTCGGTCAGCTGCTCGATCCAATTGCCGACCGCTTGTATATCGTGGCGACGCTGGTGGCGTTTGTGCTCCGCGACATCATCCCGTGGCAGTTGGCCGCCGCGCTCGTTGCCCGGGACCTGCTTCTCGCGCTGTGCCTGCCGGTGCTCCGGCATTACGGCTACGGCCCGCCCCCGGTGCATTTCCTGGGAAAGGCGGCGACGTTCAATCTGCTGTACGCATTTCCCTTCCTTTTGCTCTCGATTGGTCACGGGATCGTTGCCACGCTCGCCCGGCCGATCGGTTGGGCCTTCGTTATTTGGGGCACGGCTCTGTATTGGTGGGCCGGCTGCCTTTACGTCATCGGGGTGTGGCGCCTGGTCGGCCAGAGCCGGCGGGAGGAAGCCAGCACATGAGAGCTGTCGTCATGGCCGGTGGTGAGGGCACCCGACTGCGCCCGATGACGGCCAACCAGCCGAAGCCGTTGCTGCCCGTCGTCAACCGCCCGATCATGGAACACGTACTGCTGCTTCTCCGCCGTCACCAGATCACCGACACGGTGGTGACCGTGCAATTTCTCGCCTCCTCGGTACGGAACTACTTCGGCGACGGCGCTGAACTGGGCATGTCGTTGTCGTACGCCACGGAGGAGAAGCCGCTCGGCACCGCCGGGAGCGTCAAGAATGCCGAAGATGCCTTGCGCGGTGAGCCGTTCCTCGTCATCTCCGGCGATGCCCTTACCGACGCCGATCTGACATCGTTGCTGGCGTTCCACCGCGAACGTCGTGCACTGGTGACCGTCGCGCTCAAACGGGTGCCCGACCCGCTGGACTTCGGCATCGTCATCGTCGACGAGGCTGCCCGCATCCAGCGATTCCTGGAGAAGCCCACGTGGGGACAGGTGTTTTCGGACCTGGTCAACACCGGGATCTACGTCATCGAGCCGGAGGTCCTCGACCTGGTCGCTCCGGGTGCATCCGTCGACTGGGCCGCCGATGTGTTTCCCCATCTGCTCGAGCAGGGCTTGCCGATGTACGGCTGGCTGCTCGAGGACTACTGGGAGGACGTCGGCACGCCCGAGTCCTATCTGCGCGTACAGGCCGATGTGCTCAACCGTCAAGTCGATGTCGAGGTCGACGGATTTGAAGTGGCGCCGGGCATCTGGATCGGAGAAGGGGCTGAGGTCGACCCCAGCGTGACGCTTAAGGGCCCGTTGTATCTCGGCCGCAACTGCCGGATCCAGGCGGGCGCGGAGTTGCGCGAATTCACGGTGCTCGGTGACAACGTCGTCGTGAAGGAAGGCGCCTTCCTGCACCGCGCCCTCGTGCACGACAACTGTTTCATCGGCCCTGCGACAAACCTTCGCGGCTGCGTGCTCGGGGACAACACGGCCGTCCTGCGCTCGGCCCGGATCGAGGAGGGGGCGATCATCGGTGACGGCTGCGTCATCGAGGAGGAGGCCTACCTCAGCAGCGGCGTGAAGGTCTATCCGTCCAAGACCATCGAGGCCGGGGCGCACATCACCGACAACGTCATCTGGGAGAGCCGCGGCAGCCGTGCGGTGTTCGGCCGCCGCGGGGTGAGCGGGCTGGTGAACGTCGAGATCACCTCGGAGAGCGTCGTGCGACTGGCATCGGCGTACGCGACGACCTTGCCGAAGGGGACCGTCATCACGACCGCCCGCGACGCGTCCCGAGCCGCCCGAGCGCTCAAGCGGGCCGTCATCAGCGGGCTGACCTTGAGCGCCATCGACGTGCGCGATTACGAGGTGGCGCCGACACCGGTGGCCCGCTTCCTGACCGCGCACAGTGACGCGGCGGGCGGCCTGTTGCTGCGCACCGCGCCGGGGGACCAGGAGTCGATCGACATCGTGATCTTCGATGCCGACGGCGTCGACATCTCGCAGTCCACGCAACGCAGGATCGAGCGAGCGCTGTCCCGGCAGGAGTTTCGCCGCGCGCTGGCCGCGGACATCGGCGAGCTGTCCTTCCCGCCCCGCAGCTTCGAGACCTACACAGCGGAGTTGCTGGGTTGCCTTGACCTGAGTGGCATCCGCGAGGCTGAGCTCAAGGTCGTCGTGGACATCGCCGGTGGTGCCGCATCGTTCGTGCTCCCCAGCATGCTCGGCCGGCTCGGGATCGACGTCTTGACGATGAACCTCGGCGCCGACGAATCGGTGACCACCGAGACGCCGGCCGAACGCGACGCCAATGTGAGGGGGCTCGGCGACCTGGTCGCCTCCTCCAGGGCCGCGTTCGGCGTGCGCTTCGATCATGTCGGCGAGCGCATGTGCATCGTCGACGAGTTGGGTCATGCGATCGGCGACGATCGCGGTCTGCTCGTCATGCTCGACCTGATCTGCACGGAGCGCGGCAAGGGTGCGGTGGCCGTGCCGGTCAACGTCACCCGGGTGGCCGAGCGGGTCGCCCGATTCCACGGTGTCGGCATCTCCTGGACCGGCACCGCGTCTCCCGTGCACTCCTCGCTGACCACAGACGAACTGATCTTCGGCGGAGACGGGCGAGGCGGTTTCGTCGTACCCGAGGTGAGTCGCAACATCGACGCCGTCGCGGCGTTCGTGCGGCTCGTCGGCCTGGTGGCGCGGTCCCGGCTCCCGCTGTCGCAGATCGACGCCCGGATCCCGCAAGCACACGTCTTGCGCGCCTCGATCCGGGTGCCGTGGGCGGCCAAGGGGGCGGTCATGCGTGCGGTGGCTGAGGCCGCCGCCGGCCACGACATCGACACCACGGATGGCGTCCGCGTGCTGTTTGATGATTCCAGCTGGGTGCTGGTCCTACCTGATCAGTCCGAGGCCCTGGCGCATGTCTGGGCCGAAGGCGTCGATGAGCCCGCTTCGCAGGAATTGCTGGACCACTGGTCGGCAGTGGTGGAGGAGGCGGAGCGCTGAGCGTCGAGACGCAGAAGGAACGCCGTGTCGGCTCCGGCCTGTTGCGAGACCTCCTGGAGAACCACCTCGAGCCGGGCTACCAGGTTGCCGCGGCGCGTCGGTCGGAGCGCCCGATATCGCCGCGGGCCCGCCGCCTGGGCGCGGGCACCCGGGTTCTGGTGCTGCTCGCCATCGGGGTGCTGCTCGCCGTGGCGTACGCGCAGGCGACGGCCCGCGCACCGCAGGCCGCCCGGACCCGCGCCGCTCTGGCCGACGACGTACGCGCTCGCGCCGCGCTCACCGACCGGCTCCAGAGACAGGCCACGGCACTGCGCAGAAAGCTGAACGAGGAACAGGCCCGCGCCCTGACCAGCAGCGCAGCCGGCGCGCAGGCGGTGCGCCGCCTGACCGACCTCGATGGCGCCACCGCCCTGGTGCCGGTCCGTGGTGCCGGCCTCATAGTGACCGTCGGCAACGCCGGCGGCACGCCGGACCCGCTCACCGGGGTCCGCCCGCAGAACGACCCGACCACGGCGGGACAGATCCAGGACCGCGACCTGGCCGCGATCGTCAACGCCCTGTGGGCGTCGGGTGCCGAGGCGATCAGCGTCGGCGGGCAACGGCTGTCCCCGACTTCGACGATCAGGTCCGCCGGTGGCGCGATCCTGGTGGATTTCCGGCCGGTGTCGAGCCCCTACCAAATCCGCGTCATAGGGGATGCTGGCCGGATGCAACCACGGTTCGCTGACAGCAAAGCGGCGCGTTCGTTGACCGACTTCGTCCAGCTGTACGGGATCACGTTCAAGATTTCCCGCGCCGGTCATCTGGAGTTGCCCGCCGCACCGGCCACCACCCTGAAGTACGCCGTTCCCAGCGGGCCCGTCCGTTGATCGGCGCCGCCGCACTGGTGGTGGGTCTGGTGCTCGGCATCGTGTTCCGACCGACGGTGCCGATCGGCCTGCAGCCGTATCTCCCGATCGCCGTGGTAGCCGCGCTCGATGCGGTTTTCGGCGGTGTACGCGCGGCCCTCGACGGCATCTTCGACGACCGGGTATTCGTGGTGTCCTTCGTCTCCAACGTGCTCGTCGCCGGACTGATCGTCTTCCTCGGTGACCATCTGGGCGTGGGTGCCCAGCTCTCGACCGGCGTCGTCGTCGTCCTGGGCATCCGGATATTCGGCAACGTGGCCGCCATCCGGCGCCATGTCTTTCGGGCCTGAATGGCGGCCTCCTCGTGAAGCGACCCAGGATTCCGACCGCTTGGCGGTTCAGGTTCCGGGCCGGCGTCCTCATCGGTGTGCTCTGCGGACTCCTGGGCTTCGCCCTCGCCGTCCAGGTGCACAGCACGCAGTCCTCGGCGCTGCCGTCGGCCCGCCAGGAGGACCTCGTACGCATCCTCGATGACCTCTCCGCCCGCGAGGATCGCCTGCGCACGGAGCTCGCCGCTCTGCAGACCGCCCGCGACCGGATCAGTTCCGGGAGCGACCGCACGGTGGTCGCCCTGGCGGAGGCGAGGAAGCGCTCCGGGGAGTTGGGCGTCCTGGCCGGCACCGTGCCCGCTTCCGGGCCCGGCGTCGTCGTGACCATCGGCGAGGGCAGCAGGCACGTGTCATCCGATGTGCTCCTCGATGCACTCGAGGAGATCCGCGGTGCCGGTGCCGAGGCGGTGCAGATCGACGGCACTGGCGCCTCGTCGGTGCGGGTGGGGGCCGGCACGTGGTTCACCGACAGCGGCGGCAACGGGGTCAAGATCGACGGTCATGCCCTCGCTGGTCCGTACACCTTCACCGCGATCGGTGACGGCCCGACCATGGCGGCCGCTCTGGACATCCCCGGCGGCGTCGCCGACACAGTCCGCCAGGTGGGGGGCTCGCTGGACGTGCGGCAGAGCCGTAGCGTTCAGGTGACCGCGTTGCGAGCCTTGAAGGCCCCTCAGTACGCTCGGCCGACCAAGTAGCGCGCGCCCGTGCCGGGCCGTTTCAGGACCTACTGACGCCGTGTCGAAGGGATCTGCCGCCATGACGCCCGCCGACCTCCGCTACACCGCCGAGCACGAGTGGATCCGCGATATCGAGGGCGGCGACCTGGTGCGCATCGGCATCACCGACTACGCCCAGGGTGCGCTCGGCGACATCGTGTTCGTCCAACTGCCCGAGGTCGGTGCACGGGTCGTAGCCGGCCAGCCGATGGGGGAGGTGGAGTCGACGAAGAGCGTCTCCGACGTCTACGCGCCCGCCGCCGGAGTCGTTCGCGCGCGCAACGACGCTCTCGATGGCTCGCCCGAGTTGCTGAACTCCGATCCCTACGGCGCCGGATGGATGGTGGAACTCACCCTCGACGGGCCGCTGAACGACGAAGGGTTGCTCGACGCGGCGGCCTATGAGGAGCGAATCGCCGGCGCGTGACCGCGTGCCGTTGTTGACCCCCGTTCGAATCGCTGACTACGCTCGGCCCCACGCCTAACCGTGAAGGTACGGTTGGCGTCGAGACTTTCCCCGACGCAGCCAGGAGGCGATGGCGACCGTGACGTGTCCCCGGTGTGGCCAGCAGAACCCCGAGGATGGCCGCTTCTGCACGCGTTGCGGGGCCGCGCTGACCGCTTCGTCAGGCACGCAGGGTGCCTCACTGGACGCGACATCCACCATGACCATCGGCGCGATCGACGAGCCGCAGGCCGAGTCCACGGACACCCTGGCCGACGCACATGCCCGGGCCGTTGAGGCTCTGCCTGGCGGGTCCGCGCTGCTGGTGGTGCGCCGAGGTCCCAACGCTGGAAGCCGCTTCCTGCTCGACGAAGATGTCACGACAGCCGGACGGCATCCCGAGAGCGACATCTTCCTCGACGACGTCACGGTTTCCCGGCGGCACGCCGAGTTTCGACGCGACGGCGGCCATTTCTCCGTACGCGATGTGGGCAGCCTCAACGGCACCTACGTCAACCGGGAGCGAATCGAGACCGCAACACTGGCGGGCGGGGACGAGGTGCAGATCGGCAAGTTCCGCTTGGTCTTCCTGACCGGGCCGCGCAGCGCGGAGGTGGCCGGCTCCGGAGCCGGGACGTGAGCGCTTCCGGCACGTCGGCCCGCGCATTCCTCAGCATCGGTGAGGTGCTTGGCCACCTGCGGTCTGAGTTTCCCGATGTGACCATCTCCAAGATCCGCTTCCTCGAGGCAGAGGGTCTAATCGAGCCCGACCGCACCGCATCGGGCTACCGCAAGTTCTCTCGCGACGACGTCGCCCGGCTCAGCTATGTGCTTGCCGCGCAGCGTGACCAGTACCTCCCGCTGCGGGTGATCAAGGAGCATCTCGACGCGATTGACCGCGGTCTGGAGCCACCCGCGGTCAGTGGCGGGTCTCCGCGGGTGCCGCGCGCTCTCGTGTCCACCGACGGCCTTCCCTCGGCCGCCGACTTCGGTCATGAGGCTGGCGGTGTCCGGTTGTCGCGCGCCGAACTGCTGACCGAGTCGGGGCTCGACGAGGACGCGTTGAAGGCGGTCGAGCAGTACGGCCTGATCGTGCGCCCCCCGACCGGCTTCTACGACGGCGACGCGCTCGTCGTGGCCAGGGCAATCGCGGAGATGAGCCGGTTCGGCATCGAGGCCCGCCATCTGCGCGCCTACCGCACGGCGGCCGACCGCGAGATCGGCTTGTTCGCACAGGTCGTCACCCCGCTGACCCGCCAGCGCAACCCCGAGGCGCGCGACCGGGCCCAGGAGACGGTTCGCGAACTCGCTGCCCTGTCGATCCGCCTGCACGCGACCCTGGTTCGCGCCGGATTGCGGACGGAGTTGGGCGGCTAGCCCGACGGCTAGCCCGCAATCGTGCACGACGGAGCGCCCGCCGTGTAGTTTCCTAGAGGCAGGTCACCGGTCGGCTGGGAGGCTGTCGTGCAGGAGCTCAGCGTCGTCGGGGTGCGCGTCGAGTTGCCGTCCAACCAGCCCATCGTGTTGCTCCGCGAGGTCGCCGGTGAGCGCTACCTGCCGATCTGGATCGGCGCCGTCGAGGCCACCGCGATCGCCTTCGAGCAGCAGGGAGTGCGACCCGCGCGGCCGATGACCCACGATCTGCTCCGCGATGTGCTGACCGCGCTGGGCCGGCCCCTGCAGGCGGTCAACATCACCGAGCTGCGCGAGAGCGTGTTCTACGCCGAGTTGGTGTTTCCAGAAGGAGTGCGGGTCAGTGCCCGTCCCTCCGACGCCATTGCGCTGGCGATGCGCACCGGCGTGACCATCTACGGCGCCGAGCAGGTGCTCGACGAGGCCGGTATCGCGGTTCCGGACGAGCAAGAGGACGAGGTGGAGAAGTTCCGCGAATTCCTCGACCAGATCTCCCCGGAGGACTTCGGCGGCAGCGGGGGTGGGTCCTCGTGAGCCATAACCCTCAACTAGAGCTTTAGGTTTCCGCCACGCCGGGGGCGGTCGTTGCCCGCAGCAGAGATGGCACCTACCGTCCAAGCACGAGCGAAGTTCCGTTGCACCGTTGTACGTATTGAGCGTTGTCCGTAATGAGCGTTGTACCGCTTGACCGTGTTGCCCGCCGGCGACGCGAGCGCATCTGGTGGAGGCCTCCGTGGAGTTCCGCGACCCCGGCACTTCCCCGGACCAGCAGGTCCTGTTCACCGACGGACTGCCGCAGAGTCCCGACGAGATGGTCGGCTATCGCGGGCCGGTCGCGTGTTCCGCCGCCGGAATCACCTATCGGCAGCTGGACTACTGGGCCCGCACCGGGCTGGTCCAGCCGACGATCCGGCCGGCGGCCGGCTCCGGCACGCAGCGGCTGTATTCGTTCCGCGACATCCTGGTCCTAAAGATCGTGAAGCGGCTGCTCGACACCGGCGTCTCCCTGCAGAACATCCGCGCTGCTGTCGATCAGCTCCGGGCGCGGGGCACCGACGATCTGGCGCACATCACCCTGCTGTCCGACGGCACCACGGTCTACGAATGCGCTTCCGCCGAGGAAGTCGTCGACCTCCTCCAGGGCGGGCAGGGCGTCTTCGGAATCGCCGTCAGCGGCGCCTTCCGTGAGTTGGAGGGCTCGCTGGCGACGCTGCCGCACGAGCGCGCCGACGGAGCGGTCGAGGAGCGGATGAGCTCCGATGAGTTGGCCGCACGGCGACAGCGCCGTACCTCCGCCTGACTCTAAGCTCCGCGTATGTTCCGACCGCGCCCCTCGACCGGGCACCCCTCGGCGCGGCGCCTCCTGGGCCGGCGCCGGGTGTGGTTACTGGCCACTGCCCGTGTCTTGGCGACCGCAGTTGCTCCGGCGGTGTGGGTTCACGTCTATAGCCGGGCCTGGCTCCACGAGGGGCGACCGCCCGATGCCCCTGTGGCGCTTGTCCTCGGCGCCCGGATCTACCCCGACGGTGTCGGCGACGACAGTGGTGCCTACGACCGCGGTCGCACCGTACGAGGAATGCTGCGCGAGGATGTCGCCGACATCGAAGCGGTCGGGCAGATCGCACTGCGCCCGCGCCCGCACTTCCTGGGCCGCCAGGAAACCGCGGTCGCCGACGCGCTGCGGAGGTGAGCCGGCCCGGCGCTGGAAGCGGCGCATGCGATCTCTACATCTCCGTGGACGTCGAGGCCGACGGCCCGCTGCCCGGGCCGTACTCCATGTCCTCCCTTGGCGCCTCCGTCGCCGGACGGCTGACCGACGAGGGCGAGTTCGTCCGGCTGGACCCGACCGTCGACACCTTCTACGCCGAGTTGCGGCCGATCTCGCCGGATTGGGTGCCCGAGGCGCTGGCGGTGTCGGGGCTCGACCGCGAGAAACTGCGCACCGCCGGCCGCGACCCGGGGAAGGCGATGACGGAGTTCGCTGCCTGGGTGCGGGCTCAGGGGCGGCAGCACGACGCCCGGCCGGTGTTCTGCGCCTACCCCCTCGGCTTCGACTGGCTGTTCACCTACTGGTACCTGGTCCGTTTCGCCGACGGTGGCAGCCCCTTCGGGCATTCGACGCACCTGGACATCAAGACCGCCTACGCCGTACGAGGCCGGCAGCCGATCGCCCGGTCGGTCAAACGGCGGATGCCCAAGTCGCTGATGTCGAAGAGGAAGCACACTCACAACGCCCTCGACGACGCGATCGAGCAGGCTGACCTGCTGGTCAACATCCTGACCTGGGACGGCCACCGGCCCTAGCACGGGGTGCTGGGAACGATGCTGTCACCAGCCGCAAACGGGTGTGTGCCGGCGAACTCTGGCCGTCGGGCGGGGCTGGGGTTTCAGGCCGCCGGGCGGGCGTGAGCTCGTTTCGAGGCCCCCTGCGTCTTGGGTCGCCTTAAGCAAGCGGACCGAGTCTGGTCCGTTTGGGCGGCGGTGGAGAGTTGATCCAGCGCTGGCAGCTTTGGTGGGCGTGACAGGACCGCGGGGGCGCGCGGCGCTTGGCGATGCCCGTGCTAGTAGGTGCGTGGAAGTGAGCCCGGGACCCGGCCGGACGACGGTGGCGCTCGGGCTTGGCGCTTGTCTGGGGTTGCTACACCTCACCGACGGTGGCAACGACCGGCTCGATGCGGCGACGCCAGTCGCCGCTCTTGGCCCAGCACCAGGCGATGGTCGTCGGGCTGGGCGGGCAGTTGCTCAGCTGCGACCCGGCGATGCTCGTATCGCAGCGCTCGAGCCGCCGATATTGACCTTCACGTCACCGGCGGTCAGCTCCTTGACGATGTCCCGCGCGTCGGGAAGCGAGCGTGCCAGCCGGCCGAGCTTGGTGACCACCACGGTGTCCCTGCCCGGGACACGGCCAGCGCCTCCCGCTGTCCCGGACGGTCGCGGTTGACTACCGCGACCTGCTCAAGGTGGGCGGATTCCAGCGAACGTCGCAACGCGGGTGACTTCTGGGCGGCAGACTAGCGGGCGTGTCGGGTCTGCCAGAGATGGACGTTGCTCGGGCGACGACCAGCGGCAGGCGATCGAGGAGACTCGGGCGGCGTTCCAGGACGGTCTCAAGGCCGCCGGGTACGGCGAGATCACCACGGAGGTCAAGCCAGCGGGAGAGTTCTACTTCGCCGAGGACTACCACCAGCAGTACCTGCACAAGGTGCCGAACGGCTACTGCGGCATCGGCGGCACCGGCGTCTCCTGCCCGGTCGGGCTGGGCAACGGGTAGCGCTCGTCAGCCGCCGGCGGTCACGGCGAGGCAGACCAGGACGAAGCCGATCAGGAGCAGCCAGGAGCGCAGGCCCTGGAAGAACTCCCACTTGTTGCGGGTGGCCTTCCAGTCCGGCGGCGGGTTGTCGGCGTCCCACTTGCCGGTGGCCAGGTTGATCGGCACGTTGAAGACGATCGTCGACACCAGCGCGAGCGCGAAGGCGACGGCGGCCAGCCACCGCCAGGGCCGGCCGCCGTCAACGCCCACCGCGCCGGCGATCGCCAGCACGACGGACAGCGTCATGCCGACGGGCATTACCCGGCCGAACGTCCGCAGCAGCCCCTGCTCAACGTGCAGGTGTGCGGTCGGGGGCAGGCGGCGGATCACCGGGTGCACGAAGGCGTATGACCCGAACTCCGCGCCCGCCACGAACCCGGTGACCGCCAGCGTGGCAAAGTCCAGGATCTGCATCTGTGCCTGTCCCCTCACCGGCCTACGGCAATGGCCTGCCGCAGGTAGTCGTCGGTCTCCGCTGCCGTGACCAGCAGGTCGGCCAGTGCGTCC
>JBBPZR010000086.1:0-33561 GCA_038276285.1 Mycobacteriales bacterium | reverse complement strand
GCGCCCCCATCGTGGTGCCATGACAGAAGCTCTGCTGGCGGCGGCGCGCGAGGAGTTCGACGCCGAGGTCATCTACCTCAATACCGCCACGCTGGGCCTGCCGCCTCGGCGCAGCCTGGCCGCGTTGCACGCGACGCTGCTCGAATGGCGCGCGGGCACGGCCGATCCGGTCGCCTATGACGAGCCGCTCGCCGCGGCCCGGGCGACGTACGCCCGGCTGGTGGGCGTCGATCCGGGCGCGGTAGCGGTCGACAGCCAGGTGTCGGTGTTCGCCGGGCTGGTCGCCGCGTCTCTGCCCGATGGCAGCGAGGTGCTGACCGCCGCCGGCGACTTCACCAGCATCCTGTTCCCGTTCTACGCGCAGGCCGGTCGAGGCGTCACGGTGCGCGAAGTGCCGCTCGAGCGGATCGCGGACGCCGTGACGTCGCACACCACGCTGGTGTCCGTATCAGCGGTGCAGTCCGCCGACGGACGCCTGACCGACCTCGATGCGCTGGCAGAGTCCTGCGCCGCGACGGACACCCGGGTGCTGTTGGACATCACTCAGGCCGCCGGCTGGCTGCCCGTGGACGCCGGCCGCTTCGCCTACACCGTGGGCGGTGGCTACAAGTGGCTGCTGGCCCCCCGCGGCACCGCGTACTTCACCATTGCGCCGGACCTGCTCGACGAGCTCGTGCCGAACAACGCTGGCTGGTACGCCGGCGCCGATCGGTGGTCCAGCATCTACGGCGGGCCGCTGCGCCTGGCCGGCGACGCCCGCCGGTTCGACGTCTCGCCGGCCTGGCTCTCCTGGGTCGGCGCCGCCCCGGCTCTCGATCTGCTGGCCGAGGTCGGAATAGCCGCGCTCCACGAGCACGCCACCGGCCTCGCGAACCGCTTCCGCGCTCAGCTCGGCCTGCCGCCCGGCGATTCTGCGATCGCGTCTCTCGCCGTCGACGACCGGACCGGCGAGGCGCTGCACGCGGCGCGGATTGTGGCCTCGATGCGGGCGGGGCGACTTCGGCTGTCGTTTCACCTCTCCACCACCGAAGACGACGTCGACCGGGCGGCCGAGGTCCTCCGCGACCATCTCGTGCCCGATGTCGATCCGCTCGCCGTGCCGGCCGATCCGATGCGGTGATCAAGGACTTCACGTCGATGTTCGTGCCTCACTGTCCGTTTCCGCTGACGTGAAGTCCTTGATCACGTCCCACGGGGGTGTCGCGCTACTCGGGCGGTCGTGCAGGAGCTATCAGCTGACTGACCTTGGCGAAGGGCAGTCACGCCGGAGCCCCGGCGGCGCTGCCGGGGCTCCGATGCGTGCTTCCGCGATCAGGACACGTTCAGGGCAGTGTCATCGATGACGAAGGACGTCTGCAGTGACACGTCCTCGGTGCCAGTGAACTTCAAGGTCACCGTCTGCCCGGCGAATGCACCCAGGTTGAACGACTTCTGTACGTAGCCGGCGTTCTTGTTGAGGTTGGAGTACGTGGCCAGCGTGGTCGTCCCGACCTTCACGGTCAGCTTGTCGTAGGCGATGGTTGTCGTGGTTTCGGCCGTGTCGATGTGCAGCCAGAACGACAGGATGTACGTCGTGCACCCGCTCGGGATGGCCAACGTCTGCGACAGCGTGTCCGTGTGCGTCGTGCCGTACCCGTCCAGCCAGGCCTTCCACGAGCCGGTACGCGCGGGCTCCGCGGTCGAGTTGTCGATCACGCCCGCGGTGGCCGACCACGGTGCCGCAATACCGGTCTCGAAGCCGGGATTGCCCAGCTTCTGACCCGGTGACGCACAACCGCCACCGGCAGGGTTGATCGTCCACGTGAACGTCGTCGAGCCACTCGCCCCGGTGGAGTCCGTCGCCGTCACCGTGACGGTGTAGGTGCCCGCCGTCGTCGGCGTACCGGAGATCAGCCCGCCCGACGTGATCGTCAAACCCGGCGGTAGGCCGGTCGCGCTGTAGGTCAACGTCCGCCCAGCAGAATCGCTGCCGGTCATCTGCAGGCTCGTCGCCGTACCCACGGTTCCGGTCCGGTTCCCGGGGTTGTTCACCGTCACCGTGTTGCCCGTAGCGCCGCCCACGAAGAGCAGCTTGTTGGGCGAGCCGGTGCCGGGATTGGTTACCACGCCGGTGGTGGCAGCGTTGACGAGGTTGTCACGTACCTGCTGGGGCGTCGCCGTGGGGTTGGTGGACAGGTAGAGCGCGGCACCACCCACCACGTGCGGCGTCGCCATGGACGTGCCACTGATGGTGTTGGTGGCAGTGTCGCTGGTTTTCCACGAAGAGGTGATGTTCACCCCGGGAGCGAAGATGTCCAGGCAGGTGCCGATGTTGGAGAAGGACGCCTTCGCGTCGTTGATCTGGGTGGCACCGACTGTGATGGCGGCGGGCACCCGGGCGGGCGAGGTGTTGCAGGCGTTCTGCGGGTTGCCGAGGATGTCGCCGTTGCCGGCCGCGATGCCGTAGGTGACGCCGGAGTTGATCGAGTTGCTCACGGCGTTGTCGAGTGCGGTGTCGGCTCCGCCACCGAGGCTCATGTTGGCCACGGCCGGCTTGATGGCGTTCTGCGTGACCCAGTCGATTCCCGAACCACCTGGGCGGTGGTGCCGGAGCCCTGGCAGTTCAGCACCCGCACGGCCACGAGCTGGACGGCCTTGGCAACGCCGTACTGGCTACCTCCGACGGTGCCGGAGACGTGGGTGCCATGGCCGTTGCAGTCGTCGGCGGGACCACCATCGATGGCGTCGAAGCCGGAGGTGGCGCGCCCGCCGAACGTCTGGTGGGTGAACCGGATGCCGGTGTCGATGATGTAGGCGTGCACGTTCGACGCGGTGTTCGGATAGGTGTAGGAGTCGTCCAGGGGCAGGTTGCGCTGATCGATTCGGTCCAGGCCCCACGACGGCGGGTTCAGTTGGGTGCCGGAAAGCCGCATGATGTGGTTCTGCACGACATAGGCGACCTTCGGTTCGGCGGCGGGCTGCCGGGCGTCGGCCTCGCTCATCGTCGCCGCGAATCCTCGCAGCGCGTACTGGTAGATGTACTGCACCGAGCCGTGATGCCGGGTCGCGAGGTCACGGGCGCTCGCGGAGACCTGTGAGCGCGCGGTAGTCGAGTCCTTGAGTACGGCGATGTAGCTGTTGGAGACAGCTGTCGGCCCGCCGGCGCGCAGGATGGCGCCTTGCGGCGCCGCGGCGGCGGCCGGCCCGGCAAACGCCGTGGTCGAACATGGTGGCCGCCACCGCCACCGCACCGATGAAAGTGGTCCTTCTCATCACGGGGTCCTCCGCATGGACTACACACCGGTCACCTGGTTATGACCGACAGTGAGCGAAGCATTGCGCCCCGAGAGGCGCTTGGGAAGAGGTGAGTCGGGAAAATCTCAACTAACGGTGGAATACGCCACCACGCCGCGACGAACCGCCTGCCCCGCGGTGCGCGCCGTCTGGTGCACTCGGGAACTCTCGTCTGAGACCTTGGCGACCTGATCGAGCAGGTCGAGCAGCTGCTTGCACCAGCGGACGAAGTCACCGGCGGACAGCGCTCCCCCCTCGACCGTGGCGGAGTCCAGCACTAGGCCGAGTGACTCACCCCGAGACCAGCGATAGGCCGGCCAGGCGAAGCCCAGATCGGGCCGACGGGTCAACTCCAGCCGGTGCTCACTCTCGGACTCCTCCAGCCGAGCCCACAACCGCACGGTGGCACTCAGCGCCTCCTGCACCGCGCCACCGGGCACCCGCTCCGGCAGGTCGTCGGGCCGGCGGGCCTCGTAGACCAGCGCGGAGACGGCGCCCGCCAACTCTGCGGGAGCCAGGTCGTCCCATATCCCGGTCCGCAGGCATTCGGCGACCAGCAGGTCGGACTCCGACCAGATCCTGGAGAGCTGTTGCCCGGCGGGGGTCACCGTCTCGCCATCGAGGTAACCCCGGTCCTCGAGCAGAGCGCAGACGCGGTCAAATGTCCGCGCCAGGCTGCCGGTGCGGCTAGCCACCCGCTGCTCCAGGGCTTCGGTGTCGCGCCGGAGCCGCTCGTGGCGCTCGGCCCACCTGGCGTGGTCCTCGCGGTCGGCACAGCCGTGACATGCGTGCCTGCGCAATCGGACCCTCAGGTCGGTCAGCTCAGGGTCGTCGGCGGCCGCGGAGCGTCGCCGTGGGGGTTGACCGGACGCCAGGTGCGCCGTGGCGGCGCGCAGCGAGGACGCGAGGTCACGGCGGGCCTGCGCCGAACGGGCGTTGAAATTCCGCGGCACCTTGACCCGAGCCAGGGGGACGACCTCGGTCAGGATGTCGGAGCCGGCCAATCGCCCGGCCCAGCGGTCCTCGGTCACCACCGTCGGCCGGGGGTCGCCGGTGGGCTGGTGCCCCGGATCGACGATCACGGCGAGGCCCGCGCGCTTGCCACCCGCGATCCGAATCACATCACCGATCTTGAGTCGCTCCAGCGCTTCGGCGGCGGCGGCTCGGCGCTGAGCCGCGCCGGAACGGGCCAGGATCACCTCTCGGGCCTTGATGACCGCCCTCAACCCGGCGTACCCCCGGAAGTCGCCGACGTGGCAGGTCATCGCCGCGGCGTACCCCTCGAGTGCTTCGGTGTTGCGCCTGATCTGTTTGGCCAGCCCTCCGACGGACTTGTCGGTCTGGAACTGCGCGAACGACGACTCGAGGAGGGTGCGGGCCGCGTTACGGCCCATCTGCCCGACGAGATTCACGGCCATGTTGTACGACGGCCGGAAGGATGACCGAAGCGGATAGGTGCGTGTCGAGGCCAGGCCCGCGACCTGTCGTGGGTCGAGGCCGGGCGACCACAGCACGACGGCGTGACCCTCGACGTCGATGCCGCGGCGCCCGGCTCGGCCCGTCAACTGGGTGTACTCCCCCGGCGTGACGTCGGCATGGGTCTCGCCGTTCCACTTCGTCAGCTTTTCCAGCACCACACTTCGGGCCGGCATGTTGATGCCCAGGGCCAGCGTCTCGGTTGCGAACACCGCCTTGACCAGACCCCGTACGAACAACTCCTCGACGGTTTCCTTGAACGTCGACAGCATCCCCGCGTGATGCGCGGCGATCCCCCGCTCGAGCCCGTCGAGCCACTCCCAGTAGCCCAGCACGCGGAGGTCCTCGGCGTCGATGTCGGCCGTCTTCGCCTGGGCGATACGGCGGATCTCGTCGCGCTCCGCGGGCGAGGTCAGCCGCAGGCCGGCCCGTAGGCACTGTTCGACGGCGGCATCGCAACCGATGCGGCTAAAGATGAAGGTGATGGCGGGAAGCAGCCCGTCGCGGTCGAGTCGCTCGATGACGCCGGGGCGGCTCGGACCGTACGTCCGCCCGCGGGGGGGCCGGCCCCGGCGCCCGGCCGGGTCGGTGAAGCGGGCCTGCTCGCGGGTGTGTCGGAGCAACTCGGGGTCGACGTCGAGAGTGCTCTCGTCGGCAAACAGGTCGAACGTCTGGCGCCCGACCATCATGTGCTGCCAGAGCGGCACGGGGCGGTGCTCCTCGACGATCACCGTGGTGTCGCCGCGGACCGTGACGAGCCACTCGCCGAACTCTTCGGCGTTGCTGACTGTCGCCGACAAAGACACCAGGGTGACGCTTTCGGGGAGGTGAATGATCACCTCTTCCCAGACTCCGCCGCGGTAACGGTCGGCGAGGTAGTGGACCTCGTCCATCACGACGAAGCCCAGACCGTCGAGAACGGGTGAGCCGGCGTAGAGCATGTTGCGGAGCACTTCGGTGGTCATGACCACGATCGGGGCGTCTCCGCTGAGGGCGTTGTCGCCGGTCAGCAGGCCGACATTGGCGACGCCGTGGCGCGCGACGAGGTCGGCGTACTTCTGATTCGACAGTGCCTTGATCGGGGTCGTGTAGAAGCACTTGCGCCCGAGCCGCAGGGCCAGGTGCACCGCGAACTCTCCCACCACGGTCTTTCCGGCGCCGGTGGGTGCGGCCACGAGGACGCCCCGGCCGTCCTCGAGGGCGTCACATGCCTCTACCTGGAACGCGTCCAGGGAGAATGGATAGCCGTCGGCGAACTGCCCGAGAGCCGGGTGACTGGACCGCCGTCGAGCGGCTGAATACCGCTCGACGGGACTGCTCACAACCCCTAGATTACGGGCCCTTCGCGATCAGCACCCGCAGCGCGCCGGGCACGCACTCCGACGTGACCGGCAGGGCCGCCAGCCGCTCGCCATCGGCGTAGGCCGCAACGCCATCACAGACGAGACGGACCATTCGCCCGCGGCGCGTGCTCACTGCGGGATGTTCGATGTGGCTGCCGGCGTACACCCGGGGCTTGACGCGAATCATCTGGGCTCGCGAAACCGGCCCGACGATGATGACGTCGAGCAGCCCGTCGGTCAGGTCGGCCATGGGCGCGATACGCATTCCGCCGCCATAGGCCGGGGCGTTCCCCACCGCGATGAACGTGGCCGGCACCTCCTCGCGCACGCCGTCTACGTCGAGCACGAATGAGTACGGCCGGAGCCGGGCCAGCTCAGCGAAGATCGCCACGTCATATCGCCGCGGGCCGCGCGGCCAGCGCATCCGGTTGGCGCGTTCGTTGACCGCGGAGTCGAAGCCGGCGCCCAGCACGCAGGCCCACCAGTGCTCGGCGCCCGCGTCATCGGCGGTGCGGACCGCGTCGACGGCCCGCACGCAGTCCGCGATGACGACGTCGACCGCCGCATCGATGCTCGCCGGAATACCGACACAGGTGGCGAAGTCGTTGCCGGTTCCGGCCGGCACGATGCCCAGGGGTACGTCGGTGCCGGCCAATGCCTGAACGGCAAGATGGACCATCCCGTCGCCACCGAGCACCACCAGGGCCGAGGCGCCGTCGCGTACGGCCTGGTGGCACAGCTCGAGTGACTCGGGGCGGTCGCGGCCGGTGAGGACCCGGGCGCTCACCCCGCCAGCGGCCAGCCGCTCGACGACAGGCTGCACCAGCCGAGCGGCCCGGCCCTTAGCGGCGACCGGATTGGCGACGAGGGCAACGCTGCGGGTCACCGCGGCAGGTTACCGCTCAGGAGATGTCGGAGAGATCTGACGGCGTCGGGTCGAGCGGCGAGGCCACCTCGTCCGGGAGATCCTCGAGACCTTCCGCGGCCCGGACCCGCGCCTCACGACGGGCCTTGCGGCGGTCGTGGAGCTTGGCGATCGCCAAGGTGAATTCGTAGAGCAGCCACAGTGCCGCACCCAGCGCCGTCATGCCGAACGGGTCCTGCCCGGGCGTGGCAAAGGCGGCGAACAGGAAGCCCAGGAAGATCGCTTGGCGGCGCCAGCCCGCCAGCCGTCGGGCGGGCAAGATACCCACCACGTTCAGCATGCCCAGCACCAGAGGAAACTCGAAGGCCAATCCGAATACCAGGACCATGGCGGTGACGTAGCGAAGGTAGCCACTGACATCGAGCAGCGTGGTGACCGATCCCCCGGCAACGTTGAGCAGGAATTGCAATCCTGAGTAGAGAGCGAAATACGCCAGCAGTGTGCCGAGGGCGAAGAGCAGGCTTCCTAGGCTGACGAAGATGACCGCCCACTTGCGCTCTTTGGCGTGCAGGCCGGGAGTGATGAAACGCCAGGTCTGATAGAGCCAAACGGGAGCCGAGAGGATCCCGCCGACAAACAGCGACACCTTCAGCCGTGCGTTGAACTGGTCGAGCACGGAGAACGCGAACAGAGTGCAGCCGTGCCCCACCGAGACCTTCGTGTTCGGCAGCCGGCAGTACGGGTGAATGATGAAGCCGAAGATCGGCTTGAACAGCACGAATGACACCACCGACGCGAAGATCACCGCGAGGGCCACCTTGAACAGCCGGCCCCGCAGTTCGTACAGGTGCTCGACCAGGGTCATCCGGCCGTCCGCCCGGGGCCGCTTCCGGCGCAACCGGAGCCGGCCGAGATCAGTCACGGCCGGTCAACTCCGTGGGAGTCAGTGCTCGTCGTGGCGAGCTTCCGCCGCCGTGGGGGTCGCCTCGCGAGCGCGGGCTACGTCCTGGCCCTGCGGCAGGGCCTGGGGAAGATGCTCTGCCGGGTTGGCAGCGGTAGGCGGTGTGGTGGCATCCACGTCGTCCTTGTCGTCCATGAGCCCCTTGGTCTCCGCCTTGAAGATGCGCAGAGATCGGCCGAAAGAGCGCGCGGCGTCCGGCATCTTCTTCGAGCCGAACAGCACCAGCACCACTACGGCGATGATGGCAAGGTGCCAGCCGGTCAAATGCGAAAATCCACCCATGATGAGCCTCTCCTCGATTGGTACGCTCTCATCGTACGGCGGCAGCGGCCACCCCGGTTCATTCCAGCGGTCAGTGGCGGCCGGCCGAGAAGCGTGAAAGCGCCTCGTCAACACCGTCGAGCTGCCGGCGCACGACGCCGAGTTGCCTGGTCATCGTGCGCAGGCGCCGGAGCAGCCCGGTCGCGATCGCCCCCAGAAAGATCAGCGACAGGAGGACGACACCGAGGGAGAGCAGGAGAGCAGCCATGCCCGACAGTAGCGTCGGGGACCGCTCAGGCCGCCTGAGGAGGCCGGGCGAAGGCCGCGATGTGCGTGGTCCGGCGCAGCCGCAGGGCAAAGTCGAGGACGTCGTCGTAGCTGATGGCCGGCCCGCTCTTGGGCTCAAGAACCTCGGCCGGGATCTCCCACGCGATCGGGGTCACCCCGCCAGAGATGAGCAGCGAGACGATGGTGTGGTCGGCCGGCTTGCGTACCTCGTCGACACAGGTGCCGCAGTCGAAGGCGTAGTAGGAGTGTTCGTCGACGGAGCAGACCATGAGGCGGACCTCATCGGCGGTGAGATTGACCTCCCCGCACACGGGGCAGGTTGCCTTGATCGTCGTCATCCTCAGGCCCTCCGGCTCGGCCGCGGATCCGTCTCCGCGGTGATATTCCAGGGTCGGCAGAAGACCGCGAGCCCTAAAGCGCCAATTCGGAGTAGATCCGCAGCGCGGCGCGCGCTTCGGCGCGTACCTCCGCCGCCAGGTCGAGCGGATCGACCACCGACCCGGCCGCCCCCAGGCCCAGCACCAGCCGCCGTACCCAGGAGCGTTCGCCGGACCGCAACCTCACCAGCAGGGCGCCGTCGGACTGCTCGGTAACCGACTCGGTCGGGTAGAAATCGGCGACCCAGCGAGCGGCCGGCTTCAGCCGCAACACGACCAACTCGTGGTCGGCCGACGGGCGGAACACTCCCCCGCGCACGTCGACTTGCTGAGCGTCCGCCGGCGGCGCGGCGGGCTCGTCGAGGACCCGAAATGCGTCGATCCGATCGAGCCGGAACAACCGGATCGCCTCAGCGCGGCGGCACCAGGCCTCCAGGTAGCTGCGACCTTCGACCAGCAGCAGCCGCGTCGGGTCGACGGTTCGTTCGGTCGTCTCGTCGCGACCGGCCGTGTAGTACGTCAGGTGCACGGCCCGCTGGTCCTCCAGCGCCCGCCGCAGCGCCGCGAGAGTCTCCTCCTCCGCCTCGACCCGGACGGCGACCCGACCGGTGCCGGCCGCCGCCGTGCCGGCCGCGTCCTCCAGCTTCGCCAGTGCCCGGTCGATCGCGTCGCCGCCCTCGAGTCCGGGCACGTCGGCCAGCGTGCGCAGGGCGACGATGAGCGCCAGCGCTTCCTCGGCGGTCAACCGCAACGGTCGTCGCATGCCGGCGTCGTGCGTGACCGTCACCGTGTCGTCCTCGCCCCACGCCAGGTCGATCAGGTCACCCGGTCCGTAGCCGGGCAGGCCGCACACCCACAGCAGGTTGAGGTCGCGGGTGAGCTGCTCGGGAGAGACGCCGAAGTCGCGGGCCGCATCGGTCAGCCGGATGCCCGGGCGGGCCAGGAGATAGGGAACCAGGGCCAGCAGGCGCGGTAGCCGATCGCCGGGAGCCGTCATGCCGGCTCCTCCGCCCGGGCCCGCAGCAGGCGCACCACGGCGTCGCGTACCTCCGCCGGGGCGAGCACCACCACGTCGGCGGCGTAACCCGCCAGGCGCTCGGCGAGCGCCTCTGGATCGGAGTACGGCAGGGAGAGCACGTCGTGGTCGGCGCTGTTCTCGACGATCTGGCCAACCCGGCGCAGGCCGGCGCCGGCGGCCTTGCGGACCCGGACCGTCGCCGCCCCGGTGGGGACCTCCGCCGTGACGGAGGCCACCGTGGCGACCAGGTCAAGGTCGGGAGGCACCTGCACGGCACCCTCAGGACCGAACGCGGTGACCGGCCCGGAGACCCGGGAGAGGCGAAAGACCCGCCTGGCCTGCCGGCCGCGGTCGTGTCCGGCCAGATACCAGCGGCCGCGCCAGGAGACGATTCCCCACGGTTCGACCTCACGCGGCTCGGGCTGGCCGGAGTTGGCGGTGCGGTAGCCGAACCGCACCGCCCGGCCACCCCGCACTGCCTCGAGGCACGCGGCGAGCGCGGGTTCGGTCGCGTCGACAATCGGCTCGACACCCAGGACCGAGCGCGTGTCGACATCGACCCCGGCGGCCCGCAGCTTGACCAGCGCGCTGGTTGCCGCCGACGAGAGCCCGGACTGCCAGAGCCGGGCCGCGAGCCCCACCGCCGCGGCCTCGTCAGGCGCGAGATCGATCTCGGGCAACTCGTAGTCGCGCCTGGCGATCCGGTAGCCGATCTCCGCATCGGTGTCGAACACGGAGTTGTGCCCGCTCTCCAGCGGTATGCCGAGATCGCGCAGGTCGCTCTTGTCACGCTCGAACATCCGCTGGAACGCCTCGTGCGCCCGATCGTCGTCACCGTAGCCAGGCACGATGTCGCGGATGCGGGCCGCCGTGAGGAACTGGCGGGTCGACAGCAGGCAGATCACTAGGTTGACCAGCCGCTCGGTGCGTCGGGCCCCCACGTCGTCGACGCTAGCCGATCTTGCGGAGCTCAACGATGAACCGCAGGGTCGCGTTGGGTGGAATGGGGTCCCGTCCGGCGGGGCCGTAGCCCTTGTCCGGCGGGATGACGAGAAGCCGCTGGCCGTCGACCTTCAGGCCGACCATCCCCTCGTCCCAGCCGGCAATGACCTGCTGGCCGCCGAGCGGGAAGCTGAAGGGCTGACCCCTGTCGTAGGAGTTGTCGAACTCCGCACCGGGATAAAGGGCACCGCGGTAGTCCACGGTGAGCGTGTCACCGGTCTTGGCGGCGGTGCCGGTGCCGACCTTCAGATCCTTGCTGATCAGTGTGGTTGGTGTGCCACCGGGCAGGCACGGCAGCGCCGGCTTGGCGCCCTCGGCGGGAAGCGCCACGCATTGCCGGGCCGCTGGAACTGACGCCGCTGGAGGTGACGCCGTTGGCTGGTTGGCCTGCGGCTTCGCGGAGCCGCTGTCAGACTTTCCACATCCGCTCAGCAGCACCGCGGCGGAGATGAGCACGGAGCTCACGTTTGCGTACCTGGGGGAAGGTCGTGGCATACCCGCAACGCTAACCTGCGTCGGTGATCCACTGGCGCCAAGGCATCGTTCGGAGGGTGGGCCGTGAGTGGCCCGGCGCGGTCGAGCTCGAGGTCGACGTCGACGGGGCTACGGAAACCGCGCTCGCCTATCCCCTCCTCGTCGGCCGGCCGGAAGACGGCGACCGTGTGCTGCTCAACACGACCGCACTCAGCCTCGGGCTGGGCACTGGCGGATACGCCCTGGTGGTCGCCGTACCGGACCGGCTGCCGCCCGATCCTGCCGGGGCCGGCCACCTGGTCAAGGCCCGCTACACGCCGGCCCAAGCCGTCGTCCTCGGTGTCGACGAGCCGGACTCGCCGCACCATGCGACGGTCGCCGCAGCCGACTCCCTCGATGGCCTGCCCGTGGTGGTGGCCGATCTGCATTCCGCGCTCCCCGCGATCGTCGCCGGCGTCCATGCCGACCGCCGCGATGCCCGGATCGCCTATGTGATGACCGACGGAGGAGCACTGCCCCTGTGGTACTCGCGCACCGTGCCGGCACTAGGCGGCCTCCTCTGCGGCACGGTCACCGTCGGCCAGGCGCTCGGTGGCGACCTGGAGGCGGTCACCCTGCACACCGGCCTGCTCGCCGCGCGGCATGTCCTGCGCGCCGACGTCGTGGTCGTTACGCAGGGCCCGGGAAATCTGGGGACGGCGACGCCCTGGGGATTCAGCGGGGTCGCGGCCGGCGAGGCGGTCAACGCGGTCGCCATTCTCGACGGCCGGCCGATCGCGGCGTTGCGGCTCTCCGACGCCGATCCCCGCGAGCGCCACCGCGGGGTCTCGCATCACTCGCTGACGGCCTACGGTCGGGTTGCGCTGGCGCCGGCCGACGTCGTCGTGCCGGCGGGGCTACCTCCCGAGTTCGCAGCGGCGGTGACCGCGGACATCGAGCCGCTCGCGAAGCGGCACCGGATCGTCGCCGTCGACACGGCTGGTCTCGATGATGCGCTCGCCGCGCTGCCGGTAGAGCTGTCGACCATGGGTCGCGGGCTGGCCGAGGATCGCTTCTACTTCTTGGCCTGCGCGGCCGCTGGACGGCACGCCGCGGCGCGGATCACCCCACCTGTGAGACGTACAACGCCAGACCACCCACCAGCAGGATGAGTACGACCGCATAGACCCACGTACGGAACATCCCACCCTGCACGGCGTACCGCATCTTGGCCTGCCGACGATCCCGGTAGGACATCTCGCGGAGCTGGTCACGCGTGGGCTTGTCCATGCGGCTGCCCGGGTCCGGCACGAGGAGCATGTCGAGAATCCGGCTCCGCGCTGGCATCGGTCACCTCACATGCTGGCGATCAGCTTCTCCACCCGCTCGTCGACCGAGCGGAACGGATCCTTGCACAGGACGGTGCGCTGCGCCTGGTCATTGAGCTTGAGATGCACCCAGTCGACCGTAAAGTCACGCCGTCGCTCCTGGGCGCGCCTGATGAACTCACCGCGCAGGCGGGCCCTGGTGGTCTGCGGGGGGACCGATTTGGCCTCGAAGATGTCTAGGTCGCGGGTGACCCGGTCGACGACGCCGCGGCGCTCCATGAGGTAGTAGAGGCCGCGACCGCGATGGACGTCGTGGTAGGCCAGATCCAGCTGCGCGACCCGCGGGCTCGACATGGCCATGTCGTGCTTGGCACGGTAGCGCTCGATCAGCTGATACTTCGTCACCCAGTCGATCTCGCGGTCGACCCTGGACAGATCACCGCTGTCGACCGCATCGAGGACGCGCCCCCACAGCTCGAGCACCCGCTTGCTGGTCTGGTCGGTGCCCCGCCGCTCCAGGAACTCGGTGGCCTTGGTGAGGTACTCGCGCTGGACCTCCAGGGCAGTTGCCTCTCGACCGTTGGCCAGCTTCACCTTTCGGCGGCAGGTGACGTCGTGAGAGATCTCACGGATGGCGCGGATCGGATTTTCCAGCGTCAGGTCTCGCAACACGACGCCGGCCTCGATCATGCGCAGGACGATGTCGGCGGTGCCCACCTTGAGCATCGTGGTGGACTCGTTCATGTTCGAGTCGCCCACGATAACGTGCAGCCGCCGGAAGCGTTCGGCGTCGGCGTGCGGCTCGTCGCGGGTGTTGATGATGGGGCGTGACCTGGTCGTCGCCGACGAAACGCCCTCCCAGATGTGTTCCGCTCGCTGCGAGAGGCAGTAGACGGCACCTCGCGGCGTCTGCAGCACCTTGCCCGCCCCGCAGAGCACCTGGCGGGTCACCAGGAACGGGATGAGCACCTCGGCCAGGCGGCTGAACTCGCCCAGCCGCCCCACCAAGTAGTTCTCGTGGCAGCCGTAGGAGTTGCCGGCCGAGTCGGTGTTGTTCTTGAACAGGTAGATGTCGCCGGCGATGCCCTCCTCGCGCAGGCGGCGCTCGGCGTCGACCAGCAGCCCCTCGAGGATCCGCTCCCCCGCCTTGTCGTGGGTGACCAGGTCGATGATGTCGTCGCACTCCGGGGTGGCGTACTCCGGGTGCGAACCGACATCGAGGTAGAGCCGCGCGCCGTTGCGCAGGAACACGTTGCTGCTGCGGCCCCACGACACCACCCGTCGGAAGAGATACCGCGCGACCTCGTCGGGGCTGAGGCGGCGCTGGCCGCGGAACGTGCACGTGACGCCGTACTCGTTCTCGATGCCGAAGATCCGCCGGTCCATCGACCCAGCCTAGTTGTCGCTGTCCTCGGCGAAGAGCGAGCGCTGCCAGGGATCCAGAGGTGTGGCCCGCACCGCCCGCCACCCCGGCGGCAGGTCGGCCAGATCGCGCAGCGTGGGCCGGAGTGTGACCAGATGGACCAGATGGATCTGTCTCAGGTCCGCCAGAGCCGCTCGCTCGTGGGTGCTGAAGAGCCAGTCGTCGCCACCCTGCGCCGGCACCCGGGTCACCACGAGGATGGGTGCGTGCTCCTCGATCACCTGCCAGGTGGTGAGGACCTCGTAGTCGCCCGGCACCGGAAACGGCCAGTCCGGTCGCACCGCCAGGGCGCCCGAGCGCTCACAGGGCGTCCGCCAACTCGGCGGCTGGCGCAGTTCTAGCTCGGTCGGCGCGCCGGCCTGCCAGGGGAAGTGGCCCGCCGGTGACGCCCAGACGCACTGGAGTGCCGGGACGTCGTCGCGTCGGTAGAACGGCCGCAGGATGCCCACCGCGTCGTCGCGCGCTACCGCGGTGACCGGCTCGGCCGTGACGGCGAACCCCTCCACCACGCCCTCGCGCACCTTCCCGACCACCAGCGGGTAGCCGGCCGTGATCTGCTCACCGATCTCGTTGATCCACCCGCCCAGGAGTGTGCTCGGCTGCCCACTCATCAGGATCTCCGGATGGCCGAGGCTGTGCATCATGCCGATGCTGTACGCGAAAGCCGGCTCGCCGGGCTCCTCGCCGGGCGGGATCAGGATGATGTGCCAGCCGTACCTCTTCACGTCGGCCACCGCCCGGCGGTCGATCGCGTCCATGTCGGCGGGGTCGGGTGGCACGCACACCATGCACGTGCAGGTCCAGGTCGGCGACATGTCGGCCCACCGCCTCAGTCCGCGGCGGGCTCGCCGGGTGGTGGTGCGGCCGGTGCCGGCGCCGGCTCAGGCGCCAGGCCGCCGAGCAGATCCTGCAAGCGCCGGCCGATGATGCGACGGAAGGTCCGGCCGGTGCCGAAGCGGTCGAGCACGGCAACCTCGAGCGCCGCGCCATCGATCTGCCGCGGGGCGTCATTCTCACCACCGGTGCCGGCGAGGCCCTCGACGGCAAGACGCAGGGCGGTCTCCAGCGACTGGTCGTCGCTGTGCCGCTCGCGCAGCCGGGTGGAGATCTGTTCGGAGTGCCCACCCATGGCCACAAAGCCCGGCTCGTCGCCAACCGAGCCGTCGTAGGTGAGCCGGTAGAGCTGGTCGGCGTCCGGTGTCTCGCCCACCTCGGCGACGCAGATCTCGACTTCGTACGGTTTGGACTGCTCGGTGAAGATAGAGCCGAGCGTTTGTGCGTACGCGTTGGCGAGGCCGCGCCCGGTGACGTCCTTGCGGTCATAGGAATACCCGCGCAGGTCGGCCAGCCGCACCCCGGCCACCCGCAGGTTCTCGAACTCGTTGTACTTGCCGACCGCGGCGAACGCGATCCGGTCGTAGATCTCGCTCACCTTGTGCAGGGCAGAGGAAGGGTTTTCGGCCACGAACAGGACCCCGCCGGCATAGGTCAGCACGACGACGCTGCGGCCGCGCGCAATGCCCTTGCGCGCGTACTCCGAGCGATCGCGCATGATCTGCTCGGGCGAGGCGTAGAACTGCATGCCCACGGGGGTCGGTGCCTTTCTGGTGATGTCCAGCCTGTTGTGCCCGGCGGCCGGTCAGCCGCCCGGATTGGTCATTCGCTCATCGAGCATCGCCTGCACGAACCGGCCTATCTGGTCGTCGTCCGCGCGCCGGAAGCCGTCGGCTGTGACAACCGCCACCACGGGGAAGATGTGCCGGATCAGATCAGGCCCGCCGGTTGCCGAGTCGTCGTCGGCCGCGTCGTACAAAGCCTCCACGCAGAGCCGGATCGCCTCCTCCTCCGACACCCCGTCGCGGTAGCGCTTCTTGAGCGCGCCGCGGGCAGACATCGACCCGGAGCCGACCGAGTGGAACGAATGCTCTTCGTAGCGGCCGCCGGTGACGTCGTAGGAGAAGATTCGCCCCGCGCTGGACGGGTCATCGGCGTCGAGGTCGAAACCCGCGAACAGGGGCACGACCGCGAGACCCTGCATCGCCGCGCCGAGATTGCCGCGGACCATGGTGGCGAGCCGGTTGGCCTTGCCGTCGAGGGACAGCGTGTTGCCCTCGATCTTCTCGTAGTGCTCGAGCTCGACCTGGAACAGCCGGACGATCTCGATGGCGATGCCGGCGGTGCCGGCGATGCCCACGCAGGAGTAGGAGTCGGCGGGGAAGACCTTCTCGATGTCGCGCTGGGCGATCACGTTGCCCATGGTGGCGCGGCGGTCCCCCGCCATCACGACGCCGCCGGCGAAGGTCACGGCCACGATCGTGGTGCCGTGCGGGGCGAGGCCGGCAGCCGAGCCAGGCGGCAGCGGTCGGCGGCCGGGCAGCAGGTCCGGCGCGACCCCACCGAGGAACTCGGTGAACGACCCAGTGCCACGGGTGGCGAACAGGTCAGGGAGGCGACTCCACTGCTGCGGTCCCGATGGCATGCGGCTCCTGAAGTTCATGTCGTAGACGTCCGAAACCCTACCCTCGTTGCGACGAGCGCCACCGGCGCACGCTCCCGGTGTGGAAAGCGGGGCTCGGCCCCTGGACTGTCTGTCAGATCGTGAGCAATGGCGCACGTTCTTACAGACGGTCGCCGAGGGAGCAGGGCTTAAGCGTCTCCGAATCGGGGCCAGGCGCTCAGCTTATTGGCCCCCTTTCTGGATGAAAGACCGCACGAACTCCTCTGAGTTTTCCTCTAATACCTCATCGATTTCGCCGAGCATGTCATCGACGTCGTCGGTCAGTTTCTCGTGGCGCTCTTTGACGTCGGATTCAGGTGCCGCCGAGGTCTCGACCTCGTCGGTGCTCTCCGTCTTGCGGGTGGCCTTGGCCTGCCCGCCACCGCTGTCTCGTGTTGGCATCGGCTGCCTCCTTCCGTCGCCGTGCGTCCAAACCTACCTCCGGCGGGCGACATCTCCACGGCGACAGACGGCGAAGATCGCTAGCCGGCGGTCAGGGCGTCGACGAGGTCAGCAGCGGTGTCGCACCGGTCGATGAGGTCACCGACGTGGGATCGGCTGCCGCGCAAGGGCTCCAGTGTCGGCACCCGTACCAACGACTCCCGGCCGACGTCGAAGATCACCGAGTCCCAGGACGCGGCCGCGACCTGGGCGGGATAGCGAGCCAGACAGCGGCCGCGGAAGTAAGCGCGGGTGTCCTCCGGTGGCTCGGTCATGGCGCGGACAACGTCCGGCTCCGGCACCAGGGTCTCCATCGAGCCGCGGGCGACCAGCAGGTTGTAGAGCCCGCGGTCGGGTCGTACGTCGGAGTACTGCAGATCGACAAGCTGGAGCCGGGGAGAGTCCCAGTGCAACCCGTCGCGCTCGCGGTAGCCCTCCAGCAGCCGCAGCTTGGCCACCCAGTCGAGCTCGCGGGCGCAGGACATCGGGTCGATCTCGAGGCGCGAGAGGACCGACTCCCAGCGCCCGAGCACATCGGCGGTGACGTCATCGACGTCGGAGCCGTATCGGTCCTCGACGTACTTGCGGGCCTGGTCGAGGTACTCCATCTGCAGTTGGACCGCGGTGAGCCGGCGGCCGCTGTGCAGCAGGATCAAGTGCGTCAATGACCAGTCGTGCGACACCGCCCGCAGGGCGCTCACCGGGTTTTCCACGGCGAGGTCCACGGACAGGAAACCATCCTCGATCATCGCCAGGACCAGGGCTGTGGTGCCCAGCTTGAGGTAGGTGGCGACTTCGGCGAGGTTGGCGTCGCCGATGATCACGTGCAGCCGGCGGTACTTCTCCGGGTCAGCGTGCGGCTCGTCGCGAGTGTTGATGATCGGTCGCTTGAGCGTGGTCTCCAGGCCGACCTCGACCTCGAAGAAGTCGGCCCGCTGCGAAATCTGGAATCCCGACTCACGACCGTCCTGGCCGATACCGACGCGGCCGGCGCCACAGACCACCTGCCGCGAGACGAAAAACGGCGTCAGGTGGCGCACGATGTCGGCGAACGGCGTCTCCCGGCGCATCAGATAGTTTTCGTGGGCGCCGTAGGAAGCGCCTTTGTTGTCGGTGTTGTTCTTGTAGAGCTGGATCGGCAACAGTCCGGGCACCTGGGCAGCGCGGCGAGCCGCTTCGGCCATCACTCGCTCTCCCGCCTTGTCCCAGCGGACGAGGTCGTAGGGGTTGGTCACCTCAGGCGTGGAGAACTCCGGGTGCGCGTGGTCGACATAGAAGCGAGCGCCGTTGGTCAGGATGACGTTGGCCAACCCGAGTTCGTCATCGCCCAGAGAGTCACCGGCGACGTCGGGTAGGCCCATCCCCAGGTCGAACCCGCGCGCGTCGCGCAGCGGAGACTCCTCCTCGAAGTCCCACCGCGGCCGGCGCTCGCGCGGCAGATCGGGCCGGGAGCCGTAGGCGTTGACGATCTGCGACGACGCGATCATCTGGTTGGCCCCGGGCTGTCCGGGCACAGAGATGCCGTACTCCACCTCGGAACCCATGACCCGCCGCGCCGTCATGCCCGCAAGCCTAACGGGGGCTGCGGGCACGGAGCCCTCACAAACCCGCCGCCCCCTTCGTGGTGATCAAGGACTTCACGTCGCGACAACGGCGTGTCCCACGGCGTGTCGCGACGCCAACTCCTTGATCAACTGCCGGCCGGGCCGGGTCGGTACGCGCCGGGCCGGGTCGGTACGCGCCGGGCCGGGTCGGTACGCGCCGGGCCGGGGTCCGTCTCACGTCATGTCGCCATCACAGGGTGCCTTGCGGGTCGATGGCGCACCGCAGGCGTGCGGCGGCAGCTGCGAGGCACTTGTCGTCGGTCCACAACCTCGCATCGGCCGTCAGCTGCGTTGCCGCGAGCAGTTGGGCATCGACGTAGCCGATGCCGAGCCCGTACAACTCGTGGCCCTCAACGAGGGTCAAGACCTCGGGCGGCGTGGCCACTGTTGCCTGTGGAAGCCTGACGAGCAGGTCGATGACTTCCCGACGCCGGGCAAGATGAGCGAGGGCGAGCTCCCCGACCACCCACGGATGGCACAGGACGAGGCCGCGCTCGAGCAGGTCGGCGAGATCCGGCTTTCCGACCCTCAGATGTTCGATCCACACCGAGGTGTCCACCAGGATCAACGAGGCTCCGTTCGACGCCTCGGAACCTGGTCCAGCGCGGGTTCGCTGCCCCCCAGCCTAGCCAGACGGCGAGCGCTTTCCCGTTCGATCAGCGCCCTCAACGCTTCACGGACGAGCGCGGTCTTCTCGCTCGTTCCCGTAAGTCGCTGCGCCTCTGCGATCAGATCGTCGTCCAACGCCAGCGTGGTACGCATCGTTGCGTGGCCTCCTAGGCACGGCAGAGAGCATCTAGTGATGATACTACTGGTGGGCCGATGGCTCGGTTCTTCCCGCCGACCGATCGTTTTAGGAAGCGCGTCGTAGGGCCGGTTCGCCACTGCGAACGTCAGAGGTATTGACCGGTGTTGGTGACCGTGTCGATGGCCCGGCCCGACTCGCTGCCCTTGCCGGAGACGAGGGTACGGATGTAGACGATCCGCTCGCCCTTCTTGCCCGAGATCCGGGCCCAGTCGTCGGGGTTGGTCGTGTTGGGGAGGTCCTCGTTCTCGCGGAACTCATCGATGCAGGCCGCGATCAGGTGCTGCATGCGCAGGCCCTTCTGGCCGTGCTCGAGGAAGTCCTTGATCGCCATCTTCTTGCCCCGGTCGACGATGTTCTGGATCATCGCGCCGGAGTTGAAGTCCTTGAAGTAGAGGACCTCCTTGTCACCGTTGGCGTAGGTCACCTCGAGGAAGCGGTTCTCCTCGCGCTCGGTGTACATGCGCTCGACCGTGCGCTGGATCATGGCCGCGACAGTGGCCTCGCGGTTGCCGCCGTGCTCGGCGAGGTCCTCGTCGTGGATCGGCAGATCCACCACGAGATACTTCGAGAAGATGTCGCGCGCCGCCTCGGCATCCGGGCGCTCGATCTTGATCTTCACATCCAGGCGGCCCGGCCGCAGGATCGCCGGGTCGATCATGTCTTCGCGGTTGGACGCGCCGATGACGATGACGTTCTCGAGGCCCTCGACGCCGTCGATCTCGCTGAGCAACTGAGGGACGATCGTGTTCTCGACGTCGCTGGAGACGCCGGAGCCACGGGTGCGGAAGATGGAGTCCATCTCGTCGAAGAAGACGATGACCGGCGTGCCCTCGGAGGCCTTTTCCCGGGCCCGCTGAAAGACCAGCCGGATGTGCCGCTCGGTCTCACCGACGTATTTGTTCAGCAGCTCGGGGCCCTTGATGTTGAGGAAGTACGACTTGGCGCTGCCCTGGCCGGTCTGGGCGGCGATCTTCTTGGCCAGTGAGTTGGCGACCGCCTTGGCGATCAGCGTCTTGCCGCAGCCGGGCGGCCCGTATAGCAGCACGCCCTTGGGCGGGCGCAACTTGTGCTCGCGGAAGAGCTCGGCGTGCAGGAAGGGGAGCTCGACCGCGTCGCGGATCTGCTCGATCTGGTTGGTCAGACCGCCGATCGACTCGTAGTCGATGTCGGGGACCTCTTCGAGGACCAGCTCCTCGACCTCTGACTTGGGGATCCGCTCGTAGGCGTAGGACGACCGGGACTCGATGAGCAGTGAGTCGCCGGCTCGCAACGGCTGGTCGAGCAGCACATCGGCGAGGTGCACGATGCGCTCCTCGTCGGCGTGCGAGAGAACCAGCGCGCGGTCACCGCCCTCGAGGATCTCCTTGAGCATCACCACGTCGCCGGCACGCTCGAATTCGAGGGCACGCACGACGTTGAGCGCCTCGTTGAGCATGACCTCCTGGCCGCGGCGCAACTGGTCGACCTCGACAGCCGGAGACACGGTCACGCGGAGCTTGCGGCCGCCGGTGAACACGTCGATCGTGCCGTCATCGTGGCGGGCGAGAAATATCCCGAAGCCGCTGGGCGGCTGAGCGAGCCGGTCGACCTCATCCTTGAGGGCGATGATCTGCTCGCGGGCCTCCTTGAGCGTCGACACCAATCGGTCGTTTTGTCCAGTGAGCCCGGCCAGGCTGGTCTGCGCCTCGACCAGGCGGTCCTCGAGGGCGCGGACGTGGCGCGGCGACTCGGTCAGCCGACGGCGCAGGACCGCGACCTCCTCCTCGAGGAACGACACCTGGGTCGTGAGGTCGTGGACCTCCCTTTCAAAGCGCAGGGCGAGATTTTCTGCTTTATCTCGATCCGACACGGGCGGCCACCTCCCTCTTGCCGTCACCCTACTCGCGACGATGGCTGCAAACAGCCGACATCTCGCCGGCTCGACCTGATCAACGGGCGCAAAACCTAAGCGAGCGTGCCGTCCATGTGACGGCGCGCGGCGCGGCAGAACTGCCCCGGGCGGGCGGGCGGGCCCGATCCCTATTTCGGTGCGAGATCGGCCAGGGTAGCCAGATCGGTGGTATCAGCGGCCGGTGGCGGGGTGGCATTCACCGGGGTGCCGAAGTCGTAGAACTGCACGGTATTGACAAGCGGTGCCCCGCCCCGCGAAGGGATCTTGCTGACGATCTGGCGAACCCGGTTGTCACCGTCGAGCCAGATGTCCACCGGGAAGGTGTCGCCGCCCGCCGAGCTCAACAACTCCTTGAGTGCCGAGGCCGCCTCAGGGCCCATCTGGGCCGCTGCCCTTGTCGCGTCGACCGTGGCGGCATAGTGCGTCGTCCGCTCGCCGTGCACTGACTCCGTGCCCACCTTGCGCACCCGCGCCGACACCCCCTTCAGGTAGGCCAGGATGTCGGTCGGATCCTGATTGCCGCCCTGCAGTTGTTTGACCAGTGCGGCCACCTTCGGATCGGTGACCTTGCTGAGGTCGAGCTTTATCCATGACTTGCCGCCGAGGGCGCCGACCAAATTGGGCGGCAGCTTCTCATAGATCACCGTGCCGATCTTGACCGTACGGAGACTGCCGAACGGCGGCACCGTGAGAGTGAAATCGACGTTCTTGCTCGCGAAGTCGATAGCCCCCAGGCCGGTGACCGAGATCGACTGACCCTTGAACGTGCCGACCTCGTTGAACGTCAACTTCGCCGACTTCGCCGCCGCCGTACGCTGATAGGCGGAGCTGACGAGGTCGGCCGAGGAGTCCTCCGCCGTCGCAACGGGCGCGGCCCGGTGGCGGGTCTGATGATGCTGGCAACCGGCGGTCGCCACCAACACCGCGAGTGCGGCGACCGCGGTCAGACGTCGCATTGCGAAAATCCTCCCATTTCGGCTGGCCCTGGCAAGGGTCCACGATACGACTCAGATCGCGCGAATGTGCCCGCCGTTCGGGTCAGGATATCTCGGCCGACTTGGCCGGGCGGCGCTGCCGCGGCGGCAGCGTGACCCCGTCGGCCAGCCGCCGAGCGCTGACCAGGAAGGCGGTGTGCCCGACCATCCGATGGTCGGGCCGGACCGCGAGACCGACGACGTGCCATTGCCGTACCAGCGACTCCCATGCCGCCGGTTCGGTGAAGTTGCCGTGCTCGCGCAATGCCTCCACCACCCGCGAGAGCTGTGTCGTCGTCGCCACATAGCCGACCAGCACCCCGCCCGGTCGCAACGCCCGGGCAACCACGTCGAGCAACTCCCACGGCGCCAGCAGGTCCAGTACCACGCGGTCCATCTCGGCCTCGGTGGACTCAGCGGCATCGCCCACCTTGAGTTCCCAGGCAGGGTGCGCACCGCCGAAAAAGCGTTCGACGTTCTTGCGCGCCACCTCGGCGAATTCGGGCCGTCGTTCGTACGTCACCACGCGACCGCCCTCGCCCACCGCACGGAGCAGGGAGCACGTGAGTGCCCCCGACCCGGCGCCCGCCTCGAGCACCCGCGCGCCAGGGAAGATGTCGCCCATGTGCACGATCTGCGCGGCGTCCTTGGGATAGACGACCTGCGCGCCTCGGGGCATGGACAGCACGTAATCGGACAACAGCGGCCGGAGCGCCAGGTAGGGCGCGCCGCTGGTCGAACTCACCACCACGCCCTCCGGGCGGCCGATCAGGTCGTCGTGGGCCAGCGCGCCATGGTGGGTGTGGAACTGCTTGCCGGGCTCGAGTACGACGGTATGCAGCCGGCCCTTGGCGTCGCCGAGTTGGACCCGGTCGCCGGGGGCGAAGACGCCCTGCGTGGTGTCGCTCACCGGGCGCCGACCGGGTTGAGGACGCCGGCGACATCGGCCGTGGTCAGCACTCCCACCAGGGTGCCGAAACGGTCGACGACCACGTACTCCGTCGCGGGATGGGCCTGTATCGCGGCGACGATTTCGGTGCCACCGAGGTCGGCGTTCAACGTGAGCCCGTCGGCGACGGAGCGTGCGACCGACCCCACCGATACCCAGGGGCGGCGTTGCTCCGGCGTTGCCGAGACCGCCTCCTCGATCACGACCGCCTCGGGCCGGCCGGAGCGGTCCACCACGACGATGCCACCTGCCTGCTCCTCTCCGAGCCGGCGCAGCGCCTCGGCCAGCGGCATGTCGGAGGGAACCGTGACAGCCGATCGGGCCATTCGTCCGGCGTGCAGGCGGGGCAGCCGCTCGACGAGTTCCGCGCTGCGCATGGCCTGGGTCGCACCCGCCCAGATGAATGCCGCCAGGAGAGCCGACCAGATCAGGCTGAAATAGCCGGTGGAACCGGTGACGCGCACCAGCAGCACCCCGGCGAGGAGCAGCAGCACGGCGACGGCCCGGCCCGACCACCCGGCGATCTTCGTGGCCCGCGCGCGGTTGCCCGTGAGCCGCCACAGGCCCGCACGGACCAACTGACCTCCGTCCAACGGAAGCCCGGGCAGCATGTTGAATCCAGCCACCAGCAGGTTGACGAAGGTGAGCTGGACCACGAGTTCGCGGGCTACGGTGCCGTGCCCGAGCACGTTCGCCGCGAGTGCGCCGAGCGCGGCCAGGAGAAGCGACACGAGGGGCCCGGCGATCGTGATGAGGTACGAACGCCCCGGATCGCGGGCTTCGTTCTCCGTCATCGTCGCGCCACCGAGCATGTAGAGGGTGATCGATCGGACGCGTACCCCCACGGCCTGACTGACCACGCAATGCCCGAGTTCGTGCAGGAACACCGACAGCAGGAGCAGCAGGGCAAAGGCAACCGCCACCGCGTATCCCAGCGGCGTGTCCACGCTTGCGTTCTCGTTGGGCCGGGTGTACGTCAGCGCGATGAACACAACGAGGAGGAGGGTGCTCGGCGACAGAAAGACCGGGACCCCCAGCACCCGGCCGAGGGGCACGCCGGTCCGAGGCGGGCGCCTTCGCGGAACTGGGGAGGGGACGGCCACGGCCCCGATGCTACGGGCGGGCGTACACAGGCCGGGCGCGGCGACGCGGTTCTGTCGTACCTCTCGCTTAGTGTCGCGAACATGAGCATCACAGCGGTCGATCTGCCGGCGGAGCCGATCCTGAGGTCGCTGTCACCTTCGCGGGCCAGTGACTTCAAGACCTGCCCGCTGCTCTACCGGCTCCGCTCGATCGACCGGCTGCCCGAGCCGCCCAGTCCGGCCGCCGTCCGCGGCACGCTGGTGCACGCCGTGCTCGAGCGTCTGTTCGACCTCCCTGCTGCCGAGCGCACGCTGGCCGCAGCCGAGGCTCTGGTCGGGCCCGAGTGGGCGAAGCTGATCGAGGCCGAGCCCGATGTCGCCGGGATGTTCGACGAGGCGACGGTCGAGGCGCCCTGGCTCGAGTCGGCCCGCCCCCTGCTGGCCACCTACTTCTTGCTCGAGGATCCGACTCGGCTCGAGCCGGCCGAGCGCGAGTGCCTCGTCGAGGTCACGCTCGCGTCGGGGCTGCGGTTGCGCGGCTATGTCGATCGCCTCGACGTCGCCCTGACCGGCGCGGTCCGCGTGGTCGACTACAAGACCGGTTCGGCACCGCGGGAGGCCTTCGAGGGCAAGGCGCTGTTCCAGTTGAAGTTCTACGCGCTGGTGATCTGGCGCACGCGCGGAGTCGTGCCGCGCCAGCTTCGCCTGCTCTATCTCGGCGACCAGGACATGCTGACCTACTCACCTGACGAAGCCGAGTTAGCGCGCTTCGAGCGCACCGTTGAAGCACTCTGGGCCGCCATCGCCCGGGCCACCGCGGCGCAGGAGTTCCGGTCCAGCCCGAGCAGGCTCTGCGACTGGTGCAACCACAAGGCGCTGTGTCCCAGCTTCGGCGGCACGCCACCTCCATTCCCCGTGCGCATCGATCAGGGGTCGGCCGAGACGTCGCCGGTGGCCGAGGACTGATATTCGGCCTACCTCCCGCATCGCATCGCCTCGGCTTAGGGTGACGGCGTGCTCGCCGTCGTGGTCGGTGGCCTGCCCGGTGTCGGCAAGACGGCGCTGGCCAGACCATTGGCGCGCGAGCTGGGCCTGCCGCTGCTGAGCAAGGACGTGGTCAAGGAGAGCCTGGGCGAGGTGCTCGGCTGCGTCGATCATGACGAGTCGCGCCGGCTGGGCTCGGCGGCCAATGAGCTGCTCTGGTCCATGCTCGCCGAATGCGCCCGCGGGGCCGTGATCGAGGGCTGGTTCTCACCCTACGAAGCCGAGGTGCGCGTCGGCCTCGCGCGCGCAGCGGCCGGACCGGTGCTGGAAATCTGGTGCCACTGCCCGCTGGAGGAGGCCGAGCGGCGCTACGTGGCCCGGATCGGCCACCGGCACCCGGTGCACTTCGACTCCGACCGACTCGACGCCTGGCACGACTGGGCCGCGCGCGCCCGACCGATGGGGCTGGGACCCGTGCGCGAAGTGGACACCGGGGGCACGCCGGACGTGGCCGCCCTAGCCGCCTTGGTGCGATCGGCGTCGGCAGCCGGCTGGGCGGAGCCGATCAGGTATTGAAGTACTTCGCCTCGGGGTGGTGCACGATCAGCGCCGAGGTCGACTGCTCGGGATGCAGCTGATACTCCTCGGAAAGGGTCACCCCGATCCGGTCGGGCCGCAGCAGTGCCACGATCTTGTCCTGGTCCTCGATGTTGGGACAGGCGCCGTAGCCGAAGGAGTACCGCGCCCCGCGGTAACCGAGCTTGAAGAACTCCTCGATGTCGTCGGGGTCGTCGCAGGCGGCGCTCTGCCCGTCGGGGTAGACCAACTCCTCGCGCACCCGGCGGTGCCAGTACTCCGCCAAGGCCTCCGTGAGCTGGACCGACAGGCCGTGCACCTCGAGGTAGTCGCGGTAGGCGTTGGCCTCGAAGAGCTTGGCGGTGTACCGCGAGACCCGCTCCCCCATGGTGACCACCTGCCAGGCGACGACGTCGCGCTCGCCGGACTCCTCCGGACGGAAGAAGTCGGCAAGGCACAACCGGCGATCGCGGCGCTGCCGCGGGAAGGTGAAGCGGCAGCGCTCGCCACCGTCGTCGCTGAGGATGATCAGGTCCTCGCCCTTGGACACGCAGTGGTAGTAGCCGTAGGCGACCGCCGCTTCGAGCACACCCTCTGCCTGGAACCGGTCCAGCCAGTAGCGCAGCCGAGGCCGCCCCTCTGTCTCGACCAGTTCCTCGTACGACGCGCCCTTTCCACCCCGCGACCCGCGCAGCCCCCACTGACCCATGAACGTGGCCCGCTCGTCGAGCAGCGCGGAGTAGTCGGCCAGCGCGATGCCCCGGACCACGCGGTCGCCCCAGAACGGCGGCACCGGCACCGGCACGTCGACGGCCACGTCGGAGCGCACCGCCAACTCCGGCGACTCCTCTTCGCGGGCGGCAGCGCGGCGCCGCTCGGCGATCCGCTGTGACCGCTCGTGCCGCGCGCGGCGCTCGTCAGCCTTGGCCTGGTCCTCTGCCGACAGCCCCGAAGGCGTCCCGGTGCGCTTGGCGGTGACCAGCGCGTCCATCAGTCGCAGCCCCTCGAACGCGTCGCGGGCGTAGCGGACGTCACCTTCGTACATTTCGGCGAGGTCGCGCTCCACGTAGGCGCGGGTGAGCGCCGCACCGCCCAGCAGGACCGGCCAGCGGGCCGCGATACCGCGGGAGTTCATCTCCTGCAGGTTGTCCTTCATGATCACCGTGGACTTGACGAGCAGGCCCGACATGCCGATCACGTCGACCCGGTGCTCCTCCGCGGCGCCGATGATCGCGGAGATCGGCTGCTTGATGCCGAGGTTGACGACGTCGTAACCGTTGTTGGACAGGATGATGTCGACGAGGTTCTTGCCGATGTCGTGCACGTCGCCGCGGACCGTGGCAAGGACGATCTTGCCCTTGCCCTCCTCGTCGCCGCGTTCGATGTGCGGCTCGAGGTGCGCCACGGCGGCCTTCATCACTTCGGCCGACTGCAGTACGAACGGCAACTGCATCTCGCCCGAGCCGAACAACTCACCGACGATCTTCATCCCGGCCAGCAGGGTGTCGTTGATGATCTCCAGGGCTGGACGTGTCGTCAGTGCCTCGTTGAGGTCGGCCTCGAGACCGTTGCGCTCGCCGTCGACGATCCGCCGCTCCAACCGCTCCGACAGGGGCAGCAGGGCCAGCTCGGCGGTCCGGGTGGCACGGGCGTCCGATGCGGCGACCCCCTCGAACAGCTTGAGGTACTCCTGCAGCGGGTCGTAGGCCTCGCGGCCCTCCGACGCCGGCCGGCGCCGGTCGTAGACCATGTCGAGCGCGACCTCGCGCTGCCGGTCGGGGATCCGGCTCATCGGCATGATGCGAGAAGGGTGCACGATCGCCGAGTCCAGGCCAGCGTTGACGCACTCGTGCAGGAACACCGAGTTGAGCACGTGCCGGGCCGCGGGATTGAGGCCGAACGACACGTTGGACAGGCCCAGCGTGGTCTGGACATCGGGGTGGCGCTTCTTGATCTCGCGGATCGCCTCGATCGTCTCCAGGGCGTCGCGCCGGGTCTCCTCCTGGCCGGTGGCGATGGGGAAGGTCAGGGCGTCGATGATGATGTCCTCGACGCGCATCCCCCAGTTGCTCGTCAGGTCTTCGATGAGCCGGGTGGCGACACGCACCTTCCATTCCGCGGTCCGCGCCTGCCCCTCCTCGTCGATGCAGAGCGCGATCACCGCGGCGCCGTGCTCGCGGATCATCGGCATCACCTTGGCGATTCGAGAGCCCGGTCCGTCGCCGTCCTCGTAGTTCACCGAGTTGATGACCGCCCGGCCGCCGAGCCGCTCGAGGCCGGCTTCGATGACGGCCACCTCGGTGGAGTCGAGCACGAGGGGAAGGGTCGAGGCGGTCGCGAATCGGCCGGCCAGCTCGCTCATGTCCGCGGCGCCGTCGCGCCCGACGTAGTCGACGCACAGGTCGAGCAGATGCGAGCCGTCGCGGGTCTGCTGGCGAGCGATCTCGACGCAGTCGTCCCAGCGCTCGGCGATCATCGCCTCGCGGAAGGCCTTGGAGCCGTTGGCGTTCGTGCGCTCGCCGATGGCGAGGTAGGAGGTGTCCTGGCGGAAGGCCACCGACTGATAGAGCGAGGCGGCGCCGGGCTCCGGCCGCGGTCGGCGCCGGGCCGGTTGCACGCCGGCGACCGCGTTGACCACGGCCGTGATGTGCTCCGGCGTCGTGCCGCAGCAGCCGCCGATCAGTGTGGTGCCGTACTCCCGGACGAAACCGGCCAGTGCGATCCCGAGCTCATCGGGGGTCAGCGGGTACACCGCGCCGCCCGGCCCGAGTTCGGGGAGGCCGGCGTTGGGCATGACACCCAGACGCACCCGCGCCTGCTTGGACAGGTGCCGCAGGTGCTCGCTCATCTCGGCCGGGCCGGTCGCGCAGTTGAGCCCGATCAGGTCGATGCCCAGGGGCTCGAGCGCGGTCAACGCGGCGCCGATCTCGGAGCCGAGCAACATCGAGCCGGTCGTCTCGACCGTCACGTGACAGAACAGAGGGACGGCGATGTCGGCCGCCTTCATCGCGCGGCGAGCACCGATGAGCGCGGCCTTGGCCTGCAGCAGGTCCTGACAGGTCTCGACGAGCACGGCGTCGATGCGGCCGGCCAGCATGCCCTCGACCTGCTGCTGGTAGGCGTCCCGCAGCGTGGCGAAGGGCACGTGGCCGAGAGTGGGCAGCTTGGTGCCGGGGCCGACCGATCCGATGACCCACCGCGGGCGGCCGGGTGTGCTGATTCCGTCGACGACCTCGCGGGCCAGCCGGGCACCGGCCAGCGCCAGCTCGCCAATCCGGTCGCTGATGTCGTACTCGCCGAGGTTGGCCAGATTGGCACCGAACGTGTTGGTCTCGACCGCCTCGGCACCGGCCAGCAGGTAGGCCTCGTGCACACCCTGGACAACTTCGGGACGGGTCACATTGAGGATCTCGTTGCATCCCTCGTAACCTTCGAAATCGTCGAGAATGAGGTCGGCCGACTGCAGCATCGTCCCCATGGCGCCGTCGCTGATCACGACACGCTCGTCGAGCGCCGTCAGCAGGGCCGAATCCTGGGTGCCGGTCATTCGTTCAGACTACCGAGGGAGCGAGCGCTCCCCGACCGAGGAGGACGCGTGAGCTACTCGACCGTGATCGTCGGCAGCGACGGCTCCGACTCGTCCTACCTCGCCGTGCGGCGGGCCGCCGAGGTGGCTGCCGGCAGCGGCGCGACCCTGGTCGTCATCTGTGCCTATCGCCGGCCGAGCAAACAGGAGACCGACGAGATCGCCGATCGGCTCGGGGATGAGGCGTACAAGGTGATGGGGGCATCTCCGGCGGAGAGCGTGCTCGGAGAGGCAGCCGACCGGGCCCGGGCGGCCGGGGCAAACGCGGTCCAGACCGAGTCGGTCGAAGGCGAGCCGGTTGACGCCCTCGTCGACGCGGCTGTGCGACGCAACGCCGAACTCATCGTCGTGGGCAACCGAGGGCTCAACAGCCTGGCCGGCCGATTGCTCGGCTCCGTGCCGTCGCAGGTCAGCCACCGGGCCCACTGCGACGTGCTCATCGTGCGTACGACCGGACGCTGACCGGTTTCCCAAGCGCGGCACGGCCGTAGGGTGAAGCCATGAGTGAGTTCGACGGACTCCCGACCCTGCGCGCCCCGGCGCTGATCGCGGCCTTCGAGGGGTGGAACGACGCGGGCGACGCGGCAACCAACGTGATCGAGCACCTCGAGCTGGCCTGGGAGGCCAAACCGCTGGCCGTGATCGACCCCGACGACTACTACGACTTCCAGGTCAACCGGCCGTCGGTGTCGCTCGTGGACGGGCTGACCCGGCGCATCGAGTGGCCGACGAGCCGCCTGTCGGTGTGTTCTCCGCCCGATGCCCGCCGCGATGTCGTGCTGCTTCGCGGGCTCGAGCCGAACATGCGCTGGCGGGGATTCTGTGACGAGATCCTGAGCCTGTGCCACAACCTCGAGGTCGACACCGTCGTGCTTCTCGGGGCGCTGCTGTCGGACAACCCGCACACCCGCCCGGTTCCGGTGACCGGCACCGCGTCGACCGCCGAGACCGCCACCCGCCTGTCGATGCAGCACTCGCGCTACGAGGGCCCGACCGGCATCCTCGGCGTGCTGCAGGACGCCGCCTCCCGGGCCGGCCTGTCGGCCGTGTCCTTCTGGGCACAGGTGCCGCACTACGTCAGCCAGCCCCCGTGCCCCAAGGCGAGCCTTGCGCTGCTCCGCCGGCTCGAGGACCTGCTCGATGTCCCGGTGCCCCTCGGCGAGCTTCCCGAGCAGGCCCAGGCCTGGCAGGAAACGGTGGACCAGCTGGCCGGCGAGGACGAGGAGATGTCGGAGTACGTCCGCCAGCTCGAGGAGCGCGAGCCGGAGACCGAGATGCACGAGGCCAGCGGGGAAGCGATCGCTAACGAGTTCGAGCGCTACCTGCGCCGTCGTGACAGCGACTCCTGAGCCCCGCCCATCGCGAAACAGCCCCGCCGATCAGAGCCGTACGCCGAGCAGGGCGTCGACCGTGTCACGCACGAGACCGGGAGCGGCCGGATCCTCGCCGCTCCGGGTAAGCGCGTCGTGCGCCCAGCGGTCGACCGCGGCCAGCGCGGCGGGAGCATTGAGATCGTCGGCCAGGTGCCGCCGGACCGCCGCCAGCGTCGACCGGGCGTCAGGGCCACTCGCGCGGTCGACCGCGGCCCGCCACCTGGCGACCCGGGCGGTGGCCTCGTCGAGGAGGACCGAGGTCCAGTCGCGGTCGACCCGGTAGTGGGCCGCAAGCAGTGCCAAGCGCATCGCGGCCGACTCGACGCCGTCGGCCCGCAACCGGCTCACCAGGACCAGGTTCCCGCGGCTCTTGGACATCTTCTCGCCGCCCAGGCCGATCATCCCCGCATGCACGTAGTGCCGCGCGAAGGGCCAGTCGGCCCAGGCGACCTGTGCGTGGGCGGCCGAGCACTCGTGGTGCGGGTAGACGAGGTCGCTGCCACCGCCCTGCACGTCGATGCCCATGCCCAGCCGGTTGACCGCGATCGCCGCGCATTCCACGTGCCAGCCGGGTCGTCCCGGCCCCAGCGGGGAGTCCCACGAGGGTTCGCCCGCCCGCGGCCCGCGCCACAGCAGCGGGTCCAGCGGATCCTTCTTTCCGGACCGGTCGGGGTCCCCGCCACGCTCGGCCGCGAGCGCGAGCATCGTGGCCGTGTCGTAGCCGCCGACCGAGCCGAAGCGCGGCTCTGCGGCCACCGGGAAGTAGAGATCGCCGTCGAGGTCGTAGGCGGCACCGAGCGTTCGCAGCCGATCCACCACGGCCGCAATCTCGTCAATCGCCTCGACCGCGCCGACGAAGTGATCGGGCGGAAGCACGGCCAGGGCGCTCATGTCATCGCGGAACAGTGCGGTCTCGCGAGCTGCCAACTCCCGCCAGTCCTCGCCGTCGCGCCGCGCGCGTTCCAGCAGCGGGTCGTCGACGTCGGTGACGTTCTGCACGTAGCTCACGCGATGCCCGTTGTCGCGCCAGATCCGGTTGACCAGGTCGAAGGCCACGTACGTCGCGGCGTGGCCCATGTGCGTCGCGTCGTACGGCGTGATCCCGCAGACGTACATGCGGGCGGTGCTGCCGGGTGCCGTGGGCCGCACCTCGCGGACGGAGGTGTCGTAGAGCCGCAGCGGGACACCCTTGCCGGGCAGCGAGGGTATGTCCGCCGCCGCCCAGGAGTGCATACCGGCCAGCGTAACTAGGCTTCCTAGAACGGCGGCCAGGGCACCGCGGGCCACTCGCCTGACGGTTGCGGGTGCCGGCGGGTTCGTAGCAGCCGCTCTATCCGGCGTCGAGTCGCGCTCACCTCGGCGCGGGTGAGCAGATCGTGCAGCGAGTCCCCGAGGGGACCGCTCAGCTGGCGGCAGAGCTCGGAGAGCACGTAGGTCGCCTCGTCGGGAAGCCGCTGGCCGGCCCAGCCCCAGAGCAACGTGCGCAGCTTGTCCTCGACGTGAAAGCAGACACCGTGGTCGCAACCGTAGATGTGGCCGTCGAGCTGGGGAAGAAGATGGCCACCCTTGCGGTCGGCGTTATTGGCGACTGCATCGAAGACGGCCATCCGGCGCAGCTCGACGTGGTCGCTGCGAGCCAGCGAGACGAGGTCGACCGACGGATCGGGCTCGACCCACAGCTGGCACATGCCCGTTCCGAACGGGCCGTCACGCATCACCGTCGGCGGCGCGATCTCCCACCCGGTCGCCTCCGACAGCAGATAGGCCGCGACCTCGCGGCCGGCCAGGGTGCCGTCCGGGAAATCCCAGAGTGGCCGCTCCCCCATGATCGGCTTGTACACACACGCCGCGGTGACGCCTTCGAGCGAGACGGCGCAGTAGAGGGTGGCATTGCTGGCATCGACCAGGCGCCCCTCCACGTCGAGGGTGCCGTCGCGCAGCAGCTCGAGGGCCGCCTCGAGTGACAGCTGCGGCTGGGCCGGAACGTCTTCCACGCCGTCCAACGTCAGCGCCGGAACCCGTTCTGGCGCGGGCACACGTGGCCCGTCGGGTCGAGTGGCAGCCCGCATAGGGGGCACGGCGGCCGCCCCGCGGCCACGACGCGCTCGGCGCGACCGATGAAGGCGCGCGCCGCCGCCGCGCTCATCCGTACCCGAAGGACGTCCGGCCCCTCCTCGGCATCGGTCAGCGGCTCGGGAGCCTCCTCGTCGTCTTCGCCGGTCTGGGCATGCGCCTCGACCACCACCAGGCCCGCGTCGCCGTCCCAGGCCAGCCCCATCGTGCCGACCCGGAACTCCTCGTCGATCGGCGCGTCGAGCGGGGCGAGGTCCTCCAGTTCGGTCGCTTCGGCGGGCACGTCGAGCCCCAGCCGCCGCTGCACCTCGCCCAGCAACTCGTCGAGCCGCTCCGACAGAACGGCGACCTGCACCTTCTCCAAGGCCACGCTCACCGTGCGCCCCCGCGCGGTCGCCTGAAGGTAGAAGACGCGCTCGCCCGGCTCGCCCACGGTGCCGGCCACGAAACGCTCGGGCGGGTCGAAGAGAAAAACCTGACGGGGCATTGGTAGTCAGGGGCGCAGGAACCGCGTAGCGGCCCTGTTTCCCCATCCCCCTTTCAAACCGTGCGTGCGGTTTTCCCGCACACGGCTTACCGACGGTCTTCTGAACATGGTTACGCTGCCTTCGGGTAAGGGATGGTGCCCATGAGCTGGTACAGACCCTGGTCGTGG
>JBBPZR010000085.1:0-5568 GCA_038276285.1 Mycobacteriales bacterium | reverse complement strand
TTGTGGTAGGACTCGATGAGGGTCAGCCCGCTGCCGGTGCCCCGGCCCTCCGTCACCACCTCGATGGGCTCACGGTCGGGCAGCGGGTCGAGACCGATCAGCTCCATCTCGTGCACCAGCGCCCGGATCTTCTCCATCCAGTTGGTGTAGAGGTCGTTCCAGTTGCCGAAGTAGTGCCCGGCCCGCTCCAGGAACTCCGGCACGCGCGCCTCGACCTCGGCGGGGTCCGCGACGCCCACGGGCGAGAGGTAGGCGTACCCGTACAGGATGCGGTAGTCGATGCCCATGGCCGGCGGGATGACGTAGTGCCGGGTGTTGTACTGCGACAGCGAGGCGATGGCGTACTCGTAGAACGTCGCGTCCCAGGGCGTGAGCGCCATCGGCCAGTGCACGCCGTCCTGGAACCAGAACGCCCCTTCCTCGTGCTCCCGCCGGTCCTCACTGAAGACCGCCGAGTAGGAGTACAGGTCTTCCCAGTCCTCGGCGCCCTCGGGCACCGGGATGTCGAACGGACTGGGGAATCGCCGGTCGGTCATGACGTGCCTCCGTTGCTCCGGGCGTGCAAGGGTGAGCTGAGGGTCTTGACGATGCTCCGCAGCTGATCGCCAGGAACCGCGATGGGTGCGATTGGCCGGCGACTCCACACGGTCTCCGGCCGGCTCTGCAACAGCAGGACGTTGGCGTCGTCGGGCAGATCAGCGTCGACCGCCCACTCGATGTCCTGAGGGCAGCCGTAGTGCTTCTCCGCGGCCCGCGCGAGCCGGGCCACCGCGCGGATCTCTCCATCGGTCAGGCAGGGCTGGTCGCGCCGCTCGTCAGTGATCGCGACCCGCTCGATGCCGCGCTCCCCGAGTACGTACTCGTGCTCCTTGGTCGACACCACTCGATGGGTGATCTCGTACATCACCTTGTCGACCAGGTAGTTGTCGGGTGTGACCTCGCCGGCGACCACGGCCTCCCCGAAACCCCACGAGGCGTCGAGGGCCACCTGCGAGCGGTCGCCGTCGCGCGGGTTGAGGGTGAAGGCCACTCCGGCCGCCTTCGGCCGGACCATCTTCTGCACGGCGACGCTCATCCGCACGGCGTCGTGGGGATAGCCCATTGCCGCCCGGTAGGCGATCGCGCGTTCGGTGAACATGCTCGACCAGCAGCGCCGGAGCTTGCTGTGCACGCTGTCCGCGCCCTGCATCCAGAGATAGGTTTCGTGCTCGCCGGCGAAGCTCGCATCCGGCAGGTCCTCGCAGGTCGCCGACGAGCGTACTGCGACCGGGATCTGCGGGTCACCTGACAGCTCGCCCAGTTGCTGGTACGCCGCACGTACGGCGTCCTCGACCTCGGCTGGCACCGGCGCCGACTCCACAGCCTCTCGCAGGGCCGCGCTGACCTCGGCCAACCGGTCGAGGTCACTCGCGTCGAAGCTGCCCAGCAGGCCGGTGACGGCGCCCGCCACGTCAGGGTTGTTCTGGACGAACTCATAGGCGTCGGTGGTGACGGCGAAGCCGGGGGGCACTGGCATCCCGGCGCCGGTCATCGTGCCGAGGCTGGCGCACTTGCCGCCGACCCGAGCCGCGTGCTCGGGCTGGAATTCGGAGAACCAGAGGATGTAGCTCATGCCATTGCCTCCACAGGTGACGTCACCTTGTTCCAATCGGGGAGCGAGGACGGATCGGGTACGAGGACTTCCTGCACCCGGTTGCGGTAGGCCACGGTCGCCTGCGAGCCGCGGTCGTGTAGCCGGACCAGCACTTCCTCGGTGTTGTACGGCTCGCCGGGGTCGTAGCCGACCGCCCAGGTCGCGAACGCCCGGATCGGGCCGGAGTGTGTCGCGACGACGACCTTGGCACCTGGCACCTCGGTCAGCACCCGGCGGATTCCGGACCAGACGCGACGCACGCACGAGGCCGGCGGCTCGAAGTGAAGTAGCGGGATGGTCAACCACAGGTGGATCGGGTCGCCGCCACCCTGCTGCGTTGTCCAGAACCGGTCGACCTCGACCATCCACAGCGGCCGGTCGCCCTGCGCGATCCGCTCGTAGCGCTCGAGCATTTCGAGGTACTCCCGGAACGCCGCGGTCACGTCGCGCAGCCCGCTCGGGGTGGCCACCTGGAAGTTGAGGAATTCCGGCATCGGCGTGATCTGGCTGACCTCGGCGTCGCGTCCCCACTGGGCGAGGCCGTCGAGCAGCCCGCGCTGGAGGTGCTCGGCGGTCTGCCGGGCCCGGTTGGTGTCGGCGCAGACGATGCGTACCGGCTCCCCGTCGCGGACCGACTTGGACAGGTCGAAACCGCGCCGGTGGGCCTGCCACGACCCGAGCGGCGTGAGCCCCGCCTCGGTGGAGTAGCCCTGCGTCTCGCCATGCCGGACGAGGTGCACCTGCGCGACGGTGTCGGGCGCGAGCAGGTGACCGCCGGGCGGGAGTTCCTTCGTACGGGTGATCTCGGCCCACGCGCGGGTAGCGGGCAGCGGCTGGCCCTCCCAGACGACCGGCCCGGTCAGCGTCGAGTCGGCGCCGCGAGCGCGGAAGCGGCGCAGGTACAGCGGCGTGCCGGCATCGGAGCCGGCCCCATCGGCCCCATTGTCGGAGTCGGCGCTGTCGCCCAGCGCCCGGCGCTGACGTTCCTGGTGACGTGCCAGATACATCGGCGCGTCGGTGCGCTCGGTGGGGCGAGGGCGAGGGGCGCCGTTGGTCTCGCTCACGTGTGCACCGTGAAGAAGCGTTGGTTGACGACGCCGTCGTAGTAGAAGATCGCCCGGCCCATCTCGCCCTCGGTCCAGGTGATCGGTTCGGCGTCGGGGTCGACCCAGTAACCCCCGGAGTAGACCTCGTTGCGGTTGCCGGCCGGGTCGAAGAAGTACGTCGTGAAGCCGCGGGTGGCCCCGTGCCGGGTGGGGTTCACCTCGATGGGCACCCCGTGATAGCTGAGCAGGTCGGCGGCGTCCCGCACGGCGCTCCAGTCGTCGACGTAGAACGCGAAATGATGTAGCCCGCCCTGCGGTCCGGTGATCATGGCCAGGTCGTGCGGGGTGTGGGTCCGCTCCAGGAAGACCGCGATCCGCTGCCCGTCGTCGCCCATGATCTGCTCGGTGAGCCGGAACTCCAGGGTGTCGCGGAAGAACCGCAGGCCCTCGTCGACGTCCTCGGCGGTGAGGAACAGGTGGTCCAGCCGCGGTGGTGCGATGCCTACCAGCCCCAGCGGCCGGACCGGGGGGTTGGTGAGCGGTAGCAGGTTGCCGACGTTCTCCATGCCGTGCACCAGCTCGGTGAGGTGGCCGGTCGGGGAGACGAAGCGGATCGCCTCGCCGTGACCTGGTGCCAGGGTGCCGGCGGCGTGCCTGGTGACCTCGCAGCCGTACTGCTCGACCGCCTTCGCCAGCCGCTCCAGGTCGTCGGCGTGCTCCACCTTGAAGCCGACATGCTCGAGGCCGTGCGTGGCGGCGGCCTTGAGGATCACCGAGTGGTGCTGGTGCTCGTCCCAGCCCTTGAGGAAGACCCGATCGCCCTCCCGCGCGGTCTCGATCAGGCCGAGGACCTCGCAGTAGTAGGCCGTCGCGAGCTCGAGGTCGGGGACGCGGACCTCGACGTGCGACAGGCGCAAGATGCCCATGGGAGCCTTCCTCGTGGCCTTTGGCGGGAATGTGGCCTTTGGTGGGAACTACGTGTGGACCTTCATGAAGCGCTCGTTGAGGTCGCCTTCGTAGTAGAAGATCGCCTTGCCGATGTTGTCCTCGGTCCAGGTGATCGTCGGGAAGTCGGGATCCGGCCGGTAGCCGCCGGTGAAGACCTCGTTGCGGGTGCCGAGCGGGTCGAAGAAATAGATGGTGTTGCCGCGGGTGATGCCGTGCCGGGTCGGCCCGACGTCGATCTGGACACCGTTGTAGGCCAGGATGTCGGCTGCTTTTCGGATCTGGTCCCAGTCGTCGAGCCAGTAGGCGAAGTGATGCAGGCCGCCGTTGGGGCCGGTCACCACGGCCAGGTCGTGCGGTGAGTGCGAGCGCTCCATCCACGTGCCGATCTGGTGGCCGTTGCCGTCGAGCAACTGTTCGGTGAGCCGGAAGCCGAGCACGTCCATGTAGAAGCGGCTGGCGTCTCCCACCTCTTCGGCGGTCACCAGCAGGTGGTCCATCCGCGGCGGGGCGATGCCGCGCAACCCGTCGACGTAGGCCGGGGGATTGACCTTGGGCAACAGGCCGCCCACCTTGTCGATCTCGTGCACCAGGGTCATCACGTGACCGCTGGGGGTCTCGAACCGCACGCCCTCGCCCTGAGCCCGTTCCTCGTGGCGGGCCACCCGGCGCACGGGCATCCCGTACCGCTCGATGGCGATCTCGAGGTCCTCGAGGTCGTCGGACTGCTCGACCTTGAAGGTGAAGCCGTCGAGCCCGACCCGCGGCGAGTAGCGCAGCCGCAGCGAATGGTGGTCGACCTCGTCCCAGCACTTGAGATAGACCGAGCCGTCCGCGCGCTCGACCTCGAGCAGCCCCATGACGTCTGTGTAGTACGCCGTGGCCAGCTCCAGGTCCGGGACGGTGATGTCCACGTGGGAGAGCCGCAGGATGCCCATGCTGCGGAGGATCTGCCAACCATGTTCCGTTTTCAAGACCGCTGTTCCTCTATGCGGAACAGCCCGCGTGCCAGAATGTCGGTCGGGGGTCACCATGGCTGGCATGAGCGCTCCGACGGCCCGCCCGGAGGACATGCGCGCCGCGATGGCCGTTTTCGTCGCCGCGGCGCACGAGGCCTACCTCGCCCAGGCCAGGCTGTTGCCGCCGGCCGATCGAGCCCGGCTGCCGCTGATCAGCGCGGGCACCTTCACCGTCGTGGCCGCGGGGGCCCGAAACCTTCACGTGCTGGCCACCACCGAGGCGTTCCCGCCCCCGCGTGCCCCTGAGGTGGCGATCGAGGGAACTCTGGAGGGACTGTCCTGGCAAGTGCGCTTCTTCGACCCGGTCGTGCTGCCGGGCCTGGGCCTGGTGGACGAGTCGGCCGCCGCGGCCCCGGGTGAGGTGCGCCGGGTGCTCGGCGTGCGGACCGTGCTCTATCACCTCGTGGTCCAGCCGGGCGCCGGGCTGAACGCGCATCACGCCCTGCACATGGGCACCGCGCTGGCCAACAGCCACGCCACCCGAGCGCGCGACCTCGAGGCGATCCGGGCGCACGAGCCGCGGGCGGCCGGGCTGGTCGACGAGCTGGCCGGCGCCCTGCGGGCCGGCCTGCCCGTGGCGGCGGCGCTGCTGGCAGCGAAGATCGCGCCGCACGACGCTGTGGTCGCCGACCTCGCTCGCGAGCCGGCGCCCGATCCGCAGGCCGTCCTGGCCGCGCTGCTGGCCGCCGTACGCAAGGAGCCCGCAGGTAAGGAGTCCAGCCATGCCGGCTGACCCGCCGAACGGCAGGGTGAAGGGCCTGTCGTCGGTGACCAGTGCTGCGCGGCTGCTCAAGGAGTTCCGCCACGGCGAGCGCGACCTGGGCGTGACCGAGCTGGCGCGCCGGCTCGGCCTGGGCAAGAGCACGGTGCACCGCATCCTCACCACGCTCACCGCCGACGGGTTGCTCGAGCGCGACCCGAGCAA
>JBBPZR010000084.1:0-6113 GCA_038276285.1 Mycobacteriales bacterium | reverse complement strand
TCGCGCCTGGTCAGGACGCCGGCGATCGCGTCGACGCTCGGCGTACGCAAGGAGACGACCCGGCAGCGGGAGCGGATCGTCACGGGCACGTCGTCGGGGTGCACCGAGGGCGCGCACAGCAGGAAGATGCTGCGGGCCGGCGGCTCCTCGATCGCCTTGAGCAGCGCGTTAGCCGCGGCCTCGGTCAACCGGTCGGCGTCCTCGATCAGGATCACCTGCCAGCGGCCGCCGCTGGGTGACTGGGCCGCGCGCACGACGAGTTCGCGCATCTGGGCGACCGGGATGGACAGCCCTTCGGGTACGACCAGGCGCACGTCGGCATGCGTGCCGGCCCGGACCTGGTGGCACTGGGCGCAGGTGCCGCAGCCGAGGTCGGGGCATTGCAGCGCGGCCGCGAAGGCCCGCGCGGCCACTGATCGGCCAGAGCCCGGCGGCCCGGTGAAGAGCCACGCGTGCGTCATGGCGGCCGGGTTGGCCGGGTTGGCCGCCTCGGTCAGGATGTCGACCGCTTCGGGCTGCCCGACAACCTCGTCCCAGACGCTGATGGCTCTACCCTCCCGCGGCACGGCGGAGCCGCGCCGATACGAATGACCGTTGCCGGTCGATGCCCATATCAGAATTGATATAGGAGTGGGGAAGGACCCGTTGCCGTAGCCACGGGTTTCTCACTCGGGCACCGCCGAGGTCGGCACGTCCAGCGGCCTGGTGGCAGCCATCCCCTGATCAGGGAACAGGCGTACGACCCGGCTGCGCACCTGGGCCGCGATCTCATCGACCGGTGCCGCCGCATCGAGGACGAGATACCGGCCGCCGTGGCCGGCCAGCATCAGGAAGCCACGGCGCACGCGCTCGTGGAAGTCCAGCGCTTCTGTCTCCAGCCGGTCGGCCGTCGACCGGTTGCCGGCCCGCCCGAGCCCCACGGCAGAGTCGAGGTCGAGCAGGACGACGAGATCGGGACGGAGCCCCTGGGTGGCCCACACCGACAACCGCTCGATCTCCTCCACCGGCAGATCGCGGCCGGCACCCTGGTAGGCCAGCGACGAGTCAACGTACCGGTCGGTGATCACCACCGCCCCGCGGCTCAGGGCCGGCCGGATGATCCCGTCGACGTGATCGGCCCGGTCGGCCGCGTACAGCAGGGCTTCGGCCCGCGGGGACAGCGCGACGTTGGCCGGATCAAGGAGGAGTTCCCGCATCCGCTGGCCCAGCGCGGTGCCGCCGGGCTCGCGAGTCACCACCACGTCATGGCCACCGGCCCGCAGCCACTCGGCCAGCAGCGCCGTCTGGGTGGACTTGCCGGTGCCCTCGCCGCCCTCGAACGCGATGAGCTGGCCGCTGTGCCCGCCCGCAGCGATCGGCCGCCGACGCAGGGAGGCGATGAGGTCGGGGAGTACGGCCACGCCACGCTTGTCGTCCATCTGCCGGAAGGCGATCACGCCGACGGTGACCGCCATCAGGCCGCCGATCAGCAGCAGGCCGCGGGAGGCGTTGAACGTGAACGGCACCTGGCCGAGGTGCACGGTGTGCTGGCCGCCGAGCCCCACCAGGAGCGACGAGACAGCCGTCGCCAGCATGAGCACGACCCGCACCATCGACTGTATAAAGGCGAACGTGCGGCCGCGCAACTCGTCGTCGACCTCGGCGCCGAGCAACGTGAGCCCGGCGAGGTAGGCCATCCCGGCGCCCAGGCCGACGAGCAGCGTCAGGACCATGGCCAGCGCGAGGAAGGGCACCGCGAAAAGCAGCACGACCGAGGAGCCGGCCAGCACGATCGACATGGCGAACCAACGTCGTCGCGAGAGGTCGCGGGCCAGCTTGGGGCCCAGGCCCATACCGGCGCCGAGTCCGACGAACAGGCACCCGAACAGCAGCCCGAAGGTCGCGTCGCCACCGCCGAGGGCGGCCGCGTAGAACTTCGCCGTACCGACCACGATCCCACCGGCGGCCAGGGCGCCGAAGATCCCCACCACCAGGCCGCGGACCAGCTTGGAGCGTCGTACGTAGCTCCATCCCTCGCCGATGGAGCGCAGCAGTCCGACCGCGTCTTCGGTCCGGGCCCGAGCCCGGCCACTGATCTGCGGGATGAAGATGACGACGATCGCGGAGAGCAGGAAGGTCGAGGCGTTGAAGAACAGCGCCAGGTTGACCGTGTTGGCCGCGAAGTAGCCGTCGGGCAGTTTCTCGGCCAGCAGCCGGGTCACCGTGCTCAGCGAGGCGAACAGCACCGCGGCGAGGACCGGAGTCAGCCCGTACGTCGAGAAAAGCGAGAGCTGGTTGGCCGACTCCAACTGGTCGCGGCGGACCAGGTTGGGTACGGAAGCCTCCTTCGCCGGGATCCAGAACATCCCGACGACCTCGATGATGAAGGAGGCGGCCAGCGTCCAGCCGATGACCCCGGCCAACGGGATCGAGGCGAACAGCGCGAACCGCAGTACGTCACAGACGATCATCGTGATCCGGCGGTCGAACCGGTCGGCGAAGGCACCCGCGACCGGTGCCAGCAGGATGGCCGGCAGCAACCGGATCACCACGACGCCGCCAAATGCCGCGCCCTTCGCCGCGGTGCCGGAGACCTGGTCCGCGGCGATGGTGGTGGTCGCCAGGAGACCGAGCCAGTCACCGAGGCTGGACAGCGACAACACGACGAACAGCCGTCGGAACGCCGTGACCCGTAGCACCGCCCGGACCTGCCGGCCGACGTCGACCGTCTCCGGTACGCCGCCCGGGACCGCGGACGCCGCGGCCGGTGGTGGGATCGGCTCGTTGGCGATGGCGTGGCTCCCGTTCTCCGACCGAGAGCAGACCGCCGGCACCCGGTCCGCTGCGACCACTCTAGGGCTCTAGACCTTCTGCAGCCTCGCTCCGAGGAGCCGACCCAGGTGCGACCAGGCCTCACCCATGTCGGTCGAGTTCCCCGTGGTGTCGATCCGCAGGGTCGAGCCAAGGCGAGGCCTAGCGCGAACTGCGTCCTGGTCACCTTGCGCTTCATCGTCGCCCAGGTGATGTCGTGCGTTCCTACGAAGCGGGTGCCGGGCACGGCCCGGACCCGGTCGAGGGGAGGATCGAGCAGCTTCTTCAACCGCTTGCGCTCGACCCGGCGCCGGCTGGGCCCTGAGGTCCAGCGCACGTCCCAGCGCTCCCTGCGGCTTTGTGGCACGACGAGCAGACCGGTGTCGCAGACGAGCAGATCCGCCTGAGCGCCATCGACGCAGACGTTGGTGGCGACGGCGACGAGGTCCGGCTGGAGTGGGTCGTGCTCGCTCGGCAGCATCGGGTAGTCGAGCGAGACGCCCCGCTCGCAGAGGCGGGCCCGTAGCCATGCGACCGCGGCCGGATTCCCCGCGCCGGTATCCGGCAGCAGGGCGGCGACGACCGGCCCGACCAGCGCGTCGAGATCGACCTCGTGCGACCGCATCACCCGAGCGGAGACCCGGAAGTAGAGGCGGGCGTACGCCGTGAACACGGCACGGACCGGTGCGTTGTCCATCCCGCTGATGATCCGGGTCAGCGCTTCGCGGCCACGCCACGTCCCCTGGGCGGACGCGTTGTGCCGCCCACTGTAGTGGCCGAGCTCGTGACCCAGCACGGCCCGCAGCTGGCCGAGGGTGAGGCCGAGCAGCAGCGGCGCCCCGATCAGCATGGTGCGCTTGCCGCCGAGCAGTCCCAGCCAGCGGGAATCCTCAGCCACCGCCGCATTGACGTCACCGACGAGCCGGATCTCATCCGGCGGGCGCGTGCCGACCGCGCCGGCAAGCTGCCCGATGGTGGCCCACAGCTGCGGCTGATCGGACTGGGTCAGCTCGATGCCAGGCGGCTCGCCGCCCTTGCGCCGCGACACGAACAGCCCGCTGAGGCTCGCGAAGATGAGCAGAGCCAAGAACGGCAGGACCTTACCCGAGACCGCCGCCCGGGTGTTGAGGACCGTCCGCACCCCCAGGGCGACGGACCGCAGAACCACGACGGCGATCAGGACGTACACCCCGACCAGGAGAGCCACGGCGACCAAGCCGGTGAGCACCGGTCCCTTGGCAGAAGGCTCAGGGCGCGACACGGATCAACTCCTCACCCGCGCTAGCTGCGAAACTGCGGGGAGACATTACCCACAAATGCACGCGATGGGACGCTGCCGTAAGAAACCCAGTCACGCAGCCTCAGCGGGTGGGAGCCGCCCTCTTCGTGGCCTTCTTCGCCGGCTTCTTCTTGGCCGGGGCGCGCTGGCGCGTGGTCTTGGTCGCCGGGCCACGCGCCCGCCGGTCGGCGAGCAACTCCGCCGCGCGCTCAAGCGTCATCGATTCGACGTCATCGCCCTTGCGCAGGCTGGCGTTGCTCTCACCGTCGGTGACGTACGGCCCGAAGCGGCCCTCGCGGACCACGACCGGGCCGCCGGTGGACGGGTCGGCACCGAGCTCCCGCAATGGTGGGGCGGCCGCGCCGCGTCCACCTCGCGCCTTGGGCTGCGCGAGCAGCGCCAGCGCCTCGTCGAGGGTGATGGTGAGGAGTTGGCGCTCGCTGGCCAGCGACCGGGTCTCCGAGCCCTGCTTGACGTACGGCCCGTAGCGGCCGTTCTGCGCGACGACCGGCTGGCCGTGGGGTGCCGCGCCGACCACCCGCGGCAACTGGAGCAGCTGCAAGGCGTCGCCGAGGGTCAACTCGTCGAGGTTCTGATCCTTGAACAGGCTCGCCGTCCGCTCGCCGGACTGGACGTACGGGCCGAAGCGGCCGGCCTTGGCAAGGACCGGCTCACCGGTGCCGGGGTCGGTGCCCAGCCCGCGCTCGCCGGAGGGCGCCGCGAACAACTCCTCCACCTTGTCCGGGGTCAGCTCGTCGGGCGCCAGACTGTCGGGGATGCTGGCCCGGGCGCCGTCGTCACCGCCGCGCTGCAGATACGGGCCGTAGCGGCCGATCCGCACCACGATGTCGTCAAAGATCGGGATGGAGTTGACCCCGCGCGCGTCGATCTCGCCCAACCGCTCCGAGACGAGCTTCTTGAGGCCACCGGACTTGACGATGCCACCGTCGCGCCCGTCGGCCGCCCCGAAATAGAACCTGGTCAGCCAGTCGAGCGACTTCTGCCCGCCAGTCGCGATCGCGTCGAGATCCTCCTCGACCGCGGCGGTGAAGTGGTAGTCGACCAGCCGGGCAAAGTAGGTCTCCAGCAGCCCGACGACGGCGAACGCGACCCAGGTCGGCACCAGCGCGGTGCCCTTCTTGAACACGTAACCGCGATCCTGGATCGTCTGCATGATCGAGGCGTAGGTCGACGGGCGGCCGATGCCCAGCTCCTCCAGCGCCTTGACCAGCGACGCCTCGGTGTAGCGGGCCGGGGGCTGGGTCGTGTGGCCCTGCGGCTCCAATGAGGTGACGGACAAGGGCTGGCCACGCTCGACCCGCGGCAGCCGGCGCTCGGCGTCTTCCAACTCGGCCTCGGGATCGTCGGAGCCCTCGACGTAGGCGCGGAGGAAGCCGGGGAAGGTGATCGTCTTGCCGGTCGCGGCGAATTCCGCCACCTCGCCGGTCGACGATGTGCCGGCCAGCCGCAGCGACACGCTCTGCCCCACGGCGTCGGCCATCTGCGAGGCGATGGTCCGCTTCCAGATCAGCTCGTACAGCCCGAACTCGTCGCGGCTCAGCTTCCCGCCGAGCTCCCCCGGCGTCCGGAAGCTGTCGCCGGCCGGCCGGATCGCCTCGTGCGCCTCCTGTGCGTTCTTGACCTTGCGTACGTAACGGCGCGGCTCGGCCGGCACGAACGCGTCGCCGTAGAGCTCGCGGGCCTGGCTGCGGGCGGCCGCCAGCGCGGTCTCCGACAGTGCCGTGGAGTCGGTGCGCATATAGGTGATGTAGCCGTTCTCGTACAGCCGCTGGGCCACCCGCATGGCCTGCTGGCTGCTCATCCGCAGCTTGCGTCCGGCCTCCTGCTGCAGCGTGCTGGTCATGAACGGCGGGTACGGCTTGCGGCGGTACGGCTTGTCCTCCACCCGGGTCACCGCGAACTCCGCGCCGTCGAGCCGCGCGGCCACACCGCGGGCGCCGGCCTCGTCGAGGTGGACCACCCCGGAGCGGGCCTGGCCGGTCACCGGGTCGAAGTCGCGGCCGGTGGCCACCCGGTCGCCGTC
>JBBPZR010000083.1:0-39111 GCA_038276285.1 Mycobacteriales bacterium | reverse complement strand
GGCCGGCATCGTGGCGCACAAGGAGAGCGCGTCAGCACGCCCGGCGTACACGCCGCCGAGCAGTGGATCGACGAGTCGGTCGACCACCTCCGCACCCAACCGGCGTCGTACGAGGTCGCCGACCGCGACGTCGCCACGCAGCGCCTCCCCAGGCTCGCCGGCCTCGGCCCGCACCCGGCGCAGGGCGTCCGGCGACAGCAGTGCCGAGGCGGCCAGAGCCTCCAGATCGGCCGGTATACCGAGGACGGTGCCCGCCGGGAACGCATGAGGGCGCCCGTCGACCACGACGGAGGCGGTGGTGGTGACCGGCCAGACCAGGTCGCCGCCGAGGCCGACGCCGGTGGCCAGGTCGATCGCTTCCGGGACCCGCGCGAGGAACATCTCCGCGCCCTCATCGACAGGGCGGCCGTCGAACAGCGACGTGTGCAACTTGCCACCGAGTCGCCCGGCACCGTCGATGACCGTAATCCGGATCGCCTGTGGACAGTCCCGGCGCAGGGCGAAGGCCGCCGCCAATCCGGCGATGCCGCCGCCTGCGACCACAACGTGACCTCCCACGCCCCAATGGTGTCGCATCGGGCCCCAACCGCGACCTGACCGTGACCGGGTGGGCGGAACCTGGCATGCCTCGGCGGCGTCGGACCACCAACCACGAGGAAACGGGGAACCCATGCGCAGCAGAGGAATTGCCGCCGGTGCGGCGGCGGGCATCCTTATCGCGGTGCTGGCCGGCTGCGGTCAGGGAGCGGGCCGGAGCTCCAGCACGGCGACCAAGGCCAGCCACGGCGGGGCAGCCGGCCCGGTCGCGGGCGTCCAGTCCGGCGACAAGGCAGCCCCAGCGACCGGGCTGACACCGGGACCGACAACCCGCGCTCGAGTCACCCCGCAGCCCGCTCTCATCCTCACCGGTGAGATGACGATCCGGGCCACCGGCCACGACACGGTGAACGGCATCGCCGACCGGGCGGTCGCGCTGGTCCAGGGCGAGCAGGGTCAGCCGGCCGGCGACGAGCGCAGGCAGGTCGGCCGCCAGACCGAGGCTGACCTGATCCTCAAGGTGCCGCCGGCCAAGTTCGTCTCCACGCTCGACGGGCTGAGCAAGCTCGGCAAGGAAATCAGCCGCTCCGCTCACCAGCAGGACGTGACCGACCAGGTCGTCGACGTGGACTCCCGGGTGAGCGCGCAACGCGCCAGCGTCGAGCGGGTACGCAAGCTCCTGGCCAGCGCGAACAACCTCGGGGAGGTCGTTCAGATCGAGGGGGAACTGGCCCAGCGGGAGGCCGACCTTGAGTCCCTGCAAGCCCGGCAACGGGCGCTGGGCGGCCAGACGTCCATGGCCACGATCACACTGCACGTGCGGACTCCGGATGGCGCGGTGAGTGCGCCGACAAAGCCGGTCCACGGCTTCACCGCCGGGCTGAAAGCGGGTTGGGCGGCCTTCACGGCCAGCGTCACCGTGCTCCTCACGGTCGTGGGCGCCGCGCTGCCGTTCCTGGCGGTGGCCGCCATCCCACTGTTCGCCGCGCTCGCGCTGCGACGGCGACGTCAGTTGCCGATCGCACCCAGGGATCCCGTGGAGCCCGCAACCGCACCGTGAGCCCCGCCGATGGAATGAACCACGTCGACCACCGCGGTGAGGACGCCGGGGTCGGTCGAGGGCAGCACGCCGTGGCCGAGGTTGAACACGTGTCCCTCGGCCGCGGCGCCCTCGGCGAGGACCCGGAGCACCCCGCGCTCGATCGCCGGCCATGGCGCATGGAGCACGGCCGGGTCGAGATTGCCCTGAACGGCCCGACCTGGCCCGATCCGGCGCGCGGCCTCATCCAGGGGCACCCGCCAGTCGACGCCCACCACCTCGGCACCCGCCTCGCCCATCAGCCTCAGAAGCTCGCCGGTGCCCACCCCGAAATGGATGCGCGGCACGCCGGAGGCGGCGAGGGCGGCCAGCACGCGCCGGCTGTGCGGCATGACGTATTCGCGGTAGTCGGCGGCCGAAAGGGCTCCGGCCCATGAGTCGAACAGTTGTACGGCCGACGCTCCTGCCTCGACCTGAACACGGAGGAAGGCGGCTGTGATCCCTGCCAGCACGTCGAGAAGCGCGTGCCAGGTGGCCGGTTCGCCGTACATGAGGGCCTTGGTGCGCTCATGGTTACGGGACGGGCCACCCTCGACCAGGTAGCTGGCCAGGGTGAACGGAGCACCAGCGAAACCGATCAGGGGCGTTGCGCCCAGGGCGGCCACGATGTCGCGGACCGCCTCGGCGACATAGCTGACGTCGCCTGGCTCGAGCGGGCGGATGGTGCCCACGGCAGCGGTGGTGCGGATCGGCTCCGCGACCACCGGCCCGACGTCGGGGACGATGTCGAGGTCGATGCCGACCGCCATGAGCGGCACCATGATGTCGGAGAAGAGGATGGCGGCATCGACGCCGTGACGGCGCACCGGCTGCAAGGTGATCTCGGTGACCAGATCGGGAGTGGTGCACGCGGTGAGCATCGGGATGCCCGCGCGAGCCGCGCGGTACTCCGGCAGCGACCGGCCGGCTTGCCGCATGAACCAGACCGGCGGATGTTGCACGGCTTCCCGCCGGCAGGCACGCAGCAGCAAAGAGTCAGCGGGAATCGGCACGGCCCCTCATCCTCATGGCCTGAATCCTCATGGCCTGAATCCTCATGGCCTGAATCCTCGCACGGCCGCCCGCCGCCGGATCGACACGCCGACCCGCCTCACTGGTTCTGTCAGACCCCCGTGTCACCGTTGATTCATCGACCCGACGAGGGAGGGATCATCGTGGCGCACCCGCTGTTGCGAGACTGTGCCCGCTGCGAGCGGCAGCGGCTCTTCGAAGTGCCGACGTGCCAGGACGGCCACGGCGCGGAGTGCCCGGAACTGGCCTGCGTGGAGTGTGGTGAGGCGGTGTGGGCGGGCTTCATCGACGTGGAGCTCAGCATCCCGGCCGCTCGCCTCGGGCACCGCGCGTCGGCCGCCTGAGCCGACCCACCCGACTTTTTCCCGGCTGCGGCGTGCCGGGTGCCAGGTCGGCGCCTCCGCTCTTACGCTTCCCTGGTGGCAGCCGACGAGCCCGACGAGGTCCCTGAGATCTTCGCTGAGGCCATCGCGAGCCTGCGCGCCACCCGCCCTCGCTCAGAGGTCCAGCTCACCGAGATACCCCCACCGCAGCGCTTAGCGCCCTACACCTTCGCCCTCTCCGCCGAGGTGCTCCGCGGAATCGACGAGCTGGCGAGCGGCCGGCTGGTGCTCCTGCACGACCCGTCCGGCCAGGAGGTCTGGGACGGCACGCTGCGCATCGTGACCTACGTGACGGCTGAACTCGACACCGAGATGGCCGGTGACCCGTTGCTAGCCGGGGTGGGCTGGAGTTGGCTCATGGATGCCCTCGATGCGCACGGTGCGCGCTACACGGCCGCCGGCGGCACGGTGACTCAGACCACTTCGGTGCGTTTCGGTGACCTGGCCGGCCCGCCCGCCACCGCCGACGTGGAGCTGCGGGCCTCATGGACCCCACTCGACACCGACCTGTCCGCCCATCTGCGTGCCTGGTGCGAGCTGTTGTGCTCGACTGCCGGCCTGCCGCCGCCGGGCGTGACGCTGCTGTCGCAGCCGGCAGGCTGACCACGCACGACCCCGCGCCCGTACGCCGCTGAACCTCGCCTGATATTTCCGGCGGCTTCAGCCACGGGGTCAGTCGGTCGATTGACCGTACGAGGACGTGCGCCCAAGGAGGAGACGGTGACCCTGATCAGCACCAACGCGTCGTTCGCACCCGCGCCCGAGAGCCGGATCGGCAGCTTCACCGCGATGGTCGTCGACGACGACCCCGCCGAGTCGATGGTCACGCGCCTACAGGACATGGGGGCCGGGAGCGTCATCCGCGCCTTCACCCGGACGGAGGCTCTCGCCCTCGCGGATGCCGAGGGCCCGCGTGATCTCGGCATTATCAACCTTGCGTTGCGCGATGGAGGCGGCCTCGAACTGCTCATCGACCTGCGATCCGCCGGCTGGAGTCGCCTGATCGTGCTGCTCGCCGCCGACGATCGGTTCTCGGTCCGCTCGGCGTTCGCGGCAGGTGCACAGGGATATCTGCTGGCGAACACGGCGGCGGAGAGGGTGCGGGCCCGCGTGCGTCAGGTATGTGGCGACCGCGCCTACGCAGACCCGTCCGCGGCCCTGGCTCTGACCCTGGTGGGAGCCGGCGACGGTCTGGGTAGAGGTTCCGTGGCGCAATTGTCCGCCCGCGAGGTGGAGGTGCTCCGGCTCGTCGCCCAGGGCCGATCCAACCGCGGGGTCGGCGAGGACCTGCATCTGTCCGCTCTCACGGTGAAGAGCCATCTGGCCCGCATCGCGCGCAAGCTCGGCACGGGCGACCGTGCCGAGATGGTCGCGATGACCATGCGCGCGGGGCTCATCAGCTGATCGCGGGCGCGCCCCCCGGGGCCTCGCGCTTTCGTCGCGTACGGTCGAGGATGTGACCGACGCGTCCTCCCGCGACGAGGAGGCCGGCTCCCCCGGGCCGGTTCCGCTCCTCCACCCTCGCGACGGCACCCCTGATCCTATTGAGACCGCCGCCGACCTGGCCCGGGCCGCTCGCGACTTCGCCGCCGGCGTCGGTCCAGTCGCCGTGGATGCTGAGCGGGCCTCCGGCTACCGGTACGGCCAGCGCGCCTACCTCATCCAGCTACGGCGGGCCGGTGTCGGCACAGCGCTGATCGACCCACTGCGGTGTCCCGACCTGAGCGTCCTCGACGAGGCGCTGGCCGAGGCCGAGTGGGTGCTGCATGCGGCGTCACAGGACCTGCCATGCCTCATCGAGGCCGGGATGCGGCCGCGGCGGCTCTTCGACACCGAGCTCGCGGGGAGGCTGGCCGGATTCGAGCGGGTCGGGCTGGGCACCATGGTCGAGCAGGTGCTCGGCTTCACGTTGGAGAAGGGCCATTCGGCGGCGGACTGGAGCACGCGTCCGCTGCCCCGCGAGTGGCTCACCTACGCCGCCCTCGACGTCGAGTTGCTCATCGAGCTGCGCGACGCGCTGGAAGCGGAATTGCGCCGTCATGGCAAGCTGGGCTGGGCCGAGGAGGAGTTCGCCGCACTCGTCGCGGCTCCGCTCGCTGCGCCGCGTATCGAGCCGTGGCGCCGGACGTCGGGTATCCACCGGATCCGGACCATGCGACGGCTGGCCATCGTCCGCGAGCTGTGGGTCACTCGAGACGACACGGCCCGGGCCCGCAATCTGGCGCCCGGGCGGGTGCTGCCGGACTCCGCGATCGTGGCCGCGGCGCAGGCCGACCCGCGTTCAGCAGATGCTCTCCTCGAGGTGCCGGTCTTCGGGGGCCGGGCGACCCGGCGGCAAGTCCAGACCTGGTACGCGGCAATCGAACACGCCCGGGCGTTGGATGAGGCGAGTCTGCCCAGCCTGCGGCCGGTTGGCGACGGTCCTCCCCCGGCTCACCGGTGGCGCGACCGTGAGCCCGCGGCCGCCGCCCGGCTCAACGCGGCCAAGGATGCGGTGACGGCGCTCGCCGCAAGGCACGCCCTACCGGTGGAAAACCTGCTCTCTCCCGACACCGTCCGCCGGTTGGCGTGGGTTCCTCCTGATCCGTGCACCGTGGAGTCGGTGGCGGCGGCGTTGCGTACCGCCGGTGCCCGCGAATGGCAGGTCGAGTTGACGAGCGCGGCGCTCGCCCCCGCCTTGACGGTTGCGCCTCCGGCTGAGAAGTGACGCTGACAGACTCTCGATGTGCAGCCAGCCGTTCCCGGTGCCAATCAGCCCTTTCGCTGGGACCTGGTCACGCCCGACCAACTCGGCTCGCTACTAGAGGACTTCGCAGAACCGAATCTGTGGTTTCTCGACGACCTCACGGTTTGCGCCGCGCGGGTACTCGCCCGAAGCGGCGGCGGCCAGCTCCACTTCGTCGGACGCTCGGCGGATTCGACCTCTCCCCGGTCGAGGTCTCCCGGGCGCGGACAAACTTCACCATCTCCGGCCCGGCTCCGGAAGCGCTCGCTCACAAGCGCGAGCCAGTCGCCTTTGTTGACCTGGTATCCGCCGGGTCCACCTTCACCAACCTGTATCGACTGATGCGTCCGTGGGCGCAGCAAGATGGCGCCCAGTAGGACGTGATCCGGCGCAAACTTCGCTTCATCGGAATCACCGAACGCGGACCGACCAGTCCCAAGGCGTGGCGATGGCATCAGCACGCCGAATGGACCAGCGAGCTGGCAGCCCGTGCCGAGGCCGTCGCTTTGGTCGCCTACGGCCGGACCAGCGTGGGACGGCAGACCCTGGTCGGCGCCATGACCGCCGAGCCGGCATCCAGCCAGGCCCGGCTACGAGACCTTGCCTTCGAAATCCGGCGATCTTCTCGCTTACTGTGGCGGCGAATTCAACCAGTCAACGCAACACGGGGTGGAATTAGCCTCAATCCGGGGATCCGCTGGCTTGATGATCTTGATCTGCGGTGATCGTTGATCGCTGGTGGGTGGGCAGTATGCCTCTGCCGGTGTGGATGGAGTCGGTCGCCGTCGCATCGAATGAGGACTTGCTCGCACTCCACGCTCTGCCGGACTGGGTGGTGCACCGAGACTTGCAGAGACACCGAGTCGGCGGTGGTCTCGCGAACCCGGACCTCCTGCTCGCCTCGAAGTAGCCGGGATGTGGGACGAGCACGAACGCCCCTTCCGGAGCGAGCGCGTCGGCGACGCGCCGGAGGGAGGCCAAGCTCAAGCTGGCCGTCACCCAGAAGCGCTGACGGCGGCTGCCGAGCGTTCCCCCCTGCCGCCCCGACGTTATCCCGGATAACGTCGCAATTTCGCGGCCGGAAGCGACGTTATCCCGGATAACGCCGTCAAGGAGGGCGGGAGGGCTGAAAACACCGTACCCGCCTTTGTTACCGACCGGTAGCAAAGGCTAGTCTCGGCCCTGAGTCCCCGCCTGATGGGAGAACCCGTGGCCGCCCGTGCTGTACGCGATGTCGTGTTCGTCGAGGGTGTTCGCACACCCTTCGGCAGGGCCGGAGACAAGGGGGTCTACGCCGAGACCCGAGCCGACGACCTCGTCGTACACGTCATCCGTGAACTTCTCCGCCGGCATCCGGAGTTGCCACCAGACCGGGTCGACGAGGTGGCCATCGCGGCCACGACTCAGACCGGCGATCAAGGACTGACGATCGGCCGACTGGCCGCTCTGCTGTCCGGGCTGCCCAAGACGGTGCCCGGCTTCGCCATCGACCGGATGTGCGCGGGTGCGATGACCGCCGTCACCACCGTCGCGAGTGGCATCGCGTTCGGGGCCTATGACGTGGCGATCGCCGGCGGAGTGGAGCACATGGGCCACCATCCGATGGGCGAGGGTATAGGACCCCAACCCGCGCATCATCGCCGAGAAGCTGGTCGACCCCTCCGCCCTGGTGATGGGGTCGACCGCGGAGAATGTGCACGACCGCTTCCCCACCCTCACCAAGCAGCGCTGCGACGCCTTCGCCGCCGCGAGCCAGGCCAAGGTGGCGAAGGCATACGCCGACGGCAACATCCAGCCGGATCTGGTGCCGGTGGGTGCCTGCAGCCAGGAGCGTGGCTGGAGCCTCGTGACCCGCGACGAACCGCCCCGACCCGGCACCACCATGCAGGACCTGGCGGCCCTCAAGACACCCTTCCGCCCGCATGGCCGAGTGACCGCCGGCAACGCCGCTGGACTCAATGATGGTGCGACCGGGTGCATCCTCGCCGCTGAGGATGTCGCGGTGGAGTTGGGCCTGCCGGCTCGGATGCGCCTCTTGGGCTACGCCTTCGCCGGAGTGGAGCCCGAAGTGATGGGCATCGGTCCCATCCCGTCGACCGAGCGGGTCCTGCGCCGGACCGGCCTGTCGATCGACGACATCGGGCTGTTCGAGCTCAACGAGGCTTTCGCTGTGCAGGTGCTCGCCTTCCTCGAGCACTTCGGCATCGCCGACGACGATCCGCGGGTGAATCCGTACGGCGGGGCGATCGCCTTCGGGCACCCGCTGGCGTCCTCCGGCGTACGGCTGATGACCCAACTCGCCCGGCAGTTCGCCGAGCATCCGGAGGTGAGGTACGGCTTGACCGCGATGTGCGTCGGGATCGGGATGGGCGGCTCGGTCATCTGGGAGAACCCGGCTTGGGAGAACCCCGCTTGGGGGGACTCCGCTGGGGAGGCGACGGCGTGACCACCACCGCCGAATTTCCCGAGGAGGTGGTGACCCGGGCGCTGGTGCGCTACGTCGAGGTGCCCGCGCTCGCCGGAGAGCTGGCGCTGATCACCCTGGACAACGGACTTGATCACACCCGCCCCTCCACGTTCGGGCCGGCCGGCCTGACCTCGCTCGAGGCCGCGCTCGACGCCGTGGCGACCCGGACCCCCCGGGTGGCCGCCATCGCCGTGACCGGCAAGCCGTTCATCTTCGCCGTCGGCGCCGATCTCTCGGGTGTCAGGCGAGTGACCTCCCGCGAGGACGCACTCGAGGTCGGCCGCCTCGGGCACCGGGTGTTCCGGCGCCTGCGGGAGTCGGCCATCCCCACGTTCGCCTTCATCAACGGGGCCGCGCTGGGTGGCGGCCTGGAGCTCGCCCTGCACTGCCACTACCGCACGCTGTCGACCGCCGCCGGCGCGCTCGCCTTCCCCGAGTGCTTCCTCGGACTGGTTCCCGGCTGGGGCGGCACTCAACTCCTGCCGAACCTCATCGGTGCCGACGCGGCCGTCACGGTGATCATCGAGAACGCGCTGAACACCAACCGGATGCTCAAGCCGAAGCAGGCCGCCAATCTAGGCATCACCGACGTGCTGCTGGAGCCGGCGGATTTCCTCGCCGAGTCGATCCGCTGGGCGGCCGGTGTGGTGCGCGGCGACATCCGAGTGCAGCGCCCGGATGTCGACCGGGGACCGGCCTGGGACGCCGCGCTCGACCGCGGCCGGGCCATCGCCGATGCCAGGCTGCACGGCGCGGCGCCGGCTCCCTACCGGGCGCTCGAGTTGATCGAGGTGGCCAGGGACGCCGACCTGTGCACCGGCACCGCAGCGGAAGACGAGGTGCTGGCCGACCTTGTTATGGGCGACGAACTGCGCGCCGGTCTCTACGCCTTCGACCTCGTGCAGAAGCGTGCCAGACGGCCAGTGGGTGTGCCGGACGCATCTCTGGCCGGGCCGGTGACGAAGGTCGGCATCGTCGGTGCCGGCCTGATGGCCAGCCAGTTGGCCCTGCTGTTCGTACAGCGTCTCGAGGTGCCGGTCGTGCTGACCGACGTGGACGCCGAACGTGTCGAGCGCGGTGTCTCCTACGTACACGCCGAAGTCGACAAGCTGCGCCGGCGTGGCCAGCTGTCCTCCGACCAGGCCAACCGGTTGACCTCGCTGGTCAGCGGTTCGCTCGACAAGCAGGCCTTCTCCGACGCCGACTTCGTGATCGAGGCCGTGTTCGAGGAGCTCAAGGTCAAGCAGCAGGTGTTGCGTGAGGTCGAGGCGGTGGTCGGGCCCGATTGCCTGCTGGCGACGAACACAAGCTCGCTGTCGGTCACCGAGATGGGCGCGCAACTGGCGCATCCGGAGCGGCTGGTCGGCTTCCACTTCTTCAACCCCGTTGCCGTGCTGCCGCTGGTCGAGATCGTACGAGCCGAGCAGACCGACGACCCGACGCTGGCGACCGCCTTCGCCGTCGGCAAGGCGCTGCGGAAGTCCTGCGTACTGGTCAAGGACGCGCCGGCGTTCGTGGTCAACCGACTGCTCACCCGGTTCCTCGGCGAGGTCATAGCCGCGGTCGACGAGGGGACGGACTTCGAAGTGGCGGACCGGGCCCTGGCGCCGCTCGGGCTGCCGCTGAGCCCGCTGGTGCTGCTGGCGCTGGTCGGCCCGGCCGTCGCGCACCACGTCAGCGAGACGCTGCACGAGGCCTTCCCCGACCGTTTCGCCGTCAGCGACAACCTCGCCCGTCTGGTGGCAGCGGGTAAGGCCGGGATCTACAGCTGGGAGGGCGGCCTGCCTGCGGTCGACCCAGAGGTGCGCGATCTGTTCGTGCAGGGTGACCGGCCGCTCAGCGAAGGGCGGGTGCGTGACCGCGCCCTGGCCGCCCTCGCCGAGGAGGCCCGGATCATGCTCGACGAGGGCGTGGTCGCGGCACCTCAGGACATCGACCTGTGCCTTCTGCTCGGCGCCGGCTGGCCGTTTCACCTCGGCGGGATCACGCCCTACCTCGACCACACCGGTTACGCCGAACGGGTCACCGGCTCGCGCTTCCTCCCCCGAGGCGTGGCCAGCCTGGCCGGTACCGACTAGCGTGCGGGCAGTTCCGCCACCACCTCGAGGCCGCCGGCCGCAAGTGCCTGTGCACGCACCGTCCCGCCATGCGCGAGAAGCACGGCCCGCACGATCGACAGCCCCAGCCCGGCGCCGCGGCTCGCCGTGCGGGCGGTGCCACCGCGGCGGAACGGCTCGAACAGGCCGGGTACCTCGGCCGGGTCGAGCACCGCCCCGCTGTTGGCCACCACCAGCCAGGCCCGCCCGTCCGCCGACCCGGTGCGCACCGCCAGCCAGCCACCCACGACGTTGTGCCGTACGGCGTTCTCCACCAGGTTGCCGGCCAGCCGCTCGAGCAGGCCCGGGTCACCCATGACGGGGGCCGGTGCAAGGCCGGTGTCCACCCGTAGCTCAGCGGCTGCTGCCTCGCCGCGCACCGCGGCCAGTGCCGTGCCCACCACCGCCGGCAATTCCACCGGCGATCGCTGGGCCATCTCGACCGAACCGCGCGCGTCGGCCCGAGCCAGCAGCAGCAACGCGTCGACCAGCCGCTCGGCCCGCTCGGTGGCATTGCGCACGACGTCACCCATCCGCCGCAACTCCGCCACCGAGGCCTCGGGATCGCGCATCGTCACATCGACCTCGGTACGCATGACCGACAGCGGCGTGCGCAGCTCGTGGCTGGCGTTGGCCACAAATAGGCGCTGGCTGTCGAACGCGGCCTCCAACCGTCCGATCATGCCGTCGAAGGTGTCCGCCAGCTCCTTGAGCTCGTCGTCGGGCCCTTCGAGGGCGATCCGCTGATCCAGTGTCTCCGTCGACAGCCGGCGAGCGGTCGAGGTGACCGACTGCAGCGGGCGCAGGGCGCGACCGGCCAGCAGGTAACCGCCCCCGATGCCGACCAGCCCGACGAAGGCAAGCGCGATGAAGCCGCGGCGGAGCAGCGCCTGCTCGGTCTCGTCCTGGAGCACCTGCTGGATCTGGTGGGCATCGAAGAACGCGATTCTGCCGTTGCTGTAGGCAACCTTCACGATGACGCCCGACTGGAACTGCGGCCCATTGTTCAGTGCCTGCCGGAGCAACAGGTACGACGTGAGGAGCAGCACCACTCCCACCCCGACGAGCAGCCCGCCGTAGAGCAGGGTGAGCCGGAGCCGCAGGGTGGGACGCAGGGCTCTCACGTCTGGGCCCTCACGAGGTGCGCACGCGGTAGCCCGAGCCGACCACCGTCTCGATCAGCGGCGGGTCTCCGAGCTTCTTGCGCAGGGTCATCACGGTCACTCGCACGGTGGTGGTGAACGGGTCGGCGTACTCGTCCCAGACCCGCTCGAGCAACTCCTCAGCGGAGACGACCGTGCCGCCGCCAGCGAGCAGCACCTCGAGTACGCCGAACTCCTTGCGCGTCAGCTCTACCGGCTGGCCGGCCCTCGTGACGGTCCGACGGGCCGGATCCAGCTCGGTGTCCCCGACCCTCAGCACCGGCGGGGCCGACGGCGTGGCGCGCCGTCCCAGGGCTCGGATCCTGGCGACCAGCTCGTCGAACGCGAACGGCTTGCCCAGGTAGTCGTCGGCGCCGAGCCCGAGCCCCTCGACCCGGTCGGCGAGCGTGCGACTGGCGGTGAGCATCAACACCCGGGTCAGTGACCCGGAGGCGGCGACGTCCTGGAGGATTCGGTCGCCCGACATCCCCGGCAGATCCCGGTCCAGGACCAGCACGTCGTACCTCGTCACGAAAGCCTTCTCGTGCCCGTCCCTGCCGTCGTAGGCCACGTCAACGGCCATGCCCTCCCGGCGCAGCCCGCGCGCGATGGCGTCGGCCAGCGGTCGTTCGTCCTCCACGATGAGTACCCGCACGGCTTCAGCCTGCCAGGCAGGCGTGAAGGTGCTGTGAGTTCACCCGTTCGGCGCCCTACGGGGCTCCCCTGCGGCGGTACGGTCAGGTGATGCTGGCGGGCCGACCCGAGGACGTACGGCTGGCGGCTCTTGCCGCCTCGGTGCTGCACGACCTCGACCTGTGCCCCGCTGATGACGGCATCGTGCTGACCGGTGACGTACGGGTCGAAGTGTCCTGGGCGGACTGCCGCGAGGCACTGTGCGGTGCGGATGCCACGGAGCAGGTCGGCCGAGAGCGGCTGGCTCGCTGGCTGCTGGCCCGGCGCTGGATCGCCGATCACCCGCTGGCCGACCTCGAGGAGCGGGCCCGCCCGGTGGGCCTTCCGGTAGGCCACCTGCTGCATCCGGGCCCCGAGTGGGTAGCCGAGCGGGTGCTCGGCGGCGCACTCGATCTCGGACTCGGCATGAGCGGGCTCGATCCGGCCGACCGCGACGCGGTGGTAGTCGTCCCGCCCGGAGTATGGGCGAGGGCGGGTATCGATCCGCGCGCGTGGTGGTCACCCGCCCGCGAGTACCTCGACCAGATGGGCGCGATCGCCGTCGACCGCTGGTTGCGTATCCCCCAAGCGGCCCTCCGGCCGATGGGCGACTGTGACGTGGCCACGTTGCTCGGCTCGAGCGCCCTGCGCCACGCGATTGCCGGGCACAACGGCGGCCTCGCCTCGCTCGCCGTGCCGATGCGCGACCGCGGCTGGACCAGTCTGCGGCGGATCGATCCGGCGTTCGTCATCGCTGCCGCCGCCGCGACCGATCCCCAGCGGCGTGGCTTTCCCCGGCCGCTGCTGGTGACTTCGGAGGAGGTTGCGATGACACCCATCGGCGGCCGCCCGGCCGAGCTGGTCCTGCGGGATGCCTCCCCCGCCGAGGTGTCCCTGCCCGACGTGCTCTACCGCTGAGGCGGCTCAGGCGCCGCGCGACTCCGCGAGCCGGCGCATCCAGTAGCGAAACCAGTCCTGCCCGTACGGGATATAGAACCGCACCGGTGTGCCACGAGCGGTGAGCGCGCCAACGGCATCGGGTCGTACGCCCAACAACTGCTCCACCGTGTGATCGCCCAGATCGCTGAGCAGCCGCTCGCGCAGCCCCGGATCGTGGGTGGCTAGCGCTACCCCGGCTCCCGCCTCGGCCGCCTTTCGCGCCAACCGGAGATAGGCCAGATCGGTGGCCTCGCCGTGGGGCCACGCGAGCGCTGCTGGCTCGACGTAGGCCCCCTTGACGAGGCGGACGTGCACTCCCGCGGCAGCCAGCCGGTGGATGTCGCCCGGCGATCGGCGGAGGTTGGCCTGCACCGTCGCGCCGAGCCGGTCGGCCAGGCCGCGGCCGGCGACGTCCACGACGCAGTCCAGGACCGCTTGAGTTCGCCTATGGTCCTCGGCCCCGACCTGCACCCGCCGACAACTGGGCAATGCGGCCGCCAGGTTGGACAGGTGCTCGAGGCAGAGTGCTGGATCGACGTCGAGTCCCAGGTGCGACAGGTCGACCGATAGCCACCCGGAAGCCGGCAACGCGCTCACCGCCGCGGCCAGATCCTGATTGGTGCTGGCAACGCGTTCGGCGGTCTCGCGGTCGCTGACCAGCTCCCCGAAGTAGTCGATGCTGCTGCCCACGCCACGATCTGCCAGCGAGCGGGCTGTCGCGATGGCGTCATCGGCAACGGTGCCGGCGACGTAACGAGCCGCCCGTCGCCACGCGGCGCGCTCCCCTGCGGGGCTGCTGCGCACCGCTCGCTCGAAGCGGAAGCTGGTCGCCAGCCGAAAGAGCACGGCGCGGTCAGGACGGCTCATGGGCCGTCACGGAGGCGATCGAGGGTGGCCGGCTCCCCGGTGGCACGGCCCTGGGCGGCCCGGGCGCCCACCCGAACGACCAGCGTTCCGTCGTGCTTGCCGCCAACGGCGGTCCGGCCGGCACCGGGCCGCACCCGGATGGTCACCCTCACTCTTGGCGGCCGCCGCTCAGCCGCGGGGCACCGCGAAGAGTGCCAAGGCCCCTGATCCGGGCCCCACCGCGGCCCAGTCGGGGCGGATCTTGAACACCGCTACCGCGCTGGCCGGACATTTCTCCGCCAACCTCCCGCGGGCGACCGCGTCTCCTTCTGCGTTGTCGAGTACGCCGGCGAGTTCCTCGATCGACGGGTTGTGGCCGACCAGAACGAGTGTGTCGACACCGGCCGGTGTCGTCCTGATGACCTGCAGCAGGTCGTCGACGGTGTTGCCGTAAACGCGCTCGTCGATCACCGGGACCGGTGGGCCGCCGAGTGCGGGCGCGGCGAGCTGCCAGGTCTGTATCGCCCGCCGAGCGGGCGACAAGACAATGCGGTCGGGAGCGAGCCGTTGCTGGGCCAGCCAACTACCGATGGCCGGAGCGTCGGCCCGGCCTCGGCCGGCCAGTGCCCGCTCCGCGTCGGTCTCACCCTCTGCGGCGGCCTTTGCGTGGCGGATGAGTACGAGCAGCCGTGTCGTCACGAAAGGAGTCTGCCAAATATCCGGTGCCGATCGTGCCAGCCGCGGCCTCAGAGGCAAGATCGATCCAGGGAAGGTTGGTCCGGCTGGAACCGGCCTAGCATTCCCTGGATCACCGCGGGTCACGGCGTTTGATCGGGTGGGCCCGGTCGGCCAGAACAAGATCCAGGGAAGGTTGGTCCGGCTGGAACCGGCCTAGCATTCCCTGGATCACCGAAGGGTTCTCGGCGTTTCGCCGGGACGCCAACCCCAGCGACACGACCGATACCCTGCGCCAGTTGACACTCGACAAAGCCGGCCGAGCCCCACCGAGCTAGTGCTGGGTGCGGGAGCGGGCCGATCGGGCGTCGATGGCGTCACCGGGATCGAGCCGGGACACCCATTCGACGACTCGCCGTGAGACATCCTGTGCCGTGAGGCCGATGTCGGTTCGGAGCAGTAACGGATTGCCGTGCTCGAGGAACTTCTGCGGGATGCCTACATCGCGGGTCGGCACGTCGTTGTCGACATCGCGCAGCGCCTGCGACAGGTGGGCGCCGACGCCTCCGGAACGTCCACCGTCCTCCATCGTCACCACCAGCCGGTGGGCCGCGGCGAGCTCAAGCACGGCAGGCGGCACAGGCATCACCCAGCGCGGGTCGACGACCGTCGCCGACACGCCCTCGGCCTCGACCCGGGAGGCCACCTCCATCGCCATGTGCGCCATGGCACCGACGGCGACGATCAGCACGTCGGCGGCGACGGGCTCGTACAGAACGTCGACGGCCCCGATCCGCCGGATGGCCGGCAGATCCGCTGCCAGCGCTGTCTTCGGGAAGCGCACGACGGTGGGACCGTCGGAGACGGCAATGGCCTCCTGAAGCTCCTCGCGCAGGGTGGGCTCATCGCGCGGTGCCGCGATCCGGATGCCCGGCACGATGTTCATCAGCGACAGGTCCCACATGCCGTTGTGCGACGCACCGTCGTCGCCGGTGATGCCGGCCCGGTCGAGCACGATGGTGACCGGAAGCCTGTGCAGTGCCACGTCCATCAACACCTGGTCGAACGCGCGGTTGAGGAACGTCGCATAAACCGCGACCACCGGATGCATTCCGCCGAAAGCCAGGCCGGCCGCAGACGTGACGGCGTGCTGCTCGGCGATGCCGACGTCGAAGGTGCGCTCGGGATAGGCGTCGGCAAATCCGGCCAGACCCGTCGGGTGCAACATGGCCGCGGTGATCGCCACGACGTCGGGGCGTTCCGCGCCGATCCGTAGCAACTCCTCACCGAAGACCTTGGTCCACTTGCGCCCGCCGGAGGCCAGCAACTTGCCGGTGATCGGGTCGAACGCACCGGGCCCGTGCAGGCAGTCTGCCTCGTCGGTCTCGGCCGGTCCATAGCCGAATCCCTTGCGGGTGACGCAATGCACGAGGACTGGTCCCCCGAAATCGCGGGCCCGCCGCAGCGCCGACTCCATCGCCGGCTCGTCGTGACCGTCGATCGGTCCGAGGTACTTCAGGCCGAGGTCCTCGAACAGCCCTTGAGGAGCGACGGCGTCCTTGAGCCCCTTCTTGATCCCATGCAGGGCGTCGAACAGCGGCGGTCCCACCAGCGGTGTGCGCGCCAGCGTGTCGCGTACCAGATCGAGGACCCGCTCGTAGCCGGGCGACAGCCGCAGCGAGGCCAACCGGTCGGCCAGGCCGCCGATGGTCGGGGAGTAGGACCGGCCGTTGTCGTTGACGACGATGACGATGGACCGGTCCTTGGCCGCCGCGATGTTGTTGAGCGCCTCCCAGCACATGCCGCCGGTCAGCGCACCGTCGCCGACCACCGCGACGACGGTGCGTCGCTCACCGCGCAGGGCGAAGGCCTTGGCCAGGCCGTCGGCGTAGGACAGCGCGGTCGATGCGTGGGAGTTCTCGATCCAGTCGTGCTCGGACTCGCGCCGGCTGGGATAGCCCGAGAGGCCACCGCGTTGGCGCAGCACGTCAAAGCCCGCCTGCCGCCCGGTCAGGATCTTGTGGACGTAGGCCTGATGGCCCGTGTCGAAGAGGATGGGCTCGCCCGGGGACTCGAATACCCGGTGCAAGGCGATCGTCACCTCGACCGCGCCGAGGTTGGGGCCGAGGTGCCCGCCCGTGCAGGCGACCTTTTGCACCAGGAAGTCGCGGATCTCCGCCGCCAGGGCGGCCAGATCGGCGGCCGGCATCCGGCGCAGGTCCTCGGGCCCCGCGATCGAGGACAGCAGGGTCATCGAGGTCCTCTCTCGGGCACGGCTGACCAACCGTTCGATTCTAACGGCGGTCGCGGATCGGGCCCGTCGGGCCGACGTGCGGAACTCGTGCGGACCCGGTGCGGTGCCGTCCTACAGCCGCGGCACCCACTTGTGGCCGCGCAGGGCGGATGCGACCACAGCGACCTCGCGCGCGACCTGGCTCAGCCGGCGACCCTCGCGCTCGTAGGCCAGCATGACCGCCTCCACCGCCTCGGGTGGCACCTCGTCCTTCACGTCGGAGCGCAGCGTGCGCCATCCGGCCCGAGCCGCCTCCAGGGCCGCCTCGACGTGCTCGCCCGTCATCCGAGCCAGCAGGACCGGGTACCGCCGCAGCACCTCGTACGAGTGATAGTCGGCCGGCACGTAGTCGTACAGCCAGGCCACCGCGCTGAGTTCCCAGTCGGGGGAACCGGGCGGATTGACCCGCTCGGGCCAGTTCGGCGGCAACTCGACGCTCATGGTCCCGCCATCACCGGCTGTGGCGTCCGCACCGCAAGCCGCCGCCGCACCATGGTCACCGGCCGCAACCGCTCCATGGGCAGGAAGGCCAGGATCGCCACGCAGTGCGGCAGGAAAACGATGGTGATCGCAGCGAAGGTCATCAGGTGGAACGCATACCAGCCGGCCACGATCACGTAGCGGACGCGGTTGCTGCGGACACAGAACACGACCGGCGAGGACAGCTCCATCGCGACGATCACGTACTGGAACGCGACCAACAGGTACGGGACATGCAGCGTCCAGTCGGACAAAACGCTGCCCCGGCGCAGGACCGCCCGGGTCAGGGTCGCGCCGTTCAGCCATTCGATGCCGCCGAACCGCAGCTTGGCCATCGATGCGAGAAAGTACGTCGCGACGACCGCGATCTGGATTACCCGGAGTGCCCAGCCGGCCGCCTCGGACCGGCGGGTATCGCCGTGCCGGGCGCGGCCGACGGCGGGCAACGCCGCCAGGGCCACCAGGAAGGCGAACCGGTCGTGATCGACCTTCCCGTAGGACATCGCGATGAGCATCCACTCCGCGTACAGACCGAACACCACGGTGCCGAGCAGCCGGGGCCACCGCCCGCCGGCGGCAAGGACGGAACAGGCCAGCAAAGCAACCAGAACCCCCACCACCAGCCCATGCGTGGGCGCCGGCTGATGCAGCAGTCGGCCGATGACCAGCGGTGTGTAGAGGGAGCGTGGGACGTCCTTATGCTCCGTCACCCAGGCCGTGGTCAACAGGAGGTCGACTGGGATGAACAGGTAGACGACGGTACGCAAGGCAGCCACCCGCGCGAGAGGGGCGGGCGTGAACAGCCAGCGCTCGGCGGCCGTCACCCGCGCCGCCAGGTGGCGACCACTCGGTCCTCGTACGCACCGGTGGGCCGGCCATCGCGCAGCGCGTAGCGGCGGGCGATCACGGTGATCCGGTCGAGGGGTGGGTCGCGCGGCTGGCGGCGACGGTAGGCCTCTGCCACCGCGCCCAACAAGGACGGCTCTGCACGGAACCGGTGGAGCTGACCCTCGATCTCGGCCCGTCGTAGCCCCGACAGATGCTCCGAGAGCACGAAGGTGCGACCCGTCGCATCCATCGCATCGAGCCGGGTGGAGGACACGGGGGCGTCGACGCGATCCGTCGTGGCGTACATCCGGAACGGCCCAAACGGAAAGTGCTGGTCACCACCCGCAACCGAGCCAGCCAGTACGGCCGCGCCGACAAGACCCGTGGCCGCCAGGCGCAGCCCGCGCCCCACGCGCTTCATCGAATAACCGAAGCGCCCAGAGCGCCCGGCTCGAACAGGGCCACGCACTCCACCTGGTGGGTCATCGGGAACAGGTCGAAGGCTCGCACCTTGACCAGGGGGTAGCCCAGGCCGGCAAAGGTCGTCACGTCGCGGGCCAGGGCGGCCGGGTCGCACGCGACGTAGGCAACGGCCCGCGGTCGTCGAGCCGCGATCTGCCCGACCACCTCGCCGCCGGCACCGCTGCGCGGCGGGTCGAGCACGACCAGGTCGGATCGTCCCGGCGCCAGGCGCTGGAGCACGCGCTCGACCCGGCCGGTCTCGACCGACACCTGCCCGGACTCGTCGCGCAGGTTGTAGGCCGCATCGCGTGCCACGTCATGATCGGATTCCACCAGCAAGATCCGTCCGCCGGGCCTGAGGCGCGGAGCCAGCGCGGCCGCGAACAGCCCGGCACCGGCATACAGGTCGAGGGCGGTCTCTCCGGGCCGCGGCCGGAGGGCGTCGAGGACAGCCGCGGCCAGCACATCAGCGGCTCGCGGGTGGACCTGCCAGAAGGCCGCCGCGCCCACCCGGAAGACCCGGTCCACGGCCACCTCGCGCACCGCGCGATGACCGGAGAGCCGCACCGGCCGGCCCCCCTTGGGGCGTCCCCGTAGCACGGCGACGGCGGGCAGGGCGAGAGAAGGAGTGTCGAGAGAGGGAACGTCGAAGGGTGGGACGGAGACCGCGGAGCCCGCGCGCGGCGTGACGACGAGTGCCCGATCACCGCTGGAGGACGCCACCACCTCGACCGCCTCCGCTCCGGGCCACTTGTGCCGCGGCACGGCCATCTCGTTGACCTCGTCCGTCGCAATGGGACACGACTCGATGGACTCCACCTCGTGCGACCGATGCCGGTGCAGGCCGACTGTCCCGTCCGCGGCGACGGTGAAACGCACTCGGGTGCGCCAGCCGAGGGGCCCTCCGGGCACCTCCTCGACCATGACGTCGAGGTCCGGCCGGCCGCCCAGACGGGTGAGCTGCTCACGGATGACGGCCTCCTTCAGTCGGCGCTGGGCCGCCGGGGCGGCGTGCTGCCAATCGCAGCCGCCGCAGCGCCCGGGCCGGGCATGCGGACACGGCGCCTCGACCCGATCCGGAGAGGCCGTCAGCACCGACACGGCATCGGCCCGGCAGTACGAGCCGCCGCGGTCCTCTGTCACCCGGGCCATCACGCGTTCCCCCGGCAGGGCGTGGCGCACGAACACCACCCGGCCCTTGTGACGCGCGATGCAGTGGCCGCCGTGCGCCACCGGCCCGATGTCGAGGGTGAGGTCGCGGCCGGTCCACGCCGGTGCGGTCACGGAGTGGTGGTCACCTGGCCGATCGGGTCTGTGTCATCGGAGAGCCCCCGGCGGACGTCGCCGGGGCTGCTCTCTGGCCGCTGACGGCGCCGCTCGGAGGACTTCAGCTGCCAGGCCACGCTGGTGACCATGACCCCCGGCTCGAACAGCAGCCGGCCCTTCAGCCGCAGCGCGCTTTGGTTGTGCAGCAGGGTCTCCCACCAGTGGCCCACGACGTATTCCGGGATGAACACCGTGACGACATCGCGTGGGCTGTCGCGGCGGATGTTCTTGATGTAATTCAGGATCGGCCGGGTGATCTCGCGGTAGGGCGAGTCGACGACGACGAGGGGCACCGGAACCTCCCGGCGCTCCCACTCCTCCTGCAGTGCCCGGGTGTCGGGCTCGTCGACGTTGACCGTCACCGCCACCAGGGTGTCGGGGCGGGTGGCCCGCGCGTAGGCGATCGCACGCAGGGTCGGTGCATGCACTTTGGACACCAGGACGACCACGTGGTTGCGGGCCGGCAGCATCGGCTGATCGTCCTCGACCGGCGCGAGCTCTTCGGCGACATGCTCGTAGTGCCGGCGGATCGCCCGCATGAGGATGAACAGAATCGGCATCGCGATGACGACGAGATAGGCACCCTTGGTGAACTTCGTCACCAGGACGATGACGAGCACCAGCCCGGTGAAGGTCGCTCCGGTCGCGTTGATGGCTCGGCTGCGCAGCATCCGCCTCCGCGCCGAGGTGTCCCGTTCGGTCCGCAGCAGCTTGTTCCAGTGCCGCACCATCCCGGTCTGGCCCAAGGTGAAGGAGGTGAAGACACCGATGATGTAGAGCTGGATCAGCCGGGTCACGTCGGCGTGGAAGGCGAAGATCAGGAAGCCGGCCACCGTCGCCAGGAGGACGATCCCGTTGCTGTAGACGAGCCGGTCGCCGCGGGTGTGCAGTTGCCGCGGCGCGTATCGGTCCTGGGCCAGGATCGAGCCGAGCAATGGGAAGCCGTTGTAGGCGGTGTTCGCAGCGAGCACCAGGACCAAAGCGGTAACCGCCTGAAGGTAGAAGAAGAACACGTTGTTCGTACCACCGAAGACCGCGCCCGCGATCTGCGCGATGACGGTGGGCTGCGGCTCGTGCTCGCAGCCGGCGAACCCGACGAGAGTGCAGACCCGGGTGGGGTCGACGTAGTGAACTTTGGAGATCAACGCCAGCGCTGTGATACCGGCGAACATCGTCATCGCGATCGTGCCCATGGCGAGCAGCGTGGCGGCGGCGTTCTTGCCCTTGGGTTTTTTGAAGGCCGGGACCCCGTTGGCGATGGCCTCGACCCCGGTCAGCGCGGTGCAGCCGGACGAGAAGGCGCGGAGCGCGAAGAACGCCAGCGCGAAGATCGCCAGGTGCTGGTGCCCGGGATCGGGCTTGATCGCGTAGTGGGCGCTCTCGGCCACCGGTGCGTGCCCGAACGCCGTCTGGATGACACCGGTGGCGATCATGCCGAGGACACCGACGACGAACGCGTACGTCGGCACGGCGAACGCCTTGCCCGATTCCTTGACCCCGCGCAAGTTCGCCGCGGTGAGGAGCAGCACGACACCGATCGCCAGCTCCACGCGGTACGGGTTCAGGCCACGGAAGGCGGAGATCACGTTGTCGATGCCGGCCGAGACCGACACCGCGACGGTCATCACGTAGTCCACCAGCAGCGCGCTCGCGACGGTCACCCCGGCGGTGCGGCCGAGGTTCTTCGACGCCACCTCGTAGTCGCCACCGCCGGTGGGATAGGCCTGCACAAGCTGCCGGTAGGAGGCGACGACGACGACGAGCAGGAGCACGACGGCGGCGGCCAGGAACGGGGTCAGGTAGAGGAAGGCCGTGCCCCCGAGAGTGAGGACGACCAGCACCTCCTGGGTGGCGTAGGCCACGGAGGAGAGCGGGTCGCTGGCGAAGATCGGCAGGGCCAACCGCTTCGGTAGCTCGGTCTCCCCCAGTCGTTCGCTGCGGAAGGGTCGGCCGAGCAGCAGCCGTTTGGGCAGCGACGACAGGTCCGGCACAGGGTGATCGTACGGCTGACTCCCGGCACGACTCGGCGCCCGCCGTGTAGCGTCCGCGAACGTGCACTACGTCATCATGGGATGCGGCCGGGTGGGCTCCAGTCTGGCCCACAGCCTGGAGAAGCTCGGGCACACTGTGGCGGTGATCGACCGTGACCCGGTGGCCTTCCGCCGGCTCGGTCCGGACTTCGCCGGCAGCACGGTGACCGGCGTCGGATTCGACCGGGACACTCTTGTCGAAGCCGGCATCGAGCAGGCCGACGCCTTCGCCGCCGTGAGCAACGGCGACAACAGCAACATCATCTCCGCCCGAGTGGCGCGCGAGACCTTCGGCGTGCACCACGTGGTGGCCCGGATCTACGACTCCAAGCGAGCCGAGGTCTATCAGCGCCTGGGCATCCCGACCGTGGCCACGGTTCCCTGGACAGCCGACCGCATGCTCCGGGCCCTGCTCGACGGCGGCACGGTGGAGTTGTGGCGCGACCCGACGAACAAGGTGGCCATCGTCGAGGTCTCGGTGCACGAGGGATGGATCGGCCGCTCGATCGACCAGTTCGAGCAGGCCGTCGGGGGGCGGGTCGTCTACATCATGCGGTTCGGCGTTGGCACCCTGCCGACACCGAACACCGTGATCCAGGACGGTGACAATCTCGCGCTGGCCGTCGACGACAGCATCATGAAATCGGTCGGCGAGGTTGCCGCCGCGCCGCCCGACGGAGGTCACTGATGCGGGTCGCCATCGCGGGTGCGGGCAACGTCGGGCGGTCCATCGCCCAGGAGCTCATCGACAACGGCCATGCCGTGATGCTCCTGGAGCGCGACCCCAGATCGGTGAAGACCAGCAGTGTTCCCGACGCCGCGTGGGTGCAGGCGGACGCCTGCGAGCTGGCCTCCCTCGAGGACGCCCACCTGGAGAACTACGACGTCATGATCGCCGCCACCGGCGACGACAAGGTCAACCTCGTCGTGTCGCTGCTGGCCAAGACGGAGTTCGCCGTCAACCGAGTCGTCGCGCGGATCAACCACCCGAAGAACGAGTGGATGTTTACCGACTCATGGGGGGTCGACGTGGCCGTTTCGACGCCCCGGCTGCTAGCCGCCCTGGTCGAGGAAGCGGTGTCGGTCGGTGATCTGGTCCGGCTGATGACCTTCCGCCAGGGCCAGGCCAACCTGGTCGAGATCACGCTGGCGCCGGACGCGCCGCACGTCGGTCAGCCGGTGCGCGAGCTGGACCTGCCCCGCGACACCGCCCTGGTGGCCATCCTGCGCGGCCCACGCGTGCTCATACCCACCCCAGACGACCCGCTGGAGGCCGGCGACGAGTTAATGTTCCTGGCCACGGACGAGGTCGAGCGGGCGATTCACGACGCGGTATCCGGACCCGACCCGGAGTAGCCGCTCAACTGGTCGCGGGAGGCGAGGGCAGGGCCAGCTCGCCCTGGCCGGGCATCTCGAGCATCTCCCGGGCCACCGTGGCCTTCGCCCGGCGGACCAGCCACACCGTCGCGGCGACGATCAGCGCGAACAGCGGATAGCCCATGGCAAGCTTGGTCACCGCCAGCCAGCCAGGCCGGTCGTGGATGTACAGCAGGCCCTGCACACCCGCCTTTGCCGCGTACATGGCGGTCCACAACAGCGTGGCCTGGGTGTAGGCGCGGCGCAGCGGCCCCGGATCGCGCCAACTGCGGTCACCGCTGTCGAGGTAGGCCCAGACGACGCCCACCAACGGCCGGCGAACCACGAGAGAGACCGCGAAGGCGAGCATGTACGCGGCGTTGAGCACGATGCCCGGGATGAAGAAGCCCCGCGCCCCACCGAGACGCCAGGCAAAGAAGGCCGCCACACCCACCCCGAGGAAGCCACTCACGGCGAACTGCACCGGCTCCCGGCGCACCAGCCGCGCCGCCAGCACGAAGACGCCGGCGGCGATGGCGGCGCCGATCGCCCAGTGCAGCCCGGCCACGGTGTTGACCAAGACGAAGACGACGACCGGCAGGCCCGAGTCGACGATCCCCTTGAGGCCGCCGAACTGCTCGACGAACTTCGACGGTGCCGCTGCCGGCTCGGTCACCGGCCGGCCGGAAGCAGTTCGTACCACGGGTTGTAGATCACTTCGCGTTTCCCCTGTTCGCAGATTCGGCCGCGCACCATGAGCGTGCGCCCGGGCTCGATCCCGGCAATGCGGCGGCGACCCAGCCAGACGAGCGTGACCGTACCGGTGCCGTCGTAGAGCTCAGCTTCAAGCGTCGGCAGGTTGGTACGAGGGGTGAACCGCACGCTGCGCAGGCGGCCCACGATGCACACCTGCTCGCTTTCGTGCCGGGCGGCGTCCCCGCAGGGTGTGGCGCCGGCCGCACCGATCTTGTCCTGCAGGGCGGCCGCATCGAGCTGCTCCTCGGACGCCGTCAGCCGCCGGAGAGCACGACGAACCAGCCCATCGTCCCGATGCTCTTTAGCGCCCCGCGCCGACATCGCCCTGGCTCCCGTCTGTCGCCTCCAGGGTAGGCGACCATAGACCGGTGCGCCGGACATGGGGAGAAGCGGACGCACCGGTGGCCGTCGTGCTGCCCGGCACCGCCTCGTCGGCCGACTTCGTGACGAGGGCATTCGGGCCGCCACTGGCCTCGGTCGGGTTGGCGCTGGTCACCGGCGACGCACCTCGCGGCGGGCTGGTTGGACCCACCTCACTGGCGGCCCTCACGGACGCGGTCGCCGAGCACGCCGCCCGAGTGGTGGGCGGGATCTCGCTGGGCGCTCATCTGGCGGCACGTTGGGCCGCCGGCCGCGACCTCGACGGCGTGCTTCTCGTCATGCCGGCGTGGAGCGGCGCATCCGGCACGCTGGCGGCCGCGTCCATGGCGTCCGCCGATCGGGCTTCCCGGCTCGGCATCGCCGCCGCATTGGAGACCGCCGCAGCCGGGGCGCCGCCCTGGGTGGCAGCGGAGTTGTCCCTGGCGTGGCGGTCCTACGACGCCGCCGAACTCTCTCGCACTCTGCACTCAGCGGCCGACGAGCCGGGCCCGACCATCGACGGGTTGCGCTGGGTCACGGCGCCGGTTGGCCTGGTCGGGCTGGCCGACGACCCGCTTCATCCGGCGACCGTCGCGCACGAGTGGGCCGACGCATTGCCGCGGGCGGTGGTAGTGCAGATCAGCCTGGCCGCCGTCGGCGCCGACCGGGAGGCGCTCGGCCGGGCCGCTGTGCTCGCCTGGCTGCGGGCTCGCACGCTCAGCGGATCTCGCTGATCTCCGGTCCGCGCCGGGGCATCCCCGGCACGGTCGGGGGATCGCCCTCGGTGGCTCCATCATCGGGGCCTTCTCCCGCGATGACCTCTGCCGGCAGCGAAAGCGGCAGCGGGTCACGTACCGGCAGAGGGTCGCCTCCCCGCACCACGACGACATCGCGCAGTCCCTGCTCGAGCACGGCCGCCTGCGCCGGGTCGGTAGCGGCAGGGCCGGTGAACACGCCGCGGAGGAACCACCTGGGGCCGTCGACGCCGACGAAGCGGGCGTTCTGCCGGCCTTCCGGCGACCCCACCTTCGCGACCAGCTCCGGACCGAAGGGGCCGTCGCGCTCCACGGCCTCGGAACCCTCGGCCTGCAGGGACTCCAGCAACTCTGCCCGGACCTCAGCCCAGATCCCCTCTCGGCGGGGCGCGGCGAAGGCGGCCACCTGGAGCGCACTCGGGCCGGCGACCAGCGAGACAGCCATCACGCTGTTGGCGGCGTCGGTCTCCAGGCGAACGTCGACATCGGGCCGAGCCGGTACGCGCAGGCTGCCCAGATCCAGCCGCATCAGCGCGGTTCCGGACTCGTCAGGGGGCACGTCACCGAGGTCCCAGGGCCCGGTGCCGGCCAACGCGGTCTGAGCCGGCTCAGCGTCGGCCGGTACGGCCTCGCCGTCATCGGCACCCTCGGCGGGATCGACTACTTCCGCACTCTTTCCACGACGTCGGAACACGCTCAATGCTCCCTCTGACTGCCGGATGTCAACCGCTCGTGCCCCCCCGTGGAGCCATGCCCGCCGGCGCCCCGGACCGACTCCGGCAGATGCTCAGTCTCTACCCAGTCGACCTCTTCCACGCGTTGCACGATCAGTTGGGCGATGCGGTCACCGCGGCGGAAGTGGACGGTGTTGTTCGGGTCGTGGTTGACGAGGTTGACACAGATCTCGCCGCGGTAGCCGGCGTCGAGCGTGCCCGGTGCGTTGAGCGTCGTCACGCCGAGCCTTGCCGCGAGTCCCGATCGGGGATGCACGAAGGCGGCATAGCCGTCGGGCACCGCCACGGCGATGCCGGTCGGGAGCACGGCACGCTCGCCCGGGGCCAGGTCCACATCGACCGTCGTCAGCAGGTCCATGCCCGCATCGCCGGGCCGGGCGTATGAGGGCAGCGGGAGGTCGGGGTCGAGCCGGTGCACCTGGATCTGCACGGTCACCGGCGGCCGATGGGGTCCACGAAGCGCACGAGGGCAGCGTATCGGCCCGGCCGGTAGCGTCGACGGCGTGGAGGCCCACGACGAACGGCTCCGGGTGCCCCTGTGGTGGTGGCTGCTCGGGCTGTGCCTAGGTGCCCTGGCGGGCGCCGAGGTACATCAGGGAGCACCTGGGCTGCGCTCGTGGCTGCCGTACTCCATCGCCCTGCCGCTCGTCGTCGTCTTTCTGTGGTGGGTAGGCCGCCTGCGGATCCGGGTGGACGCCACTGAACTACACGTCGACGACGCGCACCTGCCGTTATCACTCGTGCGGGAGGTGCGGGCGCTCGACGGTCCGGAGAAGCGGTCCGCCCTGGGCGCCGAGCTTGCACCGCTGGCTTTCGTCGTATCCCGGCCCTGGGTGCCCGGGGCGGTGAAGGTGACGCTCGACGACCCGGCCGATCCAACGCCGTACTGGATCGTCAGCTCCCGCCGCCCCGCACAACTCGTCGCAGCCATCGCGACCGCGACGGGCGGACCAGGGACCGGTCCGACGACCACGGGGAATACGCGGCCAGCGTGATCTCGGCCAACGCCACGAGCACTCGGTCGTAGTTGACCCGCCAACCGGAGTAGTCGCGCCAGGCCTGGTCGCGGTCGGCCCGCAGCGGCACGCCGCCCTCTGCCATCTCGTCGAGGACCGCGTCGAACTCCGCTCGACTGATCGTGATGTGGTCGCCCGGCTGTGGGTCCGGGTCGAAGGGCACCCGGAAGAAGGCGGCGATCCGGCGCAGGCAGATGAAGCCCGCACGGAGACACAACTGCGCCTGGACATCAGGCTCGTCGTCCACTGCGGACACTCGCAGTGCCGCCCCGTCGAGCACGGCACCGGCAGCCGTCACCCACGAATTCTCAGGTTGCGGCGACCGGAAGAACACCAGCACGGCATTGGACGTGTGCGACTCCTCGACGTCGATGAACCAGTCCTCCCAGGTGGTCCAGACGCTTTTCAGCTCGGCGATCCGGCCGAGCCGGTGGGCCCGGATGATCATGGTCCAGCCGCGTGGCGGCGACCCGGCGCGCACCTCGAGTTTGGCCACGGCGAACTCTCGCTGCGAGAACCTGGCGTAGAGGGTGGGCAGGTAGGAGATCAGCAGCGCGAGTTGGCTCATCCCGATCGCCGCTTCGGAGAAGGAGATCAACGAGGAGCGCACCCCCGGCGGCGCCAGGAAGCCGAGGGTGAACAGCGACGAGCCGGACTCCTCCAGTGCCAGAAAGGGATGGCCCGCGTAGATGGACCAGGACGTACCGAGAAACACCAGGGCGTAGCCGAGCATGATCATCGCGAGCCATACCACGAGCAGCGAGAGCAGCGCGATCGGCCCGTACAGCGCCATCACCGCGTCGCGGCGTTCATAGCTCGCCGCCCGGCCCATCCGCACCTCGAAGACCCAGCGCATGACGAGGAAGACGGTACGAGCGATCTTCGACGGCACGCCGCGCGGCAGCACGACGGAGCGCAGCGTGGACGCCAGTGCCAGGCCGATGAGCAGCACCCCGATGATCACGGCCAGAACTCGCAACGCGATCATCAGGGCGGTCATCACGGCGTCATCCTGGCAGCAAGAGGGTAGACCGGAAGCGGACGGAGGAGGTCATCAGTGGCTAACGCGGTGGCAAGGGTCGGCTGGAAGCTCACTGGGCTGGCGTTCGCCATCCCGGCCGGCATCGCGGCGCGCAAGGCGATGGACGCGGCCTGGAAGAAGACGCGCCAAAGCGATCCGCCCTCGAATCCGGCTGCGCCCGGCACCACGTGGGCCGAGGCGCTGCTGTGGGCCGCCGTCAGCGGTGTCGCGTTCGCCGCCGCCCGGATGATCGCCGCCCGAGGTGCGGCGGCCGCCTGGCGGTCCCTGACCGGGTCGCTGCCCCCGGGGCTAGAAGACTCGACGATCTGAGCGGCCCGTGGGCGGCTGGAGGGCGCCGCGGGCCAGCAGATCACGGGCCAGCAGATCACGGCGGACCGCCTCACCCAGTCCACGCGTGGCGCGGCGATTGAGTTCCGCGCCGATGACCGCACCGGTGAACACCGGCCCCATCGTGGTGAGGTTGCGGCCCATCCGCCGCACCAATTGGTCGCGCAGCTCGCGCCGGCTGGCCTGACCCACCACACCACCGAGGCCGGCACCCGGCCGCTCGAGGTCGACCCCGCGCCGGCGGGCCCACGCTGTGAGGTAGGAGGTCGCGCGCTCACTGACCGTCCCCGGCACGTACACGCCGTATGCCACATGGAGCTCCGCTACAAGCTTCAGCTCGACGGCCGCGACGGCCAGGGTCTCCGCGACGAGTTGAACGGGGGTCGACAGCAGCGCCGGAGGAGCGGCCCACTCCGCGGTGGCCAGTGCACCTCCGGCCGCACCGATGCCCGCCGACACCCTGCTCGCCGAGCGAACCAAGGACTCCGCGAGCGCGTCCCCCGTTCGCTGGTCGTGGTGGGCACGCAGCGTCTCGAGATCGCGGATCGTGAGATGCGGAGCCGCCTGTACGACGAGATCGGTGAGCCACCGTCCTCCGCTGACACTCGCGATGCCGGCCGACCTGGCGCTTCGGCCGAGGCCGGTGACGAGGCGACCGAGCAGGCGCCGCCGCTCGCGGCGGTCGAGCCCGTCCTCGGAAAGCCGGGCCACGTCGGCCGTGAGCTGGTCCGGGGCGTCCGGGGCGTCCGGACTGTCCGGGGTGTCCCGTCCGGTTGTCATCCGATCAACGCCAGCCGGTCGCGTCATCTGCTCAAGCGGAACAGTCTCGGCAGATCGGCTGCCCGTCGCGCGTCTCGGCGAGCTGACTGCGGTGGTGCACCAGGAAGCAGGACGCGCAGCGGAACTCGTCGTCCTGCATCGGCAGCACCCGCACGGTCAGCTCCTCGCCCGAGAGGTCGGCACCCGGCAGTTCCAGGGACTCTGCGAGGTCGGCCTCGTCCACGTCGACGCTTCCGGACTGTGCCTCAGCCCGCCGTGCCTTCAATTCTTCGAGGCTGTCCTCATTGATGTCGGACTCCTCGGTACGACGCGGTGCGTCGTAATCAGTAGCCATCTGTCTATCCACTCCAATTTTTTGTCGCTCAGGAGCGTAGGAACGCAATTGCTGACGAGTTTGTGCCCGCAGTGCTGAAAAAAAACCCCTCGCACCGTCGGGAGAGGCGAGCCTACACTCCCCCGGAAGCCGACGGGACCGATTGACGGACCCGGGCCGCGAGCGTGTCGGAGGTGAGGACCTGATGGCCGCCTCGCCCCGCGCCTCTTCGACGGCCCCCCTTCGAGCGCCCGCCACCTGCTGACAGATTCGCGGGCCCGCACCGTAGGAGTTCGTTTGTCCGCCACATTGTCCGATCTCGGCTGGGACGACCAGTGGTCCGCCCTCGCCGCCGCCCGTCCGCACCTGCGCCCCGCCCGAGTCGTCCGCACCGACCGCAGCGCCTGCCTGCTACACACCGCGGACGGGCGCGTTCCGGCCGCCCTGCGGCTTGGACTCGACCCGGCTCCGACGACCGGCGACTGGGTGCTGACAAATCCCGACGGACTGGTCACCGCAGTGCTCCCCCGCCGCACCGCCGTCATCCGAGGCGCGGGTCGTCGCGACGTCCGCGCCCAGGTCCTGGCTGCCAACCTCGACATCCTCTTCGTGGTCGCAGCGCTGTCCGAGGCGCCCAACCTCGGCCGGCTGGAGCGGCTGCTCTCCCTCGCCTGGGAAAGCGGCGCCAGACCAGTGGTCCTGCTGACCAAGTCGGACTTGTCACTCGATCCGGAGTCCGAGCGCGCCGAGGTGGCAGCTATCGCGCCAGGGGTGGAGATCATCGCCGCCAGCGTGCTCGACGGGCGGGGGCTCGACGACCTCCGCGCCACTCTGCCCAGAGGCCGCACCGGTGCCCTGATCGGGCCGTCCGGCACCGGCAAGTCGACGCTGGTGAACACCCTGGTCGGGGATGACGCGCTGGCCACCACCGACATCCGGCCCGACGGGAAGGGCCGGCACACGAGCACGGCCCGCGAGTTGGTGCCGCTGCCGTGGGGTGCGGTGCTGATCGATACGCCGGGTCTGCGCGGGGTGCAGCTCTGGGCTGCCGAGGACGGCGTCGATCAGACCTTCAGCGACATAGCGGAGCTGGCCACCCAGTGCCGATTCACCGACTGCGGCCACAACGGCGAGCCGGAATGCGCGGTCGCGGCGGCGGTCGCCGAGGGGATCCTGACGGCCCGGCGGTTGGCCAGCTACGAGAAACTTGTCCGGGAGCACGCCTGGCTGGCCGGGCGCTACGACGCTCGACAGCGCGCGGAGCAGCGGCGGGTATGGAAGATCCGCACCAAGGCGGCCCGCGCTCGCGGGTCCAGGTAGTGACGGCCGGTCAGCCCGATCCCGATAGCGTCACCGCGTGGCCGACACGCATCAGGGGGCGCCGCCGGCCGTGGTGGGGCCCTACCTCGCCACGGCGCTGGGCGACGAGCGCTGGGAGCGGTGCAGCGTCGCGCTGATCGTCGGCGGCAAGTCCAACCTCACCTACCTGGTGGGCAGCCCGGCCGGCCGCGTGGTCCTGCGCCGGCCGCCGCTACGAGAAGTCCTGCCGACCGCCCACGACATGCTCCGTGAGCACACGGTCATCGCGGCCCTGGCCGGGACGGACGTGCCGGTGCCCCTGGCGCTGCACGCCTGCTCCGACCCGGCCGTGCTCGGCGCGCCATTCCACGTGATGTCCTACGTCGAGGGACCGATAGCCCGGGGCAGCTTCCCGCCGCGCTACGCCGATACGGCCGAGACGCGCCGGGCCGTCGCCGACGGACTGATCGACACTCTCGCCCGGCTGCACGCCGTGGACTACCGCGCCGTCGGGCTCTCCGAGTTCGGCCGCCCGGACGGCTTCCTCGCCCGCCAGGTGCGGCGCTGGGTGGGGCAATGGCAGGCCAGCCGGTCAGCTGACCTGCCGGCTCTCGACGCTCTCGCGGCAGCCCTGGGAGACAGCGTGCCGGCCAGCCCATCACCCACGGTCGTGCACGGCGATTACCGGCTGGACAACGCGGTCCTCGATCCGCATGCGCCGGGCCGGATCGCGGCCGTCCTCGACTGGGAGATGTCGACCATCGGCGACCCGCTGGCCGATCTCGGCCTGCTACTCGTGTACTGGCAGGAGGCCGGCGGATCGCAGCGGGCGGCGGTGCCGACGGTCACGTCCCTGCCCGGGTTTCCCAGCCGGGCGGAGGTGGCGCGACAGTACGCCGACCTCACCGGTCGTGATCTCTCGGCCCTGCCCTGGTACGTCGCCTTCGGATGCTTCAAACTGGCCGTCGTGATCGCCGGCATCGTGGCTCGCCGTCGGGCCGGCGCGATGGTCGGCGACGACGCGGACGACATCGGTGCCGCCCTGGAGCCGCTCGTCCACCGCGGGCAGGCCGCCCTGCGGGGTGCTCCATGAGCATGCTCACGCCCATGGGCCGTGGCCAGGGTCGCCGCGAGCGGCCGAGGAGGCGGCGCTCCCGGTCCAGCCCCGGCGACCCCGCGCGTCGGCGGGCGCTGGCGCTCCTCGTGGCCATCGTTGTCGGTGGCGCGATAGCGGTGTTGCTCATCATCCAGGCGGCCGACCGCAAACACGCCCCGGCCGCTTCGGCAAGCACTTGCCCCAAGTCCTCCGGTGCGCCGCTGACACCGAAGCAGATCCAGGTGCGGGTCCTCAATGCGACCTCACGCGCCGGTCTGGCCTCCACGGTGGCAGCCGAACTCCGGCGGCGGGGCTACACCGTCGTCGGCGTCGGCAATGACCCGGCCACCATCGCCCAGCCGGCGGCTGTGCGCTACGGCAGCCGGGGCGCCAAGGCGGTGAAGCCGATGGTCGCCGTGGTGCCGGGCGCGGTGAGCCGGCGCGACGGGCGCACGACCGCCGAAATCGATCTCGTCCTGGGAAACAGATTCACCGCCCTCGCGCCAGCGAAGCCCGCCGCTGCCTGTGCATCACCGACGCGGCCAGCGGGATAGCCGCAACGGCGGTGAGCGACGATTGGCCCCCACGGCGTGGGCCGGCCTTCTCCAGCAGCAGCCGGGCAGAGCGACCATCGAGCGTCAACGTGGCGATCTCGTTGCCGAAGTACGGGCCGGCCAGCCGGCCCCATGACAACGGCACTTTCGGCACCCTGGAGAAGATGTCGAGCAGCCATCGCGTGGTCCGCTCCGCGGTGCCACTCCAGGCGACCCGGAACGCCCAGTGCATAGCCGCCGGGACGTAGTTGTGCAGCGGTGAGCAGGTCAGCTGATAGACCAGGCTGTCGACCGGCTGGGGATATTCGGCCCGCGCCACATAGGCGTGGTGCACGTCTCCAGACAGCACACACACCGTGCTCGGCGCCGAGCCGCCGTGCTCGCCCCGACCCACAGAGGCGATCAGCCGGGCCAGCCGGTCGAATGACTGGCGGAACGCCGCCCAGTGCTCGAGGTCGCTGGCCCGCCGCAGTTTCTCGCCGACCTTGCCCAACAGCCGTCCGCGGGAGCCGGCGGCGAGCACCTCGTCCCACGACTCCAGGTCATGCAGGGCGCGTGGCATCAGCCACGGTAGCGAGGTGCCGACCAAGAGGTGGTCGTACTCGCCCTCGACCTGCTTTTCCAGCCAGCTGAACTCCGCCTCGCTGAGCATCGAGCGATGGTCGGGCCCGAGCATCCGGCCGCAGCGTGAGTCGACGACGAGCAGGCGACTGCGGCCGAAGTCGCGGCAGTAGGACCACCGCGCGCCCTTGCCACCGTCGGCCTCCCGGTCGGCGTCCTGGGCGAACTTCCGGAGGATGGCCTCACCGTCGTCGACCGCGCGGACCTGGCCATAGACCTCGTCTGCCTCCAGCGAACCGGGCGAGAGATTGCCCAGATGCTGGTAGATCCAGTACGACATGAGTGCGCCGGTGATCCGCTCTTCCCACCACGACGTGCCCTGCATCTCGACCCGCCACAGGTGCGAGGTGTTCCAGTCGTCCCGTACGTCGTGATCGTCGAAGATCATCGAGCTGGGCAGCGTGGACATCAGCCAGCGCACGTCCGGGTCGCGCCATGACTCGGCGTACAGCCGGGTGTACTCCTCGAAGTCGGCCACCTCGGTGTAGGGCGGCTTGGAGATATCGCGGCGGGCGGCGATGAATTGCCGGGTCTCGGGTGAGGTCTCGTCGGCATACACCTGGTCACCGACCAGCAGGAGCGCGTCCGGCCACTGCTCCGGTGCCGTGCAAGCCATCCTGACCGCGTACGCGCTGAGGGCGTCGAAGTCGAAGCGGGCGTCGTCGCGGGTCGCCTGCGAGGTCGAGTACCTGCACGACCCGAAGACCAACCGGAAGGCCGCGTCGCGATCGATCGTCCGGATGCGGCTGGCGGGGAAACGGGAGTGCGGTTCGGGCCAGACCAGCGCGCCGTCGAGGCGTACCTCGTAGGGGGTGGTCGTGCCGGCCTCCAGGCCGTCCACGCACACCACCGCGTAGTGATGTCCGGCAACGCAAAATGTCGGTGCCCGCCCGCCCGCACCCGGCGTGCTGACCTCGACCGTGCATCTCCCGTCGGTCTCGACCCATACGGTCGCCGAATCGGTGCCGACGTGCCGCAGCGACGGGCCGAGTATCAGGTTTGTCATGCCGGCCTCTTACCCAGAGCGGCGGGCCAGCACCGCGGGGGTCAGTGCGGCCGGGGACGCGTGACCCGCCAGGGCGAGGGTGAGGTCGAGTTCGGCGAGCAGGCAGCGGAGTACATGGAGCACGCCCGCGCCGCCGCCGAGAGCCAGGCCGTAGACGTACGGCCGACCGAGCAGCACCGCCCGCGCACCCAGCGCGAGGGCCTTGACGACGTCGGCGCCGCCACGGATCCCGGAGTCGAACAGCACCGGCAGGCCGGCGGCTGCGGCCACCACCTCGGGGAGGCAATCGATGGCGGCCAGCGCGCCGTCGACCTGCCGGCCGCCGTGGTTGGAGACGACGATGCCGTCGACCCCGGCGTCGACAGCCGCCCGGGCATCCTCGGCGTGGCACACGCCCTTCACGAGAATCGGCAGACTCGTCTGCTGCCGGAGCCAGTTGAAGTCGACCCAGGACAGGCCCGGGTTGCCGAACATGGCCAGCCAGTGCAGCACAGCGGAGGGCACGTCCTCCTCCGGCGCACGCGCCAGCCCGGCCCGGAAGGCCGGGTCCGAGAAGTAGTTGGCCAGCCCCTCTCCGGTGAGGAAGGGCACGAAGCCGGCCTGCAGATCGCGCGGCCGCCAGGCAAGGCTCCACGTGTCGAGGGTCACGACGACGGCGCGGTAGCCGGCCCGCTCGGCCCGGCCGACCAGGCTAGCCGCGACGTCCTGGTCGCGCGCCCAGTAGAGCTGGAACCAGCCCGGCGTGTCACCCAGTTCGGGCGCGACGTCCTCCATCGCCGTGGAGGAGACGGTCGAGAGGATCATCGGCAGGCCGAGGCCCGCGGCGGCCTGGGCCACCTCCCGTTCAGCGTCGGGATAGACGATGCCCATCGCCCCGATCGGCGCCAGCAGCACCGGCGCCGGCATCGTCGTGCCGCATACCTCCGTCGACAGGTCGCGGGACGTGACGCCGCGCACCATCCGGGGCACGATCTCCCAGCGATCGAGCGCCTCGCGATTGGATCGCATGGTGCCGCCGGCTCCGGCCCCGCCGGCGACGTAACCCAACGCGGTGTCAGACATGCACTCGGCGGCGGCCCGCTCGAGGTCGGCGAAGGCGATGGGGTGGGACGGCGGATTGCCGGCCAGGCCCTGCAGGAAGATCTCGCTCTGAAAGTCGCCGTAGTTCGTCATGGGACCTCCCAGCCTATGGGCCGTCCGCCGCGTTCAGGGCTACCAGCCGATCGTGCAGGGCGGTGTACAGGGCCGGAGGGGCGGCCAGCACCATCTCGGCGCCGGCCGGCTGGCCGTTCAAGCCGGTCACGAGCAGGCCGGCCTCCGTCGCGATCAGGCCGCCGGCCGCCAGATCCCAGGGCGCCAGGCCGCGCTCGAAGTACGCATCTACCCGGGCCGCCGCCACAGAACACAGATCCAGGCTGGCCGCACCGAACCTGCGGATGTCACGGATCTCGGGCAGCAGGGCGGCCACCACTCTCGCCTGTGATCGGCGCCTCCTGGTGTCGTAGCCGAAACCGGTCGCCACGAGCGCCTGGTCCAGCGTCGTTACCGACGAGCAGCGCAATCGCCGGTCGCCCAGCCAGGCACCCTCGCCGCGTACCGCGGTCCACAGCTCGTCGGCGACCGGGTTGTAGACGGCACCGACCGCCACCTCCCCGTGGATCTCGGCGGCCAGCGAGACCGCGTAGGCGGGCAGGTCGTAGAGGTAGTTCACCGTGCCATCGATGGGGTCGAGCACCCAGCGCACTCCACTGGTGCCGATCGTCTCGCCGCCCTCCTCGCCGAGCACCCCGTCTTCGGGGCGGGCCTGGCGAAGCGCGTCAACGACCAGCCGCTCGGCCGCCCGATCCATCTCCGTCACCACGTCGGTCGGTGTCGACTTCGTCGTGACGTCGTCCGCCGCCGTGCCGCGTCCTTCGAGGATGAGAGCTCCGGCGCGCCGCACGAGATCGACGGCCAGCGGTAGCAGCGCAGAGGTCACCGTGAGAGCGTAGATTCCGCGGAATGACGAAGGCGCTCGGTATTGACATCGGTGGCACCGGCATCAAGGGCGCCATCGTCGATCTCGTCAGCGGAGAGCTCGTCACCGAGCGCCATCGCATCCCCACCCCGCATCCGTCCACACCGCACAACGTCGGCGCCGTCATCGACGAGATCACCAACCTCCATCAGTGGACCGGCCCCGTCGGAGCGGCCTTCCCAGCGGTCGTCAAGAACGGGGTCGCCTTCTCGGCGGCCAACGTCGACCCGAGCTGGATCGGCACCGACGTCGACGCGCTGTTCACCGAGATCACGCACTGCTCGGTGACCGTGATGAACGACGCCGACGCGGCGGGCGTGGCGGAGATCAGGTTCGGCGCCGGGCGTGGCATCGGCGGTGTCGTGCTCTTGCTCACGCTGGGCACCGGCATCGGAAGCGCCTTGTTCATCGACGGCCGGCTGGTGCCCAACACCGAGCTGGGCCACCTTGAGCTCGACGGCCACGACGCGGAAAAGGTGGCGGCAGCATCGGCCCGCGACCGCGATGAGCTCTCGTGGAAGGTCTGGGCCGGCAGGTTGCAGCACTACCTCGAGTATGTCGAGCGGCTCTTCACCCCCGACCTGCTCGTGCTGGGTGGCGGGGTGAGCAAGAACCCCGACAAGTGGCTGCCGTACCTGAAGATCCGCACCCCGGTGGTCGCTGCCGAGCTTCGCAACAACGCTGGCATCGTGGGCGCGGCGCTGATGGCGGAGCAGGCCGATGCCGTCGCCGACGCATGACGATGGCGACCGAGTTACACTGAACAGCCGGTCCGGCCAGCCCGCCAATCGTTCCGACCGGGCCCCTGCCTGTGCGATCATGCCGAAGCGCCCCGCTCGTGAGAGGTCGTACGTGACACCCGCTGACTCGACGTCCGCACGTCCTGCTGCACCCCGCGTAGTCAACAAGATCGTGCGGCGCGACCCGCCGCGACGCACAGGTACCGGCTCGGGCAAGACGACCGTTGCCGCGCAGTCCTCCGCGACCGCGCGCACGACCTCGGCCTCCACCGGTGCCGCGCAGGTGAAGAAGGCGGCCCGGGCCGGCGCCGCCAAGCGCACCACCAAGCAGGTGCCGGCGACCAAGGCCGCCGCTTCGCCGAGCAAGTCCAAGGCGCCCGGCCAGGCCGCCGCGCCCAGCAAGGCCGCCGCCAAGACTGCCGCCGCCGCCAAGACTGCCGCGCCCGCCAAGACTGCCGCCGCCGCCAAGACTGCCGCGCCCACCAAGGGCAAGCCCGCAGCTCGATCAGCGGCCAAGAAATCAACGGCGGCCCTGGCCAGCGCGCCGGCGGCCGAGTCGCCGACCCTCACGGCGGCGCCGCCGGCGGTCGAACCCGGCAAGGAAGGACTCACGATCACCGAGGCCATCGTGCTCAGCACCACCTCCGAGGAGGAAGAGGAAGGCACGGAATTCACCTGGGACGAGGAGGACGAGGAGTCCGAGGCGCTCCGGCAGGCTCGCAAGGATGCCGAGCTCACCGCCTCGGCCGACTCCGTCCGGGCTTATCTCAAGCAGATCGGCAAGGTCGCGCTGCTCAACGCCGAGCAGGAAGTCGACCTCGCCAAGCGCATCGAGGCCGGCCTCTACGCCTCCGAGCGGCTCAAGCAGGCCGACGGGCAGAAGCTCACGCCGCAGTTGCGCCGCGACCTCAACTGGATCGTCCGCGACGGCGAGCGCGCCAAGAACCACCTGCTCGAGGCCAACCTGCGCCTCGTCGTGTCACTGGCCAAGCGCTACACCGGCCGCGGCATGGCCTTCCTCGACCTCATCCAGGAAGGCAACCTCGGCCTCATCCGCGCCGTGGAGAAGTTCGACTACACCAAGGGCTACAAGTTCTCCACCTACGCCACCTGGTGGATCCGACAGGCCATCACCCGCGCGATGGCCGACCAGGCCCGCACCATCCGTATCCCGGTGCACATGGTCGAAGTGATCAACAAGCTGGGCCGCATCCAGCGTGAGCTGCTGCAGGACCTCGGCCGCGAGCCCACCCCCGAAGAGCTGGCCCGGGAGATGGACATCACCCCCGAAAAGGTGCTGGAAATCCAACAGTACGCCCGGGAGCCGATCTCGCTCGATCAGACCATCGGCGACGAAGGCGACAGTCAACTGGGCGACTTCATCGAGGACAGCGAGGCCGTCGTGGCAGTCGACGCGGTGAGTTTCACCCTGTTGCAGGACCAGCTCACCTCGGTGCTGCAGACGCTCTCCGAGCGCGAGGCGGGCGTGGTCCGGCTGCGCTTCGGGCTCACGGACGGCCAACCCCGCACGCTCGACGAGATCGGTCAGGTCTACGGCGTCACGCGTGAGCGGATCCGGCAGATCGAGTCCAAGACGATGTCCAAGCTCCGGCACCCGTCACGGTCCCAGGTGCTGCGTGACTATCTCGACTGAGCCAAGCTCCCTAGAACCTTGCTGACCTGCATGTTTGCCGGCCAACGTGCCCTATCTTGCCTTGCATAGCGCTCTCAGTCAAGATAATCTTTGAACGTGAATCTGACTTCCCCGGCCCTCGACCTCCCCGCGCTGCTCCAGTCGTGGGAGCTGGCGCTGCGCGCGGAGCGCAAGAGCCCGGCGACGGTGAGCGCCTACGGCGACGGCGTACGCCGGTTCCTGTCCTGGGCCGCATCGGCCGGGCGCGCTCCCACCCTGGACCGGCCGACCCTCGCCGCGTTCGTCGCCGACCTGCTCGACTCCGGTGCGCAACCGGCCACGGCCCGATCCCGCCAGCTCGCCGTGCGGCGGTTCTCCGCGTGGCTGCTCGAGGAAGGCGAGGTCAGTTCTGACCCGCTGTTCGGCGCCCGGCCGCCCAAGCTAGACACGAAGGTTGTGCCGATCCTCACCGAGGAGATGCTGCACGCGCTGGTGAAGGCGTGCTCGGGGGGCAAGATGATGGACCGCCGCGACGAGGCCCTGGTGCGATTGATGGTGGAGACCGGCGCCCGCGCCGGTGAGGTCGTCGCCATGTGCGTCGCCGACGCCAACCTTCGCGGTGGGCTGGTCACCATCCGGCGAGGAAAGGGCGGCCGTGGGCGCATCGTTCCCATCGGCCCTCAGACCGTCCGGGC
>JBBPZR010000082.1:0-9192 GCA_038276285.1 Mycobacteriales bacterium | reverse complement strand
CCTGCGGTCGCTGGTGTCGGTGTGAACATGGCTGCCGCCGGTGTGAATACGGCTGTCGCCGGGGAGGCGGCCAAGCCCGACCTGCGGTTGGCTGGCGCGGCCGGCGCGGTGTGGCTGGTCACCTGGTGCTGCCTGATCTGGCCGGTGTCGGTCGCCGCGACCATGGCCGCGCTGGGGACGGCCGGAGCCGCTCTCGCTCTGCTCGTACGGCGTCGGGCCGCCGCGGGCACGGCCTTGGTCCTCGTCGGCGTCGCGGCCGCCGGTGTGGGCACCGGGCTGCAGGTCTGGGCCCGCGACGCCAGCCCGCTCGCCATGCTGGCTCGAAGCGGGTCCGCGGTGACGATTCGCATGGTGGTGACCGACGATCCGCGTCCGGTGGTCCGGCCGACGCGCGCCGGACCGTCGCCGGTGGTCCTGCGGGCCCGGGTCACCCAGGTGACCGCGGCCGGGCGCAGCTACCGGCTCGGAGGCCGCCTCCTCGTGCTGGCCACCGGCCCGACCTGGACGCGGCTCCTGCCGAGTGAGCGGCTGCAGGCGGTCGGGCGGCTGGCACCCGCGGTGGGCGGCGATCTCACCGGGGCGGTCCTGTCCGCCCGGGGACCGCCGGTGGTGGTCAGCGGGCCGTCCGTCATCCAACGGGTGGCGGCGTCGCTCAGATCTGGTCTGCGGCGCGCCTGCGAGACGTTGCCCAGCAGGGAACGCGGGCTCCTGCCGGGGCTGGTGCTCGGTGACACAACGCGGTTGGACCCGGCGCTGGCCGAGCAGTTCAGGGCCACGGGTCTGACGCATCTTGTCGCCGTCAGCGGGACCAATTTGGCCATCGTGTGCGCGGTCGTGCTCCTGCTCGTGCGCCGGCTGCGGGCTGGTCCGCGGACCGCCGCCGCGCTGGCGGCACTCGCGCTGGTCGGCTTCGTCGTGCTGGCCCGGCCGTCACCCAGCGTGCTGCGGGCCGCCGTCATGGGACTCCTGGCGCTGATGGCCCTGGCACTGGGCCGGGCCCGGGCAGCGCTGCCTGGGCTGTGCGCCGCCGTAGTGCTCCTGTTGCTCGTCGATCCCGCGCTCGCCAGGTCGGCCGGCTTTGCGCTCTCCGTGCTGGCCACCGGCGGCCTGCTCCTGCTGGCACCTCCGTGGCGGGCCGCGCTGCGCCGGCGGCTGCCGCCCGGTCTCGCCGACGCACTGGCCATTCCGGCGGCGGCGCAGATCGCCTGTGCCCCCGTGATCGCCGCCATCAGCGGGCAAGTCGGGCTGGTCGCGGTGCCGGCGAATCTGCTGGCGATGCCGGCCGTCGCGCCGGCGACGCTGCTGGGTGTCCTGGCCGTTCTCCTGTCCCCGGTATGGCCCGCCGCGGCCGGTTGGGTGGCGCATCTCGCGGGGCTCCCGACCGCGTGGCTGGTCACCGTCGCCGAGCACGGGGCGCACGTCCCGGGTGCCACTCTTCCATGGCCTGTCGGGTCGATAGGGGGCGTCCTGCTGGGCGCGGTGTTGGCGGCGGTGCTCCTGCTCTGTCGGGTTCGCCCAGTCCGGCGTGGGGCCCTATGCGCACTGTGCGCGGCCGGCGTCGTCGGCCTGCCGCTCCGCGCCGCCGCACCGGGGTGGCCGCCCGCGGGCTGGGTGTTGGTGGTCTGTGACGTGGGGCAAGGTGACGCGCTGGTGCTCAACGCCGGGCCGCACACCGCCGTTGTCGTCGACACGGGCCCCGATCCGGGCACCGTCGACCAATGTCTGCGCCGGCTCGACGTCCGCCGGATCCCGTTGCTGGTCATCACCCACCTGCATGGCGACCACGTCGACGGCCTCCCCGGAGTGCTGCACGGCCGCAGCATCGGGACGGTCGAGGTCGGGCCGCTGCGCGAACCGGCGCTGACCTGGCGGCACGTCGAGCAGCAGCTCGCGGTCCGCGGTCTGCCCGTCGTCACCGCCGTCGCCGGCGAGCAGCGACTGGTCGGTGGGCTGCGCCTTTCGGTGCTCGCTCCTCGGGTCGTCTTTCACGGCACCAGGTCGGATCCGAACAACAATTCGGTGGTGCTGCGGGTCGAGGTGGGCGGCCGCACGCTCCTGCTCAGCGGGGAGGTCGAGGTCGAGGGCCAGCAGGCGCTGCTTGCCTCTGGAGCCGACCTGCGGGCCGACGTGCTCAAGGTGGCCCATCACGGGTCGGCGTACCAGGAACCGAAGTTCCTCGCTGCCGTCCGGCCCCGCATCGCGGTGGTACCGGTCGGTGCCGACAACCCGTACGGCCATCCGTCGGAGCCGGTCCTGGCCCGGTTGCGACTGCTCGGTGCCGACGTGCTGCGCACCGACCGCGACGGCGACTGTGCCGTCGCCATCCGTGGCGGCCGGCTCTTCGTCGCGGTCACCGGCGGGTCGAGTGTGCACCGGGGGAGACCGGCCCGGCGGGCCGCCGCCCGGGCACCACCGCGTGGGACGATGATCGACGTGACGTCCCAGCAGTTCGCCCCGCTCCGGTTGGTGATCGGGGACGAAGAGCTGCTGGTGGCGCGCGCGGTTCGCGAGGTGGTGGCCGCGGCGCGGGCGCTCGACTCGGGATCGGAAGTGCACGACGTGTCGGCCGGCGAGATCGTGCCGGGCGCCGTGGCCGAGTTGGTCAGCCCCTCGCTGTTCGGTGGCCGCCGGATCGTGGTCGTGCGCAATGGGCAGGAGGCGGGCAAGGATCTGACGGCCACGCTGCTCGGTCACGCCGCCGACCTGGCAGATGAGGTCACCCTGGTGGTGACGCATCTCGGTGCGGCCCGCGGCAAAGCGCTCTCCGACGGGCTGGTCGAGGCAGGTGCCGTCGTTGTGAGCTGCGCGAAGCTCAAGCGAGCCAGCGAACGCTTCGCGTTCGTGCGTGACGAGGTGCTCGCCGCGGGCGGTTCGATCGACGAGGCTGGTATTCAGGCACTGCTGGATGCGGTCGGCAACGACCTGCGGGAGCTCGCATCTGCCTGCGCCCAACTCGTCATCGACGGCGGTGGTGCGGTCGACGCCGAGGCGGTCGCGCGCTACTACAGAGGGCAGGCCGACGTCTCCGGCTTCACGGTGGCCGACAAGGTGCTCGTCGGCGATGTTGCCGGGGCCCTGTCCGCTCTTCGGTGGGCGTTGTCCCTCGGTGTCGATCCGGTGCCGATCGCCGACGCCCTCGCCGACGGCGTGCGCACGGTGTCGCGGGTGGCCTCCGCCCGCGGCGCGAACTCCTATTCACTCGCCGCTGCCCTTAGGATGCCGCCGTGGAAGGTCGAGCGGGCTCAGCGCCTGGCACGGGGCTGGTCAGCCGAGAGCCTGGGTCGCGCCATGCGACTAACCGCCAGCCTCAACGCCGACGTGAAGGGCAACGCCGGGCAGCCGGTGTACGCACTGGAACGAGCCGTGTTGGCCATCGCGAATCAGCGAGGGATCTCATGAGCGACGATGGCGCCAAGCAGCCGGTGTACTCACGGATACTCGCGCTGCATCACATCCGGCCCGGCTCGGTCGCGTGCTTCATGTTCCTCGAGGGCTCGCTCGCGGTCGCCGGCTTGCTGGTGCTGGCCGGTTTCAACATCTGGGCTCTGCTGGTGCTCCCGATCGCCGTGGCGATGGCCGTCAAGCTCAACGACGTGGTCGCCGGCGCGATGGCCCGCGCCAACGAGGCCGCCTCGCCACCCCGCGAGGTCGAGCTTCCGGCGAACAGATCCCGGCGCGACCGCAACCGGGGCCGCTGAGGCCCGTTAGACCGCTGTGAGGGCGAAAGCGTTAGAGAGATGCCGCCCGGCGGGCCATCGCCGACTTCTTGTTGTCGGCCTGGTTCTTGTGCAGGACGCCCTTGCTGGCGGCCTTGTCCAACTCGCGGGACGCGGTGCGCAGAGCGGTCGTGGCGGCATCGCGGTCACCTGCGTCGGCGAGGTCGCGGAACCGGCGCACGGCCGTCTTCACCGACGAGCGGACCGACTTGTTGCGCAGCCGGGCGACCTCGTTGGAGCGGTTCCGCTTGATCTGGGACTTGATGTTCGCCACGCGTGAGCCTCTGTTGTCGAAGAATTGGGTCGGGAAGAATCTCCGGCGCCCGGCGGGCACGTTGTGCGCCCGGCCGCGCGGAGCCGTCGGGCCAGGATATCAGCCGGCCCGCCCCACGCTCAAACGGCGACGTCAAGCGCCCTCCAGCCGGGTCCGCAGCCAGCTCAGCGTCGCCGCCCCGTACGCCGCCTGCTGGCTGCGCAGGAACGGGGAGCTGGGCAGCTGGGGTACGTCGTCGAAGCAGAGCACCACCCAGTCACCGTCGTCGGCAATCCAGAGCAGCCGTGGCGCCGGCACCTCTGGCGGCAGCCCGTCCACGATCCGGGCTTCGTCGCGATAGCAGTCGGCGATGGTCTGGTGGGCCGATGATGACGCCTTGACGAACGCCCGGGTGCCATCGGCGCAGGCCAGCCGACCCCACCCGTGCCATGGTGCGCCGCCGTGGCACGACGGCGCCAACGAGACAGTCGCGCGGCCGAGCATGGGACGATGGGCGGAGATTGCGACGCAGACGAGAGGGAACGCGACTACGTGCCGCACACCGATCCCGCCCTGATCCGGAACTTCTGCATCATCGCCCACATCGACCACGGCAAGTCGACGCTGGCCGACCGGATGCTGGAGTTGACCGGTGTCATCGACGCGCGGCAAATGCGGGCGCAGTACCTCGACCGGATGGACATCGAGCGCGAGCGCGGCATCACCATCAAGGCGCAGGCGGTGCGCCTCCCGTGGCACGACCACGTACTCAATTTGATCGACACGCCGGGGCACGTCGACTTCACCTATGAGGTCTCCCGGTCGCTGGCCGCCTGCGAGGGGGCGGTGCTGCTCGTCGACGCGGCGCAGGGAATCGAGGCCCAGACGCTGGCCAACCTCCACCTCGCCCTCGGCAACGACCTGCACGTGATCCCCATCCTCAACAAGATCGACCTGCCCGCGGCTCAGCCCGACCGCTATGCCGAGGAGATCGCGCACGTCATCGGTTGCGACCCGGGCGATGTCCTAAGGGTCAGCGCCAAGACCGGCGAGGGGGTGACCGAGTTGCTCGACAAGATCGTGGCCGAGATACCGGCGCCGTCCGGAGACCCCGAAGCACCCCTGCGGGCACTGATCTTCGACAGCGTGTACGACGCCTATCGGGGAGTCATCACCTACGTGCGGGTCGTCGACGGCCAGCTCTCCACGCGTGACCGCGGCTTCATGATGTCGAGCCGCAACGCCCACGAGGTGCTCGAGGTCGGCGTCATCTCGCCGGAACCAAAACCGCGCACGCTGCTTGGCGTCGGCGAGGTGGGCTACGTCATTCCGGGAGTCAAGAATGTCCGGCAGGCCAGGGTCGGCGACACGCTGACAACGCAGAAGCGGCCGGCCGCGACCGCGCTCGGCGGCTACCGCGATCCGCTGCCGATGGTCTACTCCGGCCTCTATCCGGTCGACGGCTCGGAGTACCCCGACCTGCGCGACGCTCTCGACAAGCTGCAGCTCAACGACGCCGCCCTCGGCTATGAGCCGGAGACCTCGGCCGCCCTCGGGTTTGGCTTCCGGTGCGGCTTTCTCGGCCTGCTGCACCTGGAGATCGTGCGCGAAAGACTGGAGCGGGAGTTCGATCTGACCCTGATCTCCACGGCGCCCAACGTGGTCTACACGGTGGGCATGGAGGACGGTACGAACATCACCGTCACCAACCCGAGCGACTGGCCGGAGAGCAAGATCGCCGAGGTCCGCGAGCCGGTCGTCAAGGCCATGGTGATCGCGCCCAGTGAGTACATCGGCGCGATCATGGAGCTGTGCCAGACGCGCCGCGGCGCGCTACTCGGATTGGAGTACCTCTCCGAGTCCCGGGTGGAGTTGCGCTACACCCTGCCGCTGGGCGAGATCATCTTCGACTTCTTCGATCAGCTGAAGTCCCGCACCCGCGGTTACGCGAGCCTCGACTACGAGCCGGCCGGTGAGGCCGTCTCCGATCTGGTCAAGGTCGACATCCTGCTGCAAGGTGAGACCGTCGACGCCTTCAGCTCCATCGTGCACAAGGACAAGGCCTACGCCTACGGCACGGCGATGACCGCCCGGCTGCGACAGCTGATCCCGCGGCAACAGTTCGAGGTGCCGATCCAGGCCGCCATCGGCTCGCGGGTGATCGCCCGCGAGAACATCCGGGCGATCCGCAAGGACGTGCTCGCCAAGTGCTACGGCGGCGACATCACCCGCAAGCGCAAGCTGTTGGAGAAGCAGAAGGAGGGCAAGAAGCGCATGAAGATGGTCGGTCGGGTCGAGGTGCCGCAGGAGGCCTTCATCGCCGCGCTGTCCACGACTGACGCGGGCAAGACATGACCGGGAGGCTGCTCTCGGTCAACGCCGGCAAGGCCACCTTGGCGGAGTACGGCAATGAGCCTTCGGGCCTGACCGCGATCGACAAGCGCCCGCTGCCGGACCGCGTCGCCGTGGCCACCTTGGGCGTTGCCGGCGATGCCCAGGTCCACGGGGAGCACGGCGGCATCGACAAGGCGGTCTACGCCTACGCCCACGAGGACGCGATGTGGTGGGAGACCGAGCTCGGCCGAGAGTTGCGGCCGGGCGCTTTCGGCGAGAACCTCACGACCGAGGGCCTCGACGTGACCGGCGCCGTGATCGGCGAGCGTTGGCGGATCGGCAGCACCGTGCTCGAGGTCGCCGAGCCGCGGATCCCCTGCCGGGTCTTCGCCGGCTTCTGGGATGTCCCCGACCTGATGAAGCGGTTCACGGCGCGCGGCTGGCCCGGCGCCTACTTGCGCGTCGTGACCGAGGGCGAGCTATCGGCCGGCGACTCGATCGAGATCGTCGAGCGGCCCGGCCACGGTGTGACTCTCGGCGAGACCTTCCGGGCCCGCACCGGTTCCCGCGAGCTGGTGCCGAGGCTGCTGGAGGCGCCAGAGCTGCCGGCGGCGTGGCACGCGTGGGCCGAGCGGGTGCTTGCCCGCAGCGACCGCCGCCGCCGCGAGGCCCGCGGTGCTAACCGGCCTGCGCCGGAGCCGGTGTGAAGCTAACCCGTTGACTCACCGGCTGAGCACTGCGCCACTGGCCGGTCGAGGCCGTCCAGGTGTGGCCCAGATAGCTGACCTTGGCCAGGCGGTGTACCCGCGCATGGGCGACCAGCCACCCGGCCACCGCCCAGCCACGGACCGGATCGACGACCGGCCCATCCAGCACCGGCGCCCCGAAATCGGCCAGCACCGCCCGCGCAAGGGTCCGCGGGTCACCGGCCGGGTGGCGCAAGGTGCAGGCGACGCCCGCGCCGGCGTGCCCGGTCATGGCTTGGGCGAGGGTCCGCGCCTGCGGCTCCCACGAGGCGTACGCCGACCCGTCGGCGCTGTGCTGCACAATTTGGGCGGCCTCGGCGACGGGCATGGTCTGCCACCCAGGAATCCGGACCAGCCGACTGTAGAAGCTCCCCGCCGCGAACCGTGGATCGGTGATCTGTTCCGGACGCCCCCAGCCCTGCGAGGGTCGTTGCTGGAACAGCCCGAGGGAATCTCTGTCGCCGTACGTGAGATTTCGCAGCTTCGACTCCTGCAGCGCGGTTGCCAGCGCCACCGTCACCGCGTGCGGAGGCAACCCACGGCGCACCGCGACCGCCGAGATGGTCGCGGCGTTGGCGGCCTGCTCAGGCTCGAGTGACACGGTGTTGCCGAGCGCCTTGATCGCGCAGCCGTCCGCCGGCGGGAAGATGCGCGGGCGGGACCAGTAATGCAGGCCGAAGCCGACCACGGCCGCGCCGATGAGGGCGAGGACCGCCAGACCGGCAACTGCTCGCGCACCTCGGGACACCTCCCCATGATGCATGCCGGTGGTTTCCCTCCGGTCCATGTGCCCGTTCAGCCGTGGCGGCGTGGCCGTGCGTGCCTACCCGGAAATGGTCATCCCGCACCATGTGCGTTGACCGTCCGCCTGCCTAGCGTCCTACCTGCCCCTGGGGGGTCATCCGGGGGGACCGGGGGCGGCGCTTCGGCGCCGCCCCTCCGGGTGTCCCGGCCGCGCGGTCAGCCGGTCAAATGGCGCGGGAGCCATTCCGGATCTCGTTTGGCCGCGAAGGCGGCGATCCCCTCTTGGCCCTCCTCGCTGGTGAAGTGCCGGACTGACAGCGCGACCAGTTCGTCGAGATCGGTGTCGGCGACTCCGAGCGCCGGCCTCCGGCGCAGCAGTGCCTTGGTGCCAGCGAGGGCATCGGGCGCCCCGCGGAGCAGCATGTCGACGTAGCGCCGTACTTCGTCGTCGAGCCGCTGCAGGGAGACCGCCGTAGTGACCAGCCCGATCTGCACCGCTCGCGGCCCGTCGAAGACCTCGCCGGTGAGGCACAGCTCCTGAGCGGCCCGCGGCAGCAACCGCGCCAGCACGGTGGCTGAGATCACCGCCGGTACGAGGCCCAGGCGTACCTCGGTGAAGGCGAATGTCGCGTCGGCGGAGCACACGACGATGTCGCTGGCGGCGAGCAGCCCGAGCCCGCCGGCCCGGGCCGGTCCGGCCACCCGCGCCACGACGGGCTTCGGCGACTCCCAGAGTTCCCTGAGCACGCCGGGCATGGAGTTGGCCGGCTGCTCGGCAGCGCTGCCGCCCCCGGCCTCCTTGAGGTCGGCGCCGGAGCAGAACACCGGGCCGGTGTGGCTCAGCACGATGACCCGGACCGCCCGATCGAGCGCGGCGCCCCGAAGCGCGGCGAGCAACTCGGCCAGAAGCTGTGCCGAGAGGGCATTGCGGTTGTGCGGTGAGTCGAGTGTGACGGCGGCCACCCCGCCGTCGACCTGCGAGTGGACGAGTGCGGTCACGCCGTCACACTAGAGGGGTGCCTAGCCAACCACCCGCCGGCGAGCCCGCGCCGGCCGACGGTTCGCTGCCCGCCTCCTCGCTTGCAGCGCTCGGTGAGGGCAGCTTCGGGATGTACGTCCATGTGCCGTTCTGTGCCAGCCGCTGCGGCTACTGCGACTTCAACACCTACACGGCCGCCGAGCTCGGGGGCGGCACGCTCGTGGCGGGCTCTCTTGCGGCGCGCTCTCTTGCGCCGGGCTATGCCGACACGGCGATGGATGAGCTTCGGCTGGCCCACGCCGTCCTGGGTGGTGAGCCACCGCCCGTGCAGACGGTCTTCTTCGGCGGTGGTACGCCGACCCTCCTGCCCGCGGCCGACCTGGTACGGCTGTTGCGTGGGATCGACGAGCAGCTCGGACT
>JBBPZR010000081.1:0-38048 GCA_038276285.1 Mycobacteriales bacterium | reverse complement strand
GGCGCCGCGGAGAGCCGGTCTTCCCGGCCGGTGGTGGCTCGGCGAGGTGGGCAGGCGGTGTTCGTGTCAGCCACCGGCTTCCGGCTGTCGCCGTACGCCGACATCAAGCCACCTGGCGAGTCCGCGAAGGACGCCCCACGCAAACTCTGGCATTCAAGTCCCGGCAGCTCCGGTGGCTGAGCTTCCCGTGAGCCGCTGGGGACGCATCGACCGCGGGCCACCACGGTTACGCTCGCGGCACCCCGTTCCCGATCCGGCCGAGGCGGGGCGAAGGCGAGGAGACCCCGTTGCCCGACCGCAGCACGCCTCGAACGGCGGTCGTCTGGGAGGTGCTGCGCGCTGAGCTCGCCCGCCATCCCGACGGGCCGCTGCGGGTGCTCGATGCGGGTGGCGGCAGTGGCCAGTTCGCGGTGCCGCTCGCCGAGCTGGGCCACACCGTCACCGTCCTCGACGCCAGTCCCGACGCGCTGGCCGCGCTCGAGCGGCGGGCCGCCGAACACGGCGTGGCCGGCCGGGTCACCGGGATCCAGGGCGATGCCGACACCGTGCTGCTGGTCGTCCCACCGGCCAGCCAGGATCTCGTGCTCTGCCACAGCCTGCTCGAGGTCGTTGACGACCCGGCAGCGGTTCTCGGTCCGGTCGGGCAGGCCATTCGCGTCGGGGGCTGCGCCAGCGTGCTCGTCGCCAATCGTCATGCCACGGTGTTGTCGCGGGCGCTCGGCGGTCACTTCGCCGATGCCGCCCGCACGCTTGACGATCCGCAGGGCCGGTGGGGGCCGGGCGATGCCGCGCTCCGGCGGTACGACCTGGCCGAGGCGAGCGGTCTGCTCACGGCCGCTGGGCTCGTCGTCGAAGCGGTGCACGGGGTGCGTGTGGTGGCCGATCTGGTGCCCGGTGCGCTCCTCGACGCCGAGCCGGGTGCGCTCGACGCGCTGCTCAAGCTGGAGTTGGCCGCGGCCGCCCGGCCACCGTTCCGCGATATCGCCACGCAGTTGCACCTGCTCGGCCGGCGCCATTGACCGATCGGGCGTCGTAGGCAAGGGGTACGTTCCGCTCGAGTGCCCAGTGCAGGATCCGAAGGGGGCCGGGTGAGTCGCAGGGGCCCCGCACCTCTCGGTCCGACTGAGGGACCTGCGGCCGACGACACCGGCTGCCCGATCCTGCATGTCGACATGGACGCGTTCTACGCCAGCGTCGAGCTGCGCCACCGCCCCGAGCTGCGGGGCAAGCCGGTGATCGTCGGCGGCAGCGGGTCGCGGGGGGTGGTGCTGTCGGCGACCTACGAGGCCCGGGCGTTCGGGGTGCGCAGCGCCATGCCGGTGATGCGGGCCCGACGGCTCTGCCCCCAGGCGACGATGGTGGCGCCTGATTTCAGTGCGTACGCGGAGTCGTCCCGCGGTGTCATGGAGGTCTTCCGGTCGGTCACCCCGCTGGTGGAGCCGCTCTCCCTCGACGAGGCATTCCTCGACGTCACCGGTGCCCGGCGCCGGCTCGGTCGCCCCGTCGCGATCGCCGAGCTGATCCGTGGCCGAATCGCCGACGAGCAGGGCATCACCTGCTCGGTCGGTGTGGCCAGCACGAAGTTCGTCGCGAAGCTGGCCTCGGCGAGGTGCAAACCCGACGGGCTGCTGGTCATCCCCGCCCAAGATGTGGTGAGTTTCCTGCACCCCCTGCCCGTGGGTGCCTTGTGGGGCGTGGGTGAGCGCACCGAGGAGCAATTGCTTCGGCTCGGGCTGATGACCGTCGGCGACATCGCCAACACCCCCGTGAGCACACTGCGCCGCAGCCTCGGCCAGGCGGCGGGGGCCCATCTGCACGCGCTGGCCTGGGGCCGCGATGCGCGCCCGGTGTTGACCACCGAGCCGGACAAGAGCATCGGTGCCGAGGAGACGTTCGGTGTCGACATCGACGACCCCGACATCATCCGGCGCGAGTTGCTCCGGCTGGCCGAGCGCACCGCGGCCCGGCTGCGGGCCACCGGTCAGCTCGGCCGCACGGTCAGCATCAAGGTGCGTTTCGCCGACTTCACGACGATCACCCGAGCGCGCACCCTCCACGTGCCCACCGATGTCGGGCGAGTGGTCTACGAGACGGCCAGGTCGCTGTTCGACGCGCTCGGCCTCCAACGGGCCCGGCTGCGGCTGGTCGGTGTGCGGGTCGAGGGCCTGCTGCCCGGCTCGACCGCGGCTCAGCAACTGACGCTCGACGCTCCGGAGCACGGCTGGCGGGAGGCCGAACAGGCCGCTGACCGGGCGTCGTTGCGGTTCGGGGCCGGTGCCGTCCGACCGGCGGCCCTGGTCGGGCCTGATGACGTGGGCCGTGGCGGCAAGGCGGTGCCGGCACCCGGTGGCCCGGTTCAACCCGACGGAATGGGGACCGGCCGGGGCGATTTCGACCACCTCGGCTGAGCAATTCCGAGCCTTCACCTTTCCGAGGTGCGAATGCACTCGTAGACTCGTAGCAACCACCGCGCAGAGGGCGCCGTAGGAGCATCGCCGGGCAGGGGAGGAGTCAGTGCCTCTCTCAGAGCACGAGCAGCGACTGCTCGACCAGATCGAGCGTGCCCTTTACGCCGAGGACCCCAAGTTCGCCTCTGCGGTGCGGGCGTCGGATCCGCGCAACCGCGCCCGCCGTCGGCTGTGGCAGTCCGGGCTGCTTTTCATCGCCGGCATCGCCATGCTTCTCGCGGGCGCCATCGGTAGCGGGCCGGTCGGCTATGCCGTGGCGGTCGCCGGGTTCCTCATCATGTTCGGCGCCGCGGTCCTCGCCGCGACAAGTTGGAAGCGGGTGAACGGCCGCGAGCCGCTGCGCGCGGTCGGTAGCGACCGGCCCGGCAAGACGCGTCCCCGCCGCGTCTCTCTGCTCGACCGCATGGAACAGCGCTGGCACCGTCGCGACGAAGAGCGTGGCCGCTGAGTTCGGCTTGTCCCGGCCCCCATCAGGCCGACCGCGACACCGCGAATCGCCCTAGCAGGATCCGGCGAGCCCGGGCGAGGGCCGTATCGACCCTGTCGAAGGTGTCCGAGATGCCCAGACCACCGCGCCGGCTCGCCGCGCTGATCACCGACGGCGGCATCGCCCAAGCCCGCAGCCGGACCCAACGGGTTGCCGAAGCGGACAGCGCCCGGCATATCGCACGCGTCATCGCGGTCAGCGCCGCCCCCTCGATGGTCGGCGAGCGGTCGGAGTACCGAGCGCGTTCTTCGACCCCGGACAACCGCCGAACGGCGACGCTGGCGGAGTCGTCCAGTCGACACTCGCGGCTCAACCGCGCCGCGGTGGCCCGGGGGGTTTCGGCATCATCGAGCGAGAGACCCAGGTCGTACGCCGTGGCGAGCACCTCGTCCCACGCGGCGTGCACGGTCCGGCGCGGATCATCGCGGCCGACGACACTCCACCTCCAGCGACGCAGCGCCAGCCTGCCGATGGAAGGTGCGACCAGCAAGATGAGCGCCAGCACGCCGCCGAATATCCACCAGCTCGTGCGGTCAACCGGTGGAGGCTTTATCGCTACCGGGGCCCGCTTGGCTGTCGCCCGTAGGCCCTGCGCTTCACGGCGGTCTCTGAGGAACTGAGCCCGTTGATCGGGGGTCAGCCCTCGGAGTTGCCCCTCACTGCCGGTCAGCGCACCGACACGGTCGGCGTTCGGCCCGGCAGCCGCGTACGGCAGTGTCGTGGCCCGGCCACCTTCGCCGAGCGGCGTCGGATCCCACGGGACCCAGCCGATGCCGTCGAAGTAGATCTCCACCCACGCGTGCGCGTCGTTGGTGCCGACCGACCAGTAGTCCTTCTTGTGGACGCCCTTCGTGTACCCGATGGCCACCCGCGCGGGCAGCGACGCGTACCTGGCCATGACCGCCATCGCGGAGGCGTACTGCTCGCAGTAGCCCTGCTTGTTGGTCAGGAAGTCGAGTAGATCACTGCCGCTAGTGCCCGACTTGGTCGCGGTGGTGTACCGGAAGCCGTTCTTCGGATCGCGGAAGTACTCGTACAAGGCGAGGGTCTTCGCGTACGGAGTGCTCTTGCCGCTGACGATCGAGTTGACGATGCCCTGGATGCGTGGCTCGCGGGGGATAGCGCCTCTGCCGTAGGCGATCTGGATGTCGTCGCCCACTGGCGGCGCGGCCTTGAGCTGCCTTAGCAACGCATCACTTGACTGGTCGGGGGTGACGGAGGTGAAGGTGTAGTTCAGATCGCGCGCATTCGTGCGGTTGGAGAAGACGGTGCCACTGGGCCGGTCGAAGAGCCAGTCACCCTTGACGCTGACCTTGGTCGGCGTGGCGTAGACGGGCAGGAATTGTGAGTCGCCCAGCCCGCGTACCTCCACCCGGGTCTTGATAGTCTTGGTGCGCACGCCGTCACCGATGCCGGTCTCGGGCAGCCCGTGGCGCACGGCCGACCCGCGTGCCGAAGAGAAGTGTGCCTGCCCCCAGCCCGCCTGGTTGTAGAGGTCGAGCGTGGTCACCCTGAGGTAGAAGGGGCGGCGGTCGTTGGTCTTGACCCGTAGCAATTCCACCGACTGGGTACGGCGGAGCTGACCACGAAGCTGCGTGATCGGATTGAGTTGCCCGCTGCCGCCGCCACCGATCCCGGTGCCCACGCCGGCGCCCGCGGCCACCCCGGCCAGGCCGCCGCTATGGACGAAGGGAACGAACGCCGGAAGCAGGACCGCGACGCCGATGGCCGCGGCGCCGATGCGCCGGCCCACGGCGGCCATCGGCGCACCCTCGAGCGGGTCGGGCCGCCAACTCTCGTCGCTGCTCTGCGCGCTGAAGGGGCGGCCCCATCGGCTCACTCGTTCGCGGCCTTCGGAGAGCAGCAGGACGAGGTAGCCGGCCGCGCCGAAGACGAACGGCAGCCAGCCGATCCCCCCGCGGGCGACCGCGACCGGCACGGCGAACATGGCGAGCATCGGCAGCCCGGCAAGGGCGGCCCGGCGCAGAGTGACCGCGAGGGCGTCGATGAGGATGGCCACGGCTCCCACCCCGACAACCGTGATGAGCATCAGCCCGCGCCGGGCGGGCACCGGCACAGCCAACTGCGAGATGTCGGTGAAGGCGGCGGTGACCTGGGAGTGCAGCGCCCGCAGCGTCCCGGACGTCGGCAGTATTCCCAGAATCTCGGCGCCCGCGCCGAACAGGGCGCTGACCAGCAGGACGAGAACTCCTATATTGATCAGCGGCACGAAACCGCCAGGGACCGACAACCGGCGGGCCACGACGCTGGAAGCGGCGATGGCGCCCACCGTGAGGATGGCGTAACGGACCCAGGCCCATGAGTCGAACATCGGCGCGAGCGGTGCACAGCCCAATAACGTGGCGACGCCGGCTGCTACCGCGAGCCGCAGGCGGCCGGTCACAGGATGCCTGCCCGCGCGCGGATGCCGGAAGGGCGCGCTGCCGCGAGCGGCCACAAGCTCGGCAAGCCCACGCCGTGCGGCGCTTCGAGCACTCGCCAGCCGCCCGCCATGAGGGTGCGGACCGAATGGTCGTACTCCCTGAGAGCCTCGGCCCGGCCCTTTGGCTGCAGGCCGACCCAGCTCGAGCTGTCCACGAGAACTGCCACGCCTACGGTTGAGCCGCGACGGGCGCGGCTGAGCAGGTCGGCGTCTTCGGCGCTGAGCCGGCCGAGGAAAGCGACCACCAGGCCCTCGCCGGCGTTCCTGCGCACCCCGTCGACAAGCCGAGCCAGGGAGTGGTTGCCCGAGTTGGCCACCTCGGCAAGCTGCTCGAGCAATACGGAGACGGTGTGGCCACCGCCCGGTGCCATCAGATCGGTCCCCGCATCGGTGAGCATCCGCAGCGTGTAACCGGCTCGGCCAAGGTGCACAGCGACGCTGGCCGTCGCGCTCACCGCCCACTCGAAGCTCGAACCCGGCCCGTCACCAAGATGTGCGGTGGCCCGGGTATCGAGGGCGAGCACCGCGCGGCTCTGCCACGGCTGCTCCTCCCGGCGGACCATCAACTCACCAACCCGTGCGGTCGACCGCCAGTGCACCTTGCGCAGATCGTCGCCGTGGCGATACTCACGCGGCGCCGCGTCGTCCTCGCCACGCGCCGCGAGTGACCGGGCCCGGCTCTCGCCTCCACCGGCCCACTCCCCGCCCAGCCGGATCGACGACAACGGCTGCACCACGGGGATGACGGTGAGGGTGTCGAAGCTGGCGAAGGACCGGGTCAGCTCGACCAGTCCGAAGGGGTCGATCAGTCGGACGGACAACGGACCGATCAGGTATCGCCCGCGGACATCCGCGCGGACCGGATAGTGCACGGATCTGGCGTCGCGCGGCTTGATCCGGTCGAGTACGAAGCGCGGCCGACCACCCAGGGTGTACGGCAGCGTGTCCTCCAGCAGCATGATGCCGCTGGGCAGCCGTGACACATTCTCGAGCCGGAGCACCACCCGGGCCTGCTGCCCGACCGGGATCTGCGCGGGGTCGAGACGCCTGGAGCACGCCAACCGGTAGCGGGTCCGGATCACAACGGCGGTCGCGATCAGTGGCAGGGCCATCAGGAAGATCGCGACGCGGAACAGATCGCGCTCGCGCAGGACGATCGCGCACAGCGCGGCGGCCCCGCCCGCGGCAAGGAAACAGCGCCCTCGGGTGGTGAGGCCGGACAACGCCTCGCGCACTAGCCCTCCCGGCGTCCGACGGTGGCTCGGCTGCGTTCGGGAGCCCGGCCGACCGGGACCGGAAGGCGGGCGACGATCTCGCGCAGGACCGTCTCAGGACTGCGGCGCGAGATCTGGGCTTCCGGGGTGGGGAGTATCCGGTGCGCGAGCACAGGAACGGCCAGCGCCTGTAGATCGTCGGGCAGCACGAAGTCGCGCCCGTCCAACGCCGCGACCGCGCGTGCCGTGCGGACCAGGTGCAACGTCGCCCGGGGGGAGGCGCCGAGCCGCAGATCTCCTGACTCGCGGGTCGCCGTGACGATGTCGATGGCATAGCGACGCAGCGCCACGGAGACGTGCACGGCTTGCGCCGTCGTGATCAGGCCGCGTACCTGACCGGCGTCGGAAACCGGCCGCAACTCATCGAGCGGGTCGGTCCGGCCGTGGCTGTCAATCATGTCCAGCTCGGCTTCCGCGTCGGGATAGCCCATGGCCAGTCGGACGGTGAACCGGTCGCGCTGGGCCTCGGGCAGCGGGTAGGTGCCCTCCATCTCGATGGGGTTCTGCGTCGCGATGACCATGAAGGGCGACTGGAGTTCGTAGGTGGTCCCGTCGACGGTGACCTGGCGTTCCTCCATGCACTCGAGGAGCGCCGACTGCGTCTTGGGAGACGCCCGGTTGATCTCGTCGCCGACCACGAGGTTGGCGAAGACCGCACCTGGCTTGAACTCGAAATCGCGCCGCTCCTGGTTGTACACCGAGACGCCGGTGACGTCGCTGGGCAGCAGGTCGGGAGTGAACTGGATGCGGCGCACCGAACAGTCGATCGAGCGGGCCAGTGCCTTGGCCAGCTTCGTCTTGCCGACGCCGGGAACGTCCTCGATGAGGAGGTGGCCCTCTGCGAGCATCACGGCCAACGCGAGCCGGACCGTCTCGGGCTTGCCCTCGATCACGCGCTCGATGTTGTCGATGATCCGCCCGGCTACCTCGAGCAGCGCGTCCAGGCCTTCCGCCGAGCCGTCCTGCTCATCCAGGGAGCCCTGCATTACCAAAGCGTCCTCCTAGGCGCCGGCGGCCGGAGCAGCCCACTCTCGATTCGAGTCACGTGACGCATCCTCCCAGGCTATGCCGCAAGTGGCGAAAGAGCCTGGGTCGGGAAGCGGTCATCGGCAGCGCCATCGCCCCCGCAGAGGAGACACCTCCGGGGACGAGGGGGTTCCTTATGGTAGCGATTGGTGTTCTCCGTGGAGGCGGACCCGGATTTTCACGATCATGATTGCCGCTACCACGGCCGCCGTTTCGCGGCCGGGCGCAAATGCTCGCTCCACCCGCCGGTCCTGCCGAGACCGCTCGCCACCCCTTGTGCCTGGGGGAGGCGATGCTGGTTGTCGGGTGCGCCGCCGGTTGGCCGGCCGCGAGGCTGCACCCGTCCGCCGGCTGCGCTAGCGCGCACCCCTCACCCGTTTGCTTGCGGTGGTGGGGGTTTCCCGGTGGCCGATAAGGACCGTAGCCGCAAGCAAACGGTTTGTTTCAGCTGCGGCCGGGACGCTGGTCCAGAGCGAAATGGCGCGTCAGACATGCCGAGTGGTCGAATGTTGCCGCCGAGTGGAGCAAAGTGGAGTACGGTGGCGCTCAGTGGAGCAAGATCGATGTGAGCGTCATCGCACGAGGGGGAGGTGGAGCCGATGTTCCTCGGCACCCACTCGCCACGTCTGGATGACAAGGGCCGGTTGTTCCTGCCGGCGAAGTTCCGCGATGAGCTGGCGCCCGGCCTGGTGATCACCAAGGGCCAGGAGCGATGCCTCTACGTCTTTCCGCTGGAGGAGTTCGGCCGGATCACCGACCGGCTGCGAGAGGCACCGACCACGGCGAAGTCCGTCCGCGACTACACCCGCGTCTTTTTTGCCAGCGCGTCGGACGAGCGGCCGGACAAGCAGGGCCGGATCACCATCCCGCCGGCATTGCGCACGTACGCGGGGCTGACCCGCGACTGCGTCGTGATCGGCCAGAACACCCGGCTCGAGATCTGGGACGCCGCCTCCTGGCAGGCCTACGAGTCCGAGCAGGAGCAGGCCTTCTCCGACCTGTCCGAGGAGGTGCTGCCCGGCGTCCTATAGGCAGCCGAGCCGACCGGCACGTGCCGCGAGGTCTCTGTCCGCTCCCGCCCCTGACACACCTTCCCCGGTGTCAGGCGCCGCGGCGGGCGGGGACCTGGCGGTACGAACCACACCGATCGACAACGCAGCATGCGAAGGGTCGAGATGCAGAGCAACGGCCAGCCCGATCAGGGCAAGGACGGTCAGGACGCACCGGGGCATGTGCCGGTGTTGCTCGATCGCGTCCTGACGTTGCTCGCGCCCGCCCTGGACCGTGGCCAGACCGTTGTCGTCGATGCCACGTTGGGTCTCGGCGGGCATGCCGAGGCGCTGCTGGCCGCCCATCCGCAACTCACCCTGGTCGGTCTGGACCGCGACCCGGAGGCGCTGCGGCGCAGTGCCGAACGGCTCAGCGGGTACGAACGCCGCACCCACCTCGTCCACGCCGTCCACGCCGCCATGCCCGAGGTGCTCGCCGACCTCGGCCTCGCGCACGTCGACGGGATGTTGTTCGACCTCGGTGTCTCGTCTCTTCAGCTCGACCAGCGCGCGCGGGGGTTCTCCTACCGCCAGGACGCACCGCTGGACATGCGGATGGATCCCACCACTGGCCTCACCGCCGAGGACGTGGTCAACGACTACTCGGTAGGCGAGTTGGCTCGCATCCTTCGGGAGTACGGCGAGGAACGATTCGCGCGGCGGATCGCCGCCGCGATCGTGAAGGATCGAGAGCGGTCGCGCCTGACCTCCAGCGCCCACCTCGCAGATGTTGTCCGCGACGCGATACCGGCGGCGACTCGTCGCACGGGTGGCCACCCGGCCAAGCGGGCGTTCCAGGCGTTGCGCATCGAGGTCAACGGCGAGCTCGATGCGCTGCGCGTCGCACTGCCCGCGGCCGTCGGGGCCTTGGCGGAGGGCGGCCGCATCGTCGTGCTGTCCTACCAGTCCCTGGAGGACCGCATCGTCAAGCGGGTCCTGGCGCAGGGTGCCGCCAGCACGTCACCCGAGGGGCTTCCGATCCAGCTGCCTGGCACCGAGCCGGTCCTGCGGCTGCTCACCCGGGGTGCTGAGACGCCCTCGACCGAGGAGATCCAGAGCAACCCGCGGGCATCGTCTGCCAGGTTGCGGGCCGCCGAGCGGATTCGGGTCGCCGCATGACTTCGGCGACGGCGAAGGTTGCGACCGCTCGGGCTCGGCCGGCAGCTGCGCCAGCCCCGCCGCGGCCGCTGCACCTGGTGCCACCCCGCGCCTTGCGGCCACCGCGTACTCCGTTCGTGGTCCTGGTGGTGGGGCTGCTGGCCGGCGGGCTGGTCGGCCTGTTGATGCTCAACACCGTGGTCGCGCAGAACTCCTTCCGGATGCACGCCCTTCAGCAGCGCACAGCGGCCCTCGCCCTGCGCGAGGAACAGCTGCAGCGTGACATCGACGGACTGGAAGCGCCCAATACCCTGGCGGCCCGGGCCCGCGGCCTCGGGATGGTGCCGGCCGGCAACCCGGCCTTCATCCGGCTGTCGGACGGCAAGGTGCTCGGCGTACCGCGACCGGCGACGGCCCCCGTACCGGTGCGATTCGCTTCCCCGAAGGCGGACCCGCGCCCGTCGCCGTCGCCGGCCCGGCCCGGCGCATCCCCGGCGGCATCCCCGGCGGCATCCCCGGCGGCATCCCCGGCGGCATCGCCGGCGGCCGCACCGGTCCCGACTCCCACGCCGAGTCATCGATGACGGCCCGGAAGCCATATCCCCCGAAGTCATCCGCCCGGTCTGGACAGCCCGCGCGCGGCAAGGTCGTCCCGCTCGGAGCCCGCGGTGCAGCGGGGCGGGGCGCCACGTCGGGTGCGGCGCGAAAGACCGGCGCGCGGGGAAAGGCTGGCGCGGCCCGCAGCTCGGCCACCGGCCGCCCGCGGGTCTCGGCCCCTCGCCAGCGGACCTCGGCGGCGGACCACCCGAGGCCGCGCCAGCAGCCGACTGTGGCGCGTCGAAGGCGTCGCGTCCTGCGGTTGGGCAATCCGACCCGCCGGTTGCGCTTCGGGCTGGTCGTCCTGATGGCGTTGTTCGTTGTCATCGCCGGCCGGCTGGTCCAGCTGCAAGGCCTGGACGGCACCGCGTACGCCGCCCAGGCCGAGCGGCACCGGCTGCGCACCGTCACGTTGCCGGCGCAGCGCGGGGAGATCCTGGACCGTAACGGCAACGTGCTCGCGCGCAGCGTTGAGGCGCGAGCGGTCTTCGCCGATCCGAAGCTCGTCAAGGACCCGGCCGGAACCGCCGCCCGGCTGGCTCGTCTACTCGAACTCGACGCGAACGATCTGGTCACGCAGCTGACCCGACCGGGCCGGTTCGTCTATCTCAAGCGCGGCATGCTGCCGGAGGCCGCGAGCGCGATCACCGATCTGCGGCTGCCGGGCATCGGGACGCAGCCGGAGGCCCAACGCGAGGTGCCGGGCCACGATCTGGCCGCGAACGTGATCGGCTTCGTCGGCCGGGACGGCAGCGGCCTGGGCGGCATCGAGAGCCGATACCAGTCGCTGCTGAGCGGGCGGGACGGTGTGCATGAATACGAGGTGACCCCGGCCGGCCAGCCGATGCCCAGCGTGGGTGACCGGCAGACACCCGCGGTCGCCGGTACCTCGGTGCAACTGACCCTGGACCGTGACCTGCAGTACGTCGCGCAGCAGTCGCTGTCGGACCGGATGAAGCAGACCGGGGCCTATACCGGATCAGCCATCGTGCTCGACGCCAAGACATTCCAGGTGCTCGCCATGGCCAGCTACCCGACCTTCGACGCGGCGAACCCCGGCGCGGCACCGGCGGCGGCGCGCGGCAACGCCGCGGTCTCCAACGTGGTGGAGCCCGGCTCGATCCACAAGGTGGTGACCGTCTCGGCCGCCCTGCAGGCCGGCGTCATCACGAAGGACACCGCGCTGACCGTGCCGATGACCATCCGCAAGGGCGGCAAGACCTTCCGGGACACCCACCACCACCCGACCACTCAAATCACGCTGATGGGCATTCTGGCCCAGTCGAGCAATGTGGGCACCATCGAGATCGCCGACAAGCTCGGTGCCGACCGGCTCTACCAGGCCCAGCGCCGTTTCGGCCTCGGCTCCAAGTCCGGCCTGGACTTCCCCGGCGAGAGTGCTGGGATCGTGCAGCCACCGTCGGCCTGGTCCGGGCCGTCCTACGGCGGGATCCCGATCGGCCTCGGCGTCGCGGTCACTCCGCTGCAGATGGCGGTGGTGTACGCGACGATCGCCAATGACGGGATGCGTCTCGCGCCCTCGCTCGTGAGCGGCACCCGTAGCCCGGACGGGGCGTTCACTCCGGCCCCCCGGCCCAAGGCCACTCGGGTCCTCTCTCCGGAGGTGGCTCAGGTCATGCGCTATGACCTGTCCGCGATCACCAGCAAGCACGCGACCGGCGCCAAGGCCGACATCCCCGGCTACGTCATCGCGGGCAAGACGGGCACCGGGCAGCGGGTGGAGGGCGGCCACTACACCCAGGGCAACGTCACATCGTTCATCGGCATGGCACCGGCGGATCATCCGAGGTACGTGGTGGCCGTGTTCGTCCATGCGCTGAACGGCGTCGGCGGCGCGGTCGCCGCCCCGGTATTCAAGGAACTGATGAGCTACACGCTTCGCCACTACGCCGTTCCGCCCGAGGGGCGCGCGCCACCGCAGCAGTTCCTCGCCGACTGAACTCGGTAGGGTTTCTCGCCGTGCCCGTCATCGTGGTGCCGCGCCCCGAACACGCGCGCCAGCAGCCCCTCGCGGAACTCGCCGCTCGGCTGGGGTTACCGGCGCCTGAGGCGGCCGTGTCCATCAGCGGGGTGACTCACGACAGCCGTGCCGTGCGCGCCGGCGACCTGTACGCGGCCCTTCCCGGCAGCCGTACTCACGGCGCCCGATTCGTGCCCGAGGCCGTCCGCAACGGCGCGGTGGCCGTGCTCACCGACCCCAGCGGAGCGGCCGACGGCAGGACGGCCGGTGTGCCGGTGCTCGCCGTCGACGATCCCCGGGCGGTGCTGGGCGATGTCGCCGCCTGGGCGTACGACGACCCCACCGCGCGACTTCTCGTCCTCGGCGTCACGGGGACCAACGGCAAGACCACCACGGCTCACCTGCTCGAAGCCGGGCTGGCGGCAGCGGGTCACATCACCGGGCTGATCGGCACCATCGAGACCCGTATCGCGGCCGAGACGGAGCCCAGCCAGCGCACGACACCCGAGGCGACCGACCTGCAGGCGTTGTTCGCCCTGATGCTCGAGCGCGGCGTGAGCGCGGTGGCCATGGAGGTCTCCAGCCACGCCCTCGCTCTGCACCGGGTCGACGGCACGCGATTTGCGGCGGGCTTGTTCACCAACATGTCCCAGGATCATCTGGACTTCCACGCCGACATGGAGGCGTACTTCGCCGCCAAGGCCATGCTCTTCGACGGCCGGTGCCGGCACGAGGTGGTCAACGTCGACGATCAGTACGGGCGCCGCCTGGTCAAGCCGTCCACGGTCACTGTCTCGCCGGGCGGCCGGCCCGACGCGACCTGGCGCGTGACGGACGTGCGGGCTGACGCCACCGGCAGGCCGACCTTCACCGTCCTGGGCCCGGACGGCGCGAACGCGACGGCTTCGGTGCGCAGCCCTGGCCTGTTCAGCGTGGCCAACGCACTGCTGGCCATCGCGGCCCTGGTGACCATCGGCGTGCCGCTGACCGATGCGGTGCGCGGCACGGCCGCGCTGGAGGTGCCAGGTCGGATGGAGCCGGTCGATCGTGGCCAGGGCTTCCTCGCGGTCGTCGACTACGCGCACACGCCGGAAGCGGTCGCTGCGGCCCTGGCGGCACTGCGCCCCATGACGTCGGGCCGGATGATCGTGGTGCTGGGCTGCGGTGGCGACCGCGACCGGGCCAAGCGCCCGCTGATGGGCCTGGCCGCGGCCCGTGGCGCGGACCTCGTGGTCCTCACCGACGACAACCCACGATCGGAGGACCCGGCCGCCATCCGTGCCGCCGTGGCCGATGGCGCCCGACTCGCCGCCGCGGAGGTCCTCGACATCGGTGGCCGGCGACAGGCGATCGGCGAGGCGATCGGCCGGGCCAGGCCGGGGGACAGCGTGCTGGTCGCGGGCAAGGGTCATGAGCAGGGCCAGGAGGTCGGCGACGTGGTGCACCCGTTCGACGACCGCAAGGTCCTGGCCGAGTTGCTGGCCGAGTTGCTGGACGAGGCGGCGCCATGATCGCGATGACGCTGTTCGAAGTGGCCGCGGCGACCGGTGGCCGGCTCGTCGACGCTCCGGACCCGACGGCGGTGGTCACCCGCGGCGTCGTGTTCGACTCCCGGCTGGTTCGCCGGGGCGACCTGTTCGTCGCCCTGCCCGGTGAGCACAACGATGGCCACGACTTCGCCGCCACCGCTGTTGCGGCGGGAGCCGTGGCTGTGCTGGCGCTGCGGCGGGTGGGCGTTCCCGCCGTCATCGTCGATGACGTGCTGACGGCGCTTGCCCGCCTGGCCAACTCGGTGCTGTACCGGCTGCCGGCCGTGACGGTCGTCGGTATCACCGGGTCGAGCGGCAAGACCTCGACGAAGGACCTCATCGCCTTGCTGCTTGGCCGGCTCGCGCCCACCGTGGCCCCACCAGGATCCTTCAACAACGAGCTCGGTCTCCCGTACACCGTCCTGCTGGCCACCCCCCAGACCCGCTACCTCGTCCTGGAGTACAGCGCCCGTGGGATCGGCCACATCGCGGCATTGTGCGCGGTCGCCCGCCCGCACCTGGCCGTCGCACTCAATGTCGGCACCGCGCACATCGGCGAGTTCGGCTCGATCGATGCGGTGGCCCGCGCCAAGTCCGAGCTGGTCAGCTGCCTGCGCGATGACGGCCTGGCCGTGCTCAACGCCGACGACCCGTTGGTCCGCGCGATGACGCCATTGGCCCCAGGACGCGTGATGCTGACCGGGACCGATCCGGACGCCGACGTGCGGGCGGTCGACATCAGTCTCGATGAGCAGGGCCGGCCGTCGTTCACGATGCTCGCGGCCGGGGAGCGGGCGCACGTCTCGCTGCGGTTGCACGGCGAGCACCACGTGGCCAACAGCCTGTCCGCCGCGGCGGTCGCACTGGCGTGCGGACTTCCGCTTGCCGACGTGGCCAGGACGCTGGGCCGGGCCCGCCCGCGCAGCAAGTGGCGGATGGAGGTCTCCGAGCGCGCCGACGGGGTCACGGTGGTCAACGACGCGTACAACGCCAACCCAGAGTCGATGCGCGCCGCGCTGCGATCGCTCGCCGCCATGACGGGCGGGCACCGCAGCTGGGCGGTGCTCGGCCAGATGGCGGAGCTGGGCGACCGCGCCGACGACGAGCATGCGCGGGTCGGGCAGTTGGTCCGACAGCTCGGGGTCGACCGGCTTGTCGTCATCGGGCCACAGGCGTCCGCCGTGCATGCTGGAGCGGTGACCGCCGGAGCCACTGGAGAGGAGTCGGTGCACGTGCCCGACATCGACGCCGCGGTGAGCCTGCTGCGGGCGGGACTGCGGCCGGGTGACCTCGTGCTCATCAAGGCATCCCGGGCGGCCGGCCTGGAGCGGGTCGCCGCCCAGTTGTTGGAAGACGGGTTACTCGACGATGTGCCGCCGGAGGATGGCGCGTGAGGTCGATCCTCATTGGCGGGTTCATCAGTTTCCTGATCTCCATATTCGGCACGCCAGTGGCGATCCGGACGCTGACCCGCAGGGGCATCGGCCAGGAGATCCGTGAAGACGGGCCCACGAGCCACCATTCCAAGCGAGGCACGCCCACGATGGGTGGGCTCATCATCATCGGGGCCACGCTGGCTGGGTATTTCGTGGGCCATCTGATCGCTCTGCTGTCCCGCGGCCGCGACAGCACGCTGACCGCGGGCCGGCCCTCCGTGAGCGCGTTGCTGCTCCTGGGGCTCTTCGTGGCCCTCGGACTCATCGGGTTCACCGACGACCTGATCAAGGTACGACGGCAGCGCAGCCTCGGCTTGGACACCAAGGCCAAGCTGATCGCCCAACTGGTCATCGCGGTCACCTTCGCCGTACTCGCGCTGCGGTTCAAGGACAAGACCGGCGCCGCCCCCGCCTCGACGCACCTGTCCTTCGCGTACGACATTCCCTGGCTGCCGTTGGGAGCCGTGGGGTTCGTCCTGCTCGCGTACGTCATCGTCACCGCGACCTCCAACGCCGTGAATCTGACCGACGGCCTGGACGGCCTCGCCACGGGAACGTCCGTCATGGTGTTCGTCGGCTACACCCTCATCGCCTTTTGGCAATTCCGGCACCTCTGCACGGATACGCGCATCACCCAGTGCTACACCGGCCGCGACGGGCTTGACCTCGGCGTGGTCGCGTTCTCGGCGGCCGCCGCCTGCTTCGGCTTCCTCTGGTGGAACGGCTCACCGGCCCGGATCTTCATGGGCGACACCGGCTCACTGTCCCTCGGTGGCCTGCTCGCCGGGCTGGCCATCCTCACCCGCACCGAGTTGCTGCTGGTCGTGCTCGGCGGCCTCTTCGTGCTGATCACAGTGTCGGTGATCATCCAGGTGGCCGTGTTCAAGCTCACCCGGCGCCGGGTCTTCCGGATGGCACCGCTTCAGCATCACTTCGAGCTGGCCGGCTGGGGAGAGGTGACGATCGTCATCCGGTTCTGGATCCTGGCCGGCATCGGCGTCGCCGCCGGGCTCGGGCTGTTCTATTACAGCTTCCTCATCGGCAGGGGGACGTTCTGACGGCGACCGAAGCTGGCGGCCAGCCCTATGCCGGCCGGGCCGTGCTGGTGGCCGGGGCCGGGGTATCGGGCGTGGCCGTCGCTGAGGTGCTGCTCCGGCTCGGCGCACGCGTGACCGTCACCGACCGCGCCGAGTCCGCCCGCACCGACGCGCTGGCTGCCCTCGGCGCGACTGTCGCGTGTGGACTGACAACCGTGCCATCGGGTACCGAGCAGGTCGTCACCTCGCCCGGCTGGCGGCCGTACCATCCCCTACTGCGGGCCGCTGGAGCCGCCGGGGTCGAGGTCATCGGTGAGGTCGAGCTGGCCTGGCGGCTCCGCTCCGCCGTCGGTGGCACCCCGCCGCCCTGGCTGGCCGTCACCGGAACCAATGGCAAGACAACGACGGTGGAGTTGCTGGCCGCCATGCTGCGCGCCGCCGGGCTCCGGTCGATTGCGGCCGGGAATGTCGGCCGGCCCCTGGTGCAGGCGGTGCTGGAGCGGGAGCCCTACGACGTGCTGGCGGTGGAGCTGTCCTCCTTTCAGCTGTACTGGTCCTCGACCCTGGCACCGGAGGCGGCGGCGATTCTGAACATCGCGCCCGACCATCTGGACTGGCACGGCTCCCTCGATGAGTACACCCGCGCCAAGGGTCGGATCTTCGCCGAGGGCACCTTCGCGGTGTTCAACGCAGATGACAGTGCGGCCGCCCGCCTCGCGGGGTCGTCGAGGCGCGCCGGCTTCACCCTCGGCGAGCCGGAAAAGGGTCAGCTCGGCATCGTCGGGGGAGAGCTCATCGACCGGGCGTTCGGCCATGGCGCCGTGGCCACCGTCAGCGATGTTCCGCTGCCGGGGCCCCACAACGTCGCCAATGCACTGGCCGCCACCGCACTGGCGCTGTGGTACGGCGGGCCGGTCAGCGCGGTGTCGGCGGGGCTGCACGCGTTCCGCCCAGGGCGTCATCGGAACGTGGCGGTCCGCACGATCGACGGGGTCACCTACGTCGATGACAGCAAGGCGACCAACCCACACGCGGCAGCCGCCTCGCTGTCCTCCTACCCCCGGGTCGTCTGGCTGGCCGGTGGCCTGCTCAAGGGCGTCGCGGTCGATGACCTCGTGGCGGCGGCAGCGCCCCGGCTGGCCGCCGTCGTACTCCTGGGAGCCGATCGAGCGCTGATTCGCGAGGCGCTGGCGCGACACGCGCCGGACGTCCCCGTCGCGGAGGTCGATAGGACCGACGATGGAGCCATGGCCGATGTCGTGCAGCAGGCGGCCCGGCTGGCCCGGCCCGGCGACGTGGTGCTGCTCGCCCCCGCGGCCGCGTCGACGGATATGTACGGCGACTATGCCGCCCGCGGCGATGCCTTCGTCGCGGCGGTATCCGCCCTGGGGGTGGGGTGAGTGGGCGCGGAGAGCCCCGAGACGGCTCCCAGCCTGCCGTGGCTGGAGCGGCCGCTGGCGTCGTACTACCTCATCCTGGGCAGCGCCGGGCTGCTGCTGATCATCGGCCTGGTCATGGTGCTCTCCGCATCGAGCGTGAAGTCCTTTGTCGACACCGGAACGCCGTACGACATCTTCCGCAAGCAGGTCATCTGGGTCGGCCTTGGCCTGCCCGCGCTCTGGCTCGGGCTGCGCCTGCGCGTCCGCACCTACCGCCTCCTGGCCTACCCGCTCCTGCTCTCCTCGATGGCCCTCATGGTGCTCGTGCTGGTGCCCCACGTCGGCGTGACGGTGCGCGGATCGACCCGCTGGCTCGACCTCGGCCCGCTGTGGCTGCAGCCGTCGGAGCTGGCCAAGCTGGCGTTGGCGCTATGGGGTGCCGATCTGCTCATCCGCAAACGTGCGCTGCTCACGAGGTGGAAGCACCTGCTCGTGCCGTTGCTGCCCGTGGCGACCATGGAGTTCCTGCTCGTCATGGCTGAGCCCGACCTCGGCACGACGCTCTGCATGATCATCGTGTTGTTCTCGCTGCTGTTCTTCGTGGGTGCCCCCATCCGGATGTTCGCCTCGCTCTCGACCCTTATGGTCGGGCTGATCGCGGTCGGCATCGCGGTCGAGCCCTACCGGATGGCCCGGGTGACGTCGTTCCTGCATCCGTTCAACGATCCCCAGACGAGCGGTTTCCAGGCCGTGCAGGGCATCTACTCTCTGTCATCCGGCGGCTGGTGGGGCGTCGGGCTGGGCGGCAGCAGTGGAAAGTGGAACGTGCCCAACGCCTACACCGACTACATCTTCGCGATCATCGGCGAGGAGCTGGGTCTGATGGGCGCACTCTTGGTGCTCGCGCTGTTCGCCGTTTTCGGTTATGCCGGGATCCGGATCGCCAGGCGCAGCGTCGATCCCTTCGTGCGGTTGGTCGCCGGTGCGGTGACGTTGTGGCTGGTCGGCCAGGCGACCATCAACATCGGGTACGTGGTGGGGCTGCTGCCGGTGACCGGCATCCCGCTGCCCCTCATCTCGTTCGGCGGGACCTCGCTGGTGCTGACGATGTTCGTCATCGGCATGCTGGCCTCCTTCGCCCGGTCCGAACCCGCGGCGGCGGCAGCGGTCATCGCGCGCGGGCCGACCCGCTGGTCGCGGCTGCTGCGGTTGCCCGTCCCGGAGCCGCCTTCCCGGCCGCGGCGCAAGGCGACGCCGAGAATCCCGGTCCAGTCCAATGGGCAGCGTCGGCGGTGAGCCCGCTCCGGTCCGTGGTCGTGGCCGGAGGAGGGTCAGCTGGTGACATCGAGCCCGCCCTCGCCCTCGCCGATGCCCTGCGCCGCACCGACGCGCACGTCCGGATCACCGCCCTGGGCACCGCGCGCGGGCTCGAGACCCGGCTGGTGCCGGCCCGCGGCTATCCGCTGGAACTCATCCCCGCCGTGCCCCTGCCCCGGCGGCCCACAAAGGACCTGCTGCTGCTGCCCGGCCGGCTGGCCGCGGCCGTGCGTGCGGCCCGCCGGGTGCTCGAAGAGGTGCAGGCCGAAGTGGTCGTCGGGTTCGGCGGCTATGTGGCGCTGCCGGCCTACTTCGCGGCACGCCGGCGCGGCACGCCCATTGTCGTCAACGAGGTGAACATGCGACCGGGCCTGGCCAACCGCCTCGGCGCCCGGATGACGCCCTACGTCGCGCTGGGCAACGACGCGATCCGGCTGCGACACGGTCGGGTGGTCGGCGTCCCGCTGCGTACCGCGATCACGGGGCTCGATCGGGCGGCCCGCCGCGACGAGGCACGGGCTTCTTTCGGCCTCCAGCCCGACCTGCCCTGCCTGCTCGTCACCGGTGGCTCGCAGGGGGCGCGGTCGCTCAACGACGCGGCGAGTGCCGCGGCGCCCTACCTGGCGGCGGCTGGAGTGCAGGTGCTGCACGCCACCGGGCGAACCCAGTCGGTGGAGGCGCACACGAAGGCGGGCGCGCCGCCGTACGTCGTGGTGCCGTACATCGAGCAGATGGAGCTGGGCTATGCCGCTGCCGACATGGCGCTGTGCCGCGCCGGGGCCATGACCGTGGCCGAGCTCACCGCGGTCGGCCTGCCCGCCGCCTACGTCCCGCTGCCGCACGGCAACGGTGAGCAGCGGCTCAACGCGCTGCCGGTGGTGACCGCCGGCGGTGGACTGCTGGTCGAGAACGCCGACCTGAGCCCGGGCTGGATCCGCGACACGGTGATACCCGTGCTGACCGACCCCGACCGGCTGGCCGACATGGTGGCCGCCGCCGGGCTGACCGGGCATCGCGACGGCGATCTCGCACTCGCCGAACTCGTGCGAGCGGCGGCCGGGACATGACCACCACCGACCAGGTGCCGCAGCCCGATCCCGGGGCGATGCGCGTCGAGGACCTCGGCCGCGTGCACCTCATCGGCATCGGCGGTGCCGGCATGAGCGGGATAGCGCGGATCCTGCTGGCCCGCGGGGTCGCCGTATCCGGCAGCGACGCCCGTGACTCGAGCGCCCTGGCCGCGCTGCAGGCGCTCGGCGCCGACGTCTCCGTCGGCCACGCGGCCGACAACGTGGCGGGGGTCGACACGGTCGTGGTGTCCGCTGCCATCCGCGAGCGCAACCCGGAGCTGACCGAGGCGCGCCGCAGCGGCCTGCTCGTGCTGCCGAGGGCGGCGGCACTGGCCGTGCTCATGGCCGATTGCCGCGGTATCGCCGTCGCTGGCACGCACGGCAAGACGACCACCACCTCGATGCTCACGGTCGCGCTGCAGCACTGCGGCGCCGACCCGTCCTTTGCCATCGGCGGTGATCTGCACGACGCGGGCGCCAACGCCCATCACGGCACCGGCCAGTTGTTCGTGGCCGAGGCCGATGAGAGCGACGGGTCGTTCCTGCTCCTCTCGCCGTACGCCGCGATCGTGACCAATGTCGAGGCCGACCATCTCGATCATCACGGCACCGTCGAGGCCTATGCGCGGGCCTTCGACGACTTCGCCGGCCGGGTTAGTCCCGACGGGTTCATCGTTGCCTGCGCCGACGATGCCGGGTCGGCGCGGCTGGCCGCCGATATCCGGGCCGCCGGACGCACGGTGCACACCTACGGCACGTCGGCGGGCGCCGATCTGCGGCTGGACGACGTGGCTACCCGCCCTAGCAGTGTCTCCTACGTCGCGGTTGTCGATGGCGCTTCGATCGGCCGGGTGCAGCTCGGCGTACCCGGCCGGCACCTGGCGCTGAACTCCGCCGCCGCGTTACTGACGGGAATCCGGCTCGGACTGCCCGGCGGCCGGTTGGCGGAGGGGCTGGGCGCCTACTCCGGGGTACGCCGGCGGTTCGAGTACAAGGGTTCCGTCGCGGGCGTTCGGGTCTACGACGACTACGCCCATCACCCGACCGAGGTGGCCGCGCAACTGCGCACCGCCCGCGAGACGGCGGCGGGGGGGCGGCTGATCGTCGCCTTCCAGCCGCACCTCTACAGCCGTACCCAACACTTCGCCCGCGAGTTCGGAGCGGCCCTCGGGCTGGCCGACGAGGTCGTCGTGATGGACGTCTACGGTGCTCGGGAAGACCCCCTTCCGGGCGTGACCGGCGCGACCATCGCAGCCGAGGTGGCGCTCCCGGCCGCACAGGTGCATCTGCAGCCGTCGTGGTCGGCGGTCGCGGCGGAGCTCGCCGACCGGGCCCGACCCGGCGATCTGGTGCTGACCCTGGGCGCCGGTGACGTGACGATGATCGGGCCCGAGGTGCTCGAGTTGTTGGGGGAGCGGCTGGGATGACGGCGACTCTCACGCCCTCGGCCACCAGCCGGTTCCGCGCCGGCGCTCGCCGCCGGCGGTGGCGCGGGAGATGGCCGCTGCTGGCGGTCCTGGTGCTGGTCGGGCTCCTCGGGGGTGGCGGGTACGTGCTGCTGGGCACGCAATTTGCGGCGGTGCAACGGATCCGCGTCACCGGCACCTCCGCCGTGGCCGCCTCCGCGGTTCTCCAAGCCGCGCACGTGCGGCTGGGCACCGCGATGATCATGGTCGACCGGGCCGGGGTGCGAAAGCGCATCCTGTCGGCCCAGCCGGGTATCGCGGCGGTGTCGGTGCGGTTGTCCTGGCCCTCGACGCTGCACCTGGTGGTGCGTGAGCGGGTGCCGGTCGCCGTCGTGCCGAACGCGGGACGCTACACACTGCTCGACCGCACGGGGGTGGCCTACCGCGACGTGTCCAAGGTACCGGCCGGCCTCGTGGTGATCGACGTGCAGGGCCCGGGTCCCGCTGCGGCGGCGACCCGGGCGGCCCTCCTCGTGCTGACCGGACTGCCGGCTGACCTGCGGGCCCTCGTGCAGCGGGTCAACGCCCCGACGGCGGCGCAGGTGACGCTGATCCTGCGCGGCAACCGGCAGGTGCGGTGGGGGGATCCATCCGATGGCGCGGTGAAGGCACGCGTGACCCGCGTTCTGTTGGCGCGGCCCGGTCGCGTGGTCGACGTCACCGCGCCGGGCCTGGTTACGGTGCGATGAATCGAAGTTCGTGACACGCCGGGCGCGGTTCTTGACCGCGCCCTGGGCCAGACATAGCGTCCAGCACATCGGCCAGGTTGACATAACTATAAGGCTCTAGTTGAGGGTGAGGGTAGGCGCTACCCGCATCCACATCCCACCTCTCGGAAGGTTGTCCGATGACACCTCCGCACAACTATCTCGCAGTCATCAAGGTCGTCGGAATCGGCGGCGGTGGCGTCAACGCGGTCAACCGCATGATCGAAGTGGGCCTCAAGGGCGTCGAGTTCATCGCCATCAACACCGACGCCCAAGCCCTGCTCATGAGCGATGCCGACGTCAAGCTCGACATCGGTCGCGAACTTACCCGTGGCCTCGGTGCGGGTGCGGATCCCGAGGTCGGCAAGCAGGCCGCCGAGGACCACCGCGACGAGATCGAAGAGGTGCTCAAGGGCGCCGACATGGTGTTCGTCACCGCGGGCGAGGGCGGCGGCACGGGCACCGGCGGCGCTCCGATCGTGGCGGCGATGGCGCGCAAGCTGGGTGCGCTCACGATCGGTGTGGTCACCCGCCCGTTCTCCTTCGAGGGACGCCGGCGCGCGACGCAGGCCGAGCTGGGCATCGATGAGCTGCGCAGCAACTGCGACACCCTTATCGTCATCCCCAACGACCGGCTGCTGCAGCTCGGCGATCACAACGTCAGCGTGATGGATGCGTTCAAGACCGCCGACGCCGTCCTGCTGTCCGGTGTGCAGGGGATCACCGATCTGATCACGACGCCGGGACTGATCAACCTCGATTTCGCCGACGTGAAGTCGGTGATGGCGGGCGCCGGTTCGGCGCTCATGGGCATCGGCAACGCGCGTGGTGACGACCGGGCGGTCTCGGCCGCCGAGATGGCCATCGCCAGCCCGCTGCTCGAGGCGTCCATGGAGGGTGCACACGGCGTGCTGCTGTCGATCTCCGGCGGATCCGACCTGGGTCTGTTCGAGATCAACGAGGCGGCATCTCTGGTCGCTGACGCGGCCCACCCCGACGCCAACATCATCTTCGGTGCGGTCATCGACGACGCGCTCGGCGACGAGGTGCGCGTGACCGTGATCGCGGCCGGATTCGACGGTGGAGCGCCCGCGTACAAGAAGGCAGAGCCCCGCCGAGTCAAGCTGCCGATCGAGCATCCCAAGCCCATTCACAACGGCAGCCGGTCCGATCCCCTCGACCTGACCCGGGTGACGGCATCGGCGACCAAGTCGACGCGGGTGACCGAGCGGCCCAGGCACACGGTCGTCTTCGAGGACGACCTCGATGTGCCGGACTTCCTGAAGTAAGGCCGATGTCGCAGGCCCGACGATTGGTCACCACGCGAGCCGGTGGCAGGAGCGCGCCACCCTACGCCAGCTTCAATCTCAGCGACCGCGTCGGCGACGAGCCGGCGGCGGTCGCGGCCAACCGGATCCGGCTGGCCACCGCTGTCGGTGTCGCACCGGAAAGCCTGGTCTTCCTGCGCCAGGTGCACGGATCCACCGTGCACACCATTGATCGGCCCCCGCTCGACGGGCCGCCCCCCGGTGACGGGCTGGTCACCGCGAGCCCGGGCCTGGCCCTCGTGGTGCTCGCCGCCGACTGCGTGCCGGTACTTCTGGCCGATCCGGTCGCCGGGGTCATCGGCGTCGCGCATGCGGGCCGGTTGGGCGCGGCAGCCGGGGTCGTGCCGGCCACCGTGCGCGCCATGGCCGCGCTGGGCGCCGAACCGGCCCGGATCGACGCTCTGCTCGGGCCGGCGATATGTGGGGCGTGCTACGAGGTTCCCGCGGCGATGCGGGCCGAGGTGGTTGCGGCTCTTCCCGGCGCTGCGACGGTGGCCAGGCGCGGCACCCCCGGCCTGGATCTACGAGCGGGGTTGGCCCGCCAACTCTCCTCCGCCGGTGTCGCGGCAGTGGTCACCGATCCCGCCTGCACCGCCGAAGACGACCGGTTCTACAGCTACCGCCGTGACGGCGTCACGGGCCGGTTCGCCGGCGTGGCATGGCTGCGGTGACCGCGGCTGCGGGGGCGACTTCGGCACGGTCGGTGGAGCTGGCCGCCAACCTGGCGGCCTTCGAACACCGGTTGTCGGCGGCCTGCGCGGCGGCCGGCCGTCCGCGCGACGAGGTCACGCTGATCGCGGTGACCAAGACCTTTCCCAGCAGCGACGTGGAGGCCCTGTGCGCCTTCGGCCTACGGGACTTCGGCGAGAACCGCGACCAGGAAGCGCGGGCCAAGGCGGCCGCCGTACCAACGGCTCGCTGGCACTTCGTCGGCCGGCTGCAGCGCAACAAATGCCGTTCCGTCGCCAGCTACGCCGACGCCGTGCACAGCGTCGACCGGATCGAGGTCGCCGAAGCGCTGGCCGAGGGTGCCCGACGGGCCGACCGGCTCATCGACGTGCTGATTCAGGTCAGCCTGGACGGCGACCCGGCCCGGGGTGGCGTGGTTTCCGACGGCGTCACCGAACTCGCCACAGTGTGTGCGGCCGCGGATCATCTGCGGCTGTCGGGCGTGATGGCCCTCGCACCGCAGCAGGAGGAGCCCGACGCGGCGTTCGCCCGGTTGGCGCAGGTGGCCGCCGCGTTACGCGCCGAGTTTCCCCGGGCCGATGCCATCTCGGCCGGCATGAGCGCTGACCTGGAACCCGCGATCCGGCACGGCGCGACACACGTTCGGATCGGTACGGCGTTGCTCGGCGGTCGAAAGCCGCTTTCGGGGTAGCGTCGCGCTCAGCTGAGAAAAAAGTCAACGACTCCAGCACCGCTCGACGAGGAAGGACGCCCGATGGCCGGCGCAATGCGCAAGATGGGGATCTACCTCGGACTCGTCGAGGACGACGAGAACCGACTGGGCGGGGCGGAGGACTACGACGATTACGACGACGCCGCCGACGAGGCGATGGTGCGGAGCAGCAGCCGAGCCGGCCGGTCCTTCGAGCGGGCAGCTCCAGTGACGCGAGGTGGTCTGGCGCTGGACACCCGGGTAGCCACGCGGGCCCACGCGGAAGAGGCGACCACCGTTTCGGCGTACCGAATCACGACCCTGCATCCGCGCACCTACAACGAAGCGCGCACGATCGGCGAGCATTTCCGTGAGGGCGTGCCGGTGATCATGAATCTCACGGAAATGGACGATTCGGACGCCAAGCGACTTGTCGATTTCGCTGCGGGCCTGTCTTTCGGACTGCGCGGGCGGATCGAGCGGGTCACCAACAAGGTGTTCCTGCTGTCGCCGGCCAATGTCGAAGTCACGGCCGAAGACAAAGCCCGGATCGCCGAGGGCGGCTTCTTCAACCAAAGCTGAGAGACTTAGCCCGGTGAAGACCCTTTTCGCGGCCCTCTATGTCTTGCTCTGGATCTTTCAGATCCTGCTGATCGCCCGGATAGTGGTCGTGTACGTCATGATGTTCGCACGCTCGTGGCGACCCGGGCGACCGCTCGCGATCCTGCTGGAGGTGATCTTCTCCGTCACAGACCCGCCGCTTAAGGCCCTGGCCCGCATAATTCCGCCCCTGCGTCTCGGCGGGATTACGCTGGATCTATCGTTTCTCGTGCTGTTCATCATCGTGCAGATCCTCATCATCGTGGTGCGAGGGCTGGCAGCATGACCCACATGCGGTGCGCGCCTGAGTCCACCAATCCCGAGGAGAACAGATGCCGCTGACCCCCGCGGACGTTCACAACGTCGCGTTCAAGAAGCCGCCGATCGGCAAGCGGGGCTACGACGAGGACGAGGTCGACGCCTTTCTCGACGAGGTCGAGCGTGAGCTCGCCCGGCTGATCGAAGAGAACAACGAGCTCAAGGGCCAGGTGGAGCGGATGCAACGGGCCCGCCCGGCCAGCCCGGCCAGCCCGACCGGGCCCGCACCACCTGCCGCTCCGGCTCCACAGAGTGGGCCCTCCGAGGCCGAGCAGCGCCTGGGGCGCGAGAACGTCGACCTCAAGAACCAGTTGCAGCAACTCGAGCATCGGCTGCGCCAGACCGCCGCGCAACAACAACAGGCACCTGAGCCCCTGGGTGGGCCGGCGCCCGCCGTGTCGCCGGTTCACGACGGCGAGCAGGCGCTTTCCGTTCTCATGACCGCGCAGCGCACGGCCAGCGAGCATGTCGCCGATGCGCGGCGCGAGGCCGACAAGTTGTTGCTGGACGCTCGAGCCAAGGCAGACGAGGTCACCCGCGAGGCGCGGGCCAAGGCCGACGCGCTGGAACGCGAAGCGCGCCAGCGGCACCAGGAAGCGATGGGTGGGCTGGAAGCCAAGCGACACGCGCTGCAGAAGCACATCGAGGAGCTCAAGGCGTTCGAGCGCGAATACCGCACCCGGCTCAAGGCCTACCTCGAGAGCCAGCTGCGCGACCTCGACAGCAGAGGCTCGTCCGTCGAGAGCGAGTCCGGACGGGCGGTGTCGAGTTCCTTTGCGGCTGCCGCTCGACCCGACATCAACCAGTCTGGGTCGAACCTCGCCGGTGGCCGGACCGACCACGGGCCTGAGACACGCAGGTGATGAGCGGAGCGGCCTCGCAGTGAGGGCTTTCGGGTGATCGTGGTATCCCTGCTGTTGTTCGTCGCCGGCATCGGCCTCCTGGCCACGGGGCTCGTAACCGCGAGCCTCCCCATGGAGCTCGGCTCGATCGCAGCTGCGTTGCTCTCAGGGGTCGCGCTCTACCTCGGCGTGCGGCAGCGCCGGCCATTTGCCGGCGAGGCTGCCGAGGAAGACGCTGAGGTGTCCACGGAGCCGGTCTGGCGGGCGGCCGATCGGTTGCGCGAACCGGAACAGGCGCAGGAGGCACCGTCGGCCGTCGCGACCGATGAGGAGCCCGAGGAGGAAGAGGTCAGCCCGGCTGACGCCCTGCTGGTCGGCGCACGCACCGACAGTGTGCTCGTCGTGGACGGCCGGCCCCGCTACCACCTGGCCGGGTGCCCGTCGCTGTCGGAGCGCGAGATCGTGCTTTTTCCGGTGAGCGAGGCACGCGCCGCCGGGTTCACACCGTGCGGCTGGTGCGGCCCCGACGCTCACCTGCTCGCCAGCGGCCGTTCAGCCTGAGCCGACCCCGGCTCAGCCAGCCTCAGCCGCCGGCCGCCCGCAGCCAGAAGGTGAGCCCCAGCCCCCGCTCGGTGTGCGGGGAGATATCGGCTGCCGGATGACCCCGCTGCACGGACACGGCCAGCACTTCGGTGGCGATCAGGTCCCGGTGCTCGGTGATGGCCTCCGCCGCCTCACCGGCGGCCGCCCACCACAGCTCGATCCGGTCGGCGACCTCCAGGCCGCTGGTCTTGCGAGCATCCTGGATCAACCGGACCACTTCACGCGCGGTGCCGGCCCGCAGCAGTTCAGGGGTCATCCGTACGTCGAGCGCCACGGTCAGCCCGGCCTCCGCTGCCACCGCCCACCCCTCACGCGGTGTCTCGGTGATCGTGAATTCGCCGGGCTCGAGGACGATCTCCTCGTCGCCCACTCCGACGACCGGCCGATCGGGAAGCAGGGCGGTGACATCGGCGGCTGAGATGGCGGCGGCGACGTCCTTGGTCCGCCGGCCGAAGCGACGCCCCAGAGCCCGGAAGTTCGGCTTGGCCGACCGGTCAACGACGTGCGCCAGCTCACCGGCCGCCGCCTCCTCCATGATGTTGAGTTCCTCGCGCGCCAGCGCCCGCAGCTCGGGTGGCAGCTTCGCCCAGCCGGCTGAGAAGACGCTCAGCGCCCGCAGCGGCTGGCGGGTACGGATCCGCGCTTCGGCTCGCGCCGATCGGCCGAGCTCGACGACGCGTCGCAGCAGAGCCATCTGCTCCGAGAGATCGGCATCGACGAGCGACCCGTCGACCCGTGGCCAGTTGGCGAGGTGTACCGAGTCGGGCAGGTCTGGCCACACCGGCCGGACGAGCGCCTGCCATACCCGGTCGGTGACGAACGGCGTGAAGGGCGCCATGAGCACCGTCAGGATGTACAGGCACTCGTGCAGCGTGGCCAGAGCCGCCGGGTCGCCGTCCCAGAACCGGCGGCGGGAGCGCCGTACGTACCAGTTGGACAGGTCGTCGATGAACTGCGAGATCCGACGGCCGGCCCGCGGTGAGTCGAAGCCCTCGAGCGCCTCGTCCACCTCGATCACGGTTGCGTGCAGCTCCGAGAGCGCCCATCGGTCCAGCGGTGGTCGCTCGCCGACGTCCGGCCACGGCCCCTGCTCCGGCGACCAGTCATTGACCCGGGCGTAGAGCGACTGGAACGCCGCGGTGTTCCAGTACGTCAGCAGCACCTTGCGCACGATCTCCTCGAGCGCCTGGTGCCCGATCCGCCGAGGAGCCCACGGTGAACCGCTGGCCAGCATGAACCAGCGCACCGCGTCGGCGCTGTGCCGCTCCATCAGCGGGAGCGGTTCGAGGATGTTGCCCAGGTGCTTGCTCATCTTGCGACCGTCCTCGGCCAGCAGCAGCCCCAGGCAGAGGACCGTCTCATACGACGAGCGGTCGAAGACCAGGGTGCCGATGGCCATCAGCGTGTAGAACCAGCCGCGGGTCTGGTCGATCGCCTCGCAGATGAAGTTCGCCGGGTAGGCGCGCTCGAACTCCGCACCATTGCGGTAGGGCGCGCCCCACTGGGCGAAGGGCATGCAGCCGGAGTCGTACCACCCGTCGATGACCGGCCGTACCCGGGTCGCCGTGTCACCGCACTCGGGACACGGCAAGGTCACCTCGTCGACGAACGGCCGGTGCGGATCGAGAGTCGACAGGTCTCGGCCGGCCAGTTGCCCGAGTTCGGCCAGCGACCCGACACAGGTGACGTGGCCCTCCGGGCAGCGCCACAGCGGCAGGGGAGTGCCCCAATAACGGTCGCGTGAAAGCGCCCAGTCGACGTTGCCCCGAAGCCAGTCGCCGTAGCGGCCGTCCTTGATGCCGGCCGGATGCCAGTCGGTCTTCTCGTTCTCCTCGATCAGCCGGTCCTTGACCAGCGTGGTCTTGATGTACCAGGACGGCAGCGCGTAGTAGAGCAGCGGCGTGTCACAGCGCCAGCAGTGCGGATAGCTGTGCTCGTACGGCTCGTAGCGGTAGAGCAATCCCCGCGCCCGCAGGTCGTCGACGAGGCCGGCGTCGGCCTTCTTGAAGAACTGGCCGCCGACGACCGGCAGCGCGGCGTCGAAGCGACCCTCCGGGCCGATCGGATTGATCACCGGCAGTCCGTATCGTCGCGCGACCGCCAGGTCGTCAGCCCCGAACGCGGGCGCCTGGTGCACCAGACCGGTGCCGTCCTCTGTCGTCACGTACTCAGCCAGGCCCACGAAGTGCGCCGCGGAGTCCTCGGTCGGGAAGTCGACGAAGTCGAAGGGGCGGGTGTACGTCGTGTGCTCCAGGGTCGAGCCGGCAAAGCGCTCGAGCACCTCCACCGGCGTCTCGCCGGCGACCTTGGCCAGCAGTGGCTCGGCCACCACGAGCACCTCGGTCCCGATTCGCGCGGCGACGTAGGTGACGTCCGGATGCACCGCGACACCGGTGTTGGCGACCAGCGTCCACGGTGTCGTCGTCCAGATGAGCAGCTTGGCGTCGAGATCGGCCAGTGGGCCGGAGGTGACCGGGAACCGTACGTAGACCGAGGGATCGGTCACGGTCAAATAGCCCTGAGCCACCTCGTGGTCGGACAGCGCCGTGCCGCAGCGCGGGCAGTAGGGCGCGACGCGGTGGTCTTCTACGAGCAGTCCCTTGTCCCAGATCTGTTTCAGCGACCACCAGGCCGATTCGATGTAGTCGCTGTCCATCGTGCGGTAGGCCTGAGTCGTGTCGACCCAGTACCCCATCCGCTCGGTCATCTCCTCGAAGGCGGCGACGTGGCGCTCGACCGACTCGCGGCACTTGGCGTTGAACCGCGCGATGCCGTACGCCTCGATGTCGCGCTTGCCGGCGAACCCCAGCTCCTTCTCCACGGCCAACTCGACCGGGAGCCCGTGACAGTCCCAGCCCGCCCGGCGGGGCACGTGGAAGCCCTTCATCGTCTTGAACCTCGGAAAGAGATCCTTGAAGACGCGGGCCTCCATGTGGTGGGTGCCGGGCGTCCCGTTCGCCGTGGGCGGGCCCTCGTAGAACACCCACAGCGGGCCATCCTGGGTCTGCTGCAGGGTGCGCTCGAAGACCAAGGTGTCACGCCAGCGCGCGAGGGTCTCCCGCTCGTGCGCGGGCAGATCGACCTGGGTGGGCAGCGGCTCATACAACGATCTGTCCTCCAACGACTCGCGACTGGCTGTGCCGTTGAAGGGACGACCGTCCGGAGGCGGCCGCGGTACCACCCTTCTTGGACGCCGAATGGCGTCCCGCTCTGGTCCAGCGGTGCCGGTTCTACTAAGGCGTGGTGCTGGCCGCGCCCGTTCCTCCGGCGGCTCAGGGATGATCTTCGCGCCGGCCAGACCCCCCGGGCTCGCACCGTCCCCGGGTCGCTGTGGGCTGCGTCCGGCGCTACTCGTCCCGTCAGCGCCCGTGCGCAGCCATCCTACCGATCAACCTCGGGTATTCGCACCGATAGGGGACGATCATGGTTTTCGGGGGGTGCCGGACCGTGAAAGGTGCCCCTGACCTGGGAGAATACGGGCTGTTGGGGACCCTGCCGGCTCCGGGGGAGACGCACTGTTGTGCTCTAACGTATCTAACTGATACGTTAGAGCACATGAGACTATGGGACCGGTTGGTCGAACGGGCAGCCGAGCAGCACGGCTATGTCACCACGCGGGACGCCCAGGAGCTAGCAATCGATCCGACCCAGCTGCGGTTGATGGCGGCGCGTGGGCGCCTGGAGCGTACTGGACGGGGGGTATACCGAGTGCCGGTGCTGCCGCGGGGCGAGCATGACGAGCTCGCTGCAGCGGTCGCCTGGTCCATGGGTCGTGGTGTGGTATCGCACGAGTCCGCACTCGTGTTGCACGAACTGGCTGACGTGAATCCATCGCGCGTGCACTTGACGGTTCCGCGCAACAACCATCCGCGCGCGGTGGGGGGAGAGTTGTACCGCACGCATCGTCGTGAGCTGGCGGCCGTCGAGGTGACGCAGGTCGATGGTCTTCCGGTAACCACGGCCGCCCGGACGATCCGAGACTGCATGCAGACAGGCACGGATCCCTACCAGCTGCGTCTGGCGATCGACCGCGCGGAGGCTGCTGGGACGTTGCGGCGCACGCTCGCAGGGGACTTACGCGCCGAGCTGGATGCCACGGGGCAATCGAGGCGGCAGCCGGCATGAGCTCGCCATACTCCTCGCCGCCGTCCAATTTGAGGTCGCTGCGTGACCGCCTCGTGCAGTCGGCCCGCCGCGCGTCATCGTTGTCGCACAACTGGCCACCACCCTCACCGACGCGACTGGCGCACCGCTCCTGCTGGTGAAGAGTGGATCGTCGTTGGAAATGTGCTGCCGGATCGCGCACGTCGACGGATCTCGACACGGTCGCACGCCACGATTTCGCCGAGGTGCACGAACTGCTCGCCGACGCTGGCGAGACCGGCTGGGAAGGGCTGGGAACTGCTGTCAAGTCAGTTGCTTGTAGTTGTCGTACGTGTGTTCTAGTGTTCCTGTGTGAACTTGTCCGAGTGGGCTGAGCGGGTGGGAGTGAGCAAGTTCACCGCCTATCGCTGGTTCCGCGAGGGCACGCTTCCGGTCCCGGCGCAGCGGGTGGGGCGCCTGATCCTGGTCGACATCGACACTTGCGATCACAGCGTCGAGAGGACGGTGGTGTACGCCAGGGTGTCGTCGCATGACCAGCGGTCAGATCTCGACCGACAGGTCGCCCGGCTCGCGGAGTGGGCGACGGGGAGGTCAATGTCGGTCGCCGAGGTGGTGACCGAAGTGGGGTCGGGAATGAACGGCAAGCGCCGTAGGCTAGCCAGGCTGTTGGCCGATCCCACCGCCACATGTCTCCTCGTTGAGCGCCGGGACCGGTTGGCCCGCTTCGGCGTCGAGCACCTGGAAGCGGCGTTGTCGGCGCAGGGACGACGAGTGGTCGTGGTCGACGAGGGCGAGGTCGGCGACGATCTGGTTCGCGACGTGACGGAGGTGCTGACCTCGCTGTGCGCCCGTCTCTATGGGCGTCGGGGGGCACGCAACCGGGCGGAAAAGGCTCTGCGATGCGCCGAGAATGATGTCGGGCCGATGGCCCTGTCACAGCCGGCCGCGAGGATATAGGGGCCGATGCTGGTCCACCAGGCGATTCGCTTCGAGCTCGACCCTTCCGACTACTTGGGCTCGGCTCTGGCCTCCCACGTCGGTGCTGCCCGCTTCGCCTACAACTGGGGCCTGGCCCTGGTCATCGAACGCCTGGCTGCCCGCCGGGCGATGGCGGTGCTGGGAATGCGCCAGGGAGCCAGCCTTACCCAGGCCAACGCGTGGGCCCGGGATCTGATCGGGGTCCCGTGGAACCTGTATGCGCTGCGCAAAGAGTGGAACGCTGCCAAAGCCGAAGCTGCCCCCTGGTGGGCGGCCAACTCCAAGGAGGCCTACTCCTCGGGCCTCGACGGCCTGGCCCGGGCACTCAAGGCGTTCAGCGACTCCCGTTCGGGCAAGCGCAAGGGCCCGAGCGTTGGGTTCCCCAGCTTCCGCAAGCAGGGTTCGCGCCGATCGTGCCGGTTCACCACCGGCGCCTTCAGGGTGGTCGACCAGCACCACGTTCGGCTTCCGAGGGTCGGCGTGGTCCGCACCAAGGAGGCCACCATCGCACTGCTGCACCGGGTGGAGGGGCGCACCGCCCGGGTGCTGTCGGCCACCGTCTCGGAGTCGGTCGGACGCTGGTACGTCAGCTTCGGATGCGAGGTGGAGCGGAGCGAGGCGTGCCCCGCCCGACCCGACGCCGTGGTGGGGGTCGACGTCGGGGTCAGGTCCCTGGCCGTGCTCTCCACCGGCGAGGTGGTCCCCAACCCCAGGCCCTTGAGCCGCTACGCCCGCCGCATGGGGCGCCTCCACGCCGAGCTGGCCCGCCGCCGAGGGCCGGCCAAGGGCCGAGTGCCCTCCAATCGCTGGCAGGCCAGCACGAGGCGCCTGGGCCGATGCCACGCCAAGGTGGCCAACGCCCGCTCCGACGGCCTCCACAAGCTCACCACCCGCCTGGTGGCCAGCTACGGCACGGTCGTGGTCGAGGACCTCAACGTCGCCGGGATGACGGCATCGGCCAAGGGCACGGGGCACTGGCGGGGGAAGGCCGGGCTCAACCGGGCCGTCCTCGACACCAGCCCGGCCGAGCTACGCCGCCAACTCGCCTACAAGGTCACCTGGTAAGGCTCCTCGCTAGTCGTCGCCGACCGGTGGTACCCGTCGTCGAAAACCTGCTCGGCGTGCAAGACAGCGAAAACCAAGCTGTCCCTCGCCGAGCGAACCTTCCGTTGCAACTGTGGCCTGGTCATCGACCGGGACCTCAACAGCAAGGAACCTCGCCTCGCTCGTTGAGGCGATCGGTACCGCCAGTGGGGCGGGAACCGGCCAGGGCGACCTGGCCAACGCGCAGGGAGAGGAGAGGTTCATGGGCTCGCCCAGGTGCTCCTCGACGAACTGCGAAGACGGCACCAGCCCGACCGGGCCGGACAGGACCGTCACCGCCGCCGAGCAATCGAAGGCTGCCTGAGAGTGTGTGCAACTCATGCACACCCACACGCAACGGTTCACCGCGATCTTCACCCCGCCCGAGGACATCGACGCCCCGGGCATGCCGGTCAGACCGAGACGCTTCGTAGCCAAGCTGAGCTATCACGGCCAGCCGTTTGCCTCGGTGCCGGTCGAGGTGTCGATGGTCGAGGCCGACAACGCGTCGAGCTTCGACGCGATCTCCTCCGACGCCTTGGGGCTGGTGGGACTACCGGCCGCTGTGATGGTGCCGTGCATGACTATTCCGTGGCAGATCGCGCAGAAGTTGCACGCCTGCACCGCGGTACTGGCGGCACCGAAGACGAACGACCGCGCTCACGATCTAGTCGACCTGCAACTGCTGGAAGCCCGGCTTGCTGACGCTCCGCTTGAGCAGACGCGCCTGGCGTGCGTCGCGGTCTTCGCAGGGCGTGCCCAGCAGCCGTGGCCACCCATGATCCAACCGCTGCCGCATTGGCGGGCGTTTAGCGTCCGTCGCGGTGCTCCTGCACGATGCGTCGCCTCGAGCACAGCGGGCTGTCGATCGAGGCAGGGTGGCGCCCCCGAGTTGCCTCCCCCGAAGTTGCCCCCCCGAATTGATCAAGGAGTCTACGTCGCCAAATAGGTACAAAACGGGCGCGAATTCGACGTAGACTCCTTGATCAGCCGGGGAAGGGAGCACCCGGCGGCCTGTCTCGTTGGTGAGCCCTACGTTCAGCCCGTATTCTGTGCCGCTACACAGTCGCCCTCGCGGTCGCGGGGGCGCGACCAGGTAGGGGACATCGCCATGGCTGAGCGAAAGCGCTTCGGTGAACGGATCAAACGCGCTCTGTCGACGGCTCGCGGTGGCACGTCAACGCGCAAACCGGCCAAGAAGGCGCCGGCGACCCGGAAGGCATCAGCCGCGAAGCGAGTCCCGGCGGCCGGCCCCAGCAAGGCCGCCCCGACCAAGAAGTCACTGACCTCGAAGGCCGTTGCCAAGAAGGCACCCGCGAAGAAGACCCCCTCGGCGACGAAGGCTCCGGCGACGAAGGCTCCGGCCAAGACGGCACTAGCGAAGACGGCACCAGCGAAGAAGGCTCCGGCTAAGAAGGCTCCGGCGACGAAGGCTCCGGCGGCGAAGGCACCGGCGAAGAAGGCACCGGCGAAGAAGGCACCGGCCAAGACGGCACCGGCCAAGAAGGCCGTCTCGGCCACCAAGGCACCGGCCAATGCTTCCCGGCCCGTGAGCAAGACCGCGGCACCGAAGAAGAGCTCCGCGCCCAAGAAGGCACCCGCCGGCAAGGCACCGGCGAGCAAGGCACCGGCGAGCAAGGCACCGGCTAGCAAGGCACCGGCCACGAAGACTCTGGCCACGAAGCGCGCGCCGACAGTCACGAAGAGTCCGGCCAAGACGCCACCTGCTGCCACCAAGGCCTCAGCAGCCACCAAGGCGAGTGCCGCTGGCCCGACGGTTGCCCAACCGGAGACGGCGAAATCGGCGCAGAAGCAGGCCGCGGCACCCCGTACATCGTCCAAGGAGTACGCGGGCATCCGTAAGTCCTTGCTCCTGCGGAAAGAGGAACTCCGTGAGGAGCATGACCAGGCGATGGCCGACATCAACGACCTGCAGCGCGATCGGGTCGGAGACATGGCGGGCGACGACCAGGCCGATACCGGGACCAAGACCTTCGAGCGTGAGCAGGAGATCTCCTTGGCCAACGGCATCCTCGATCGGCTGGCGCAGGTGGAACACGCTCTCGATCGGCTGGCCACCGGCACCTATGGCCGCTGTGAGCGCTGCGGCAACCCGATTCCGAAGGCCAGGCTCGAAGCCTTCCCGAGCGTGACACTCTGCGTGGCGTGCAAGCAGCACGAGGAACGTCGCTGAACGAGTCGGCAGAGGGCCCGCCCAAACCCACCGTCGAACCCTCACCTCGACGGCCGTTGCCACGGGTACCCCTACTCGCGGCCACCGCGTTGGCGGTCGTCGTCCTGGACGCCGTGACCAAGGCACTCGTGGTGGCCCACCTTCCGGGTCGCTCGACGGTTCGCCTGCTCGGCGGCGCGGTCTACCTGCGTCACACGCGCAACACTGGAGCGGCATTCAGCATCGCTCAGGGGCAGACCGTGCTGCTCTCGCTCGTGGCCCTCGCCGTCGTGGTGGCCATCGTCCGTACGGCGCGGCGGCTCGGCAGCTCGGCGTGGTCGGTCTGTCTGGGGCTGATTCTCGGAGGTGCGGTCGGCAACCTCGTCGACCGCGTCTTCCGTGCGCCAGGGCCGTTGCGAGGTGCTGTGGTCGATTGGATCGACCTGCGCGTGTGGCCGGTATTCAACCTGGCCGATTCGGCCCTCGTGATCGGCGTCTGCCTGGCGGTGCTCCTGGAACTGCAGGGCCGGCGGATCGACGGCACCCGCGCTGAGAGTCGGCGTCGTGGTTGAGCATCGCGCGCTGGCGGTCCCCGAGGGACTCGACGGGATGCGGCTCGACGCGGCGCTCGCCCGCATGTTCGGGCTGTCCCGTACGGCCGCGGTCGGGATTCTCCAGCGCGGTGATGTGACCGTCGACGGCAAGGTCAAGGTGAAGTCCGAGCGGTTGCACACCGGCGACTGGCTCGAGGTGGCGTTCCCCGGCCCGCCCGAGCCGCGGCCAGCCGACCTGCGGCCGGTGGATGGGCTGCGCGAGGTGTATGCGGACGACGACGTCGTCGTCATCGACAAGCCGGTCGGGGTGGCGGCCCACCCGAGCCCCAGCTGGGACGGTCCCACGGTGGTCGGCGCGGTGGCAGCTATGGGACACCGCGTGTCGACCAGCGGCGCCGCGGAGCGGCAGGGCGTCGTACACCGCCTGGACGTCGGCACCTCGGGGCTGATGGTCGTGGCGAAGAGCGAGCGGGCCTATACCGCGCTCAAGGCGGCCTTCCGCGACCGGACGGTGGCCAAGGGCTACCACGCACTCGTACAAGGCCACCCGGATCCGTCGCGTGGGACCATCGATGCTCCGATCGACCGCCATCCGAGTGCCGACTACCGCTGGGCGGTGGTGGCCGCCGGCAAGCCGAGTGTCACCCACTACGACACGATCGAGGCGTTCCGGGCGGCCACGCTGCTCGATGTCCGGCTGGAGACCGGCCGGACCCACCAGATCCGGGTACACATGTCGGCGCTGCGCCACCCCTGCGTCGGCGATCTGACCTACGGCGCCGACCCCGCGCTGGCGGCCAGGCTGGGGCTGACGCGGCAGTGGCTGCACGCCGCACGGCTGGGTTTCCCGCATCCGGCCGACGGCCGGTGGGTGGAGTTCGAGAGCGCCTATCCCGGCGATCTTGCCCGGGCGTTGGAGCAGGTGAGATCGCAGTCATGAGCCTGCTCAGTCGTCTCGACGACCGGCTGCTGCCCGCTGTGTCCGGGATGGTTCGGGGCCTGGTGAGGCGCCGCATCGTGCTGGTCGTGCTCGGCATGGTTGCGGTGGTCGGGCTCGGTGCCGCCGCGCTGGCCGGTACGCACCGCCACCGGGCGGTGCCTGGGCGGTCCAGCGTCGTGAGGGTCGGTGCGCCGCAGGGTACGAACATCCCCGCGTACACCGCAGCGACCAAGGCCGAACTCGCCACATTGAGCCGCACCAGCAAGGGCCCGATCTACGCCCTCGTGTCAATGACCGCATACGCAAGACCGCTCGATACGGTCGGCCTGACCAGTGGCACGGTCGTTGCGGTGGCCTATCTGCGCGTGCCGATGCCCGGCGTGCAGACAGAGATCCGGCCGGTGCCGAGCATGACCAGTCTGCGCCCCGATCTCGAGGCCGCGATGCGAAGCGCCGCGGCCAGCGAGGAGCGCGAGGCCGAGGACGTCGACACGCTGGCGAAGAAGCTCACGGGCGGCTCGACCAAGGAGAAGGAGTTGCGGGCGTCGTACGAACAGTCCGGCCTGCTGCTGCGTACCCAGGCGCAGGCGTACCGCTCCCTGTGTGCCTGTGTCTACGCGGTCGTGGTCAAGGCCACCCAGCTGGAGTTGACCAAGCTGGCGGCCCGGCCGGGGGTGCGGATAGTCGACCCGGCGCCCGACATCTCCTCACTCGAGCGCGTCGTGTTCCTGCCGGTGCTTCCCGAGGAAACGACCGTGGTGACCCCGCCGCCCGACGCGG
>JBBPZR010000080.1:0-40498 GCA_038276285.1 Mycobacteriales bacterium | reverse complement strand
TCGCGATGGCGGCACGGCCGACTCCGGTGGTGTCCAGCAACAGCAGGTGACGTTCGGGATGGCCCTTCAGCTGGGCCTGAACCGCGTCGATCAGATGCGCGGGATAGCGCTCAGCATGACGTTCAAGTCCTCGTAGGCCGCTGATCGTCGGATCCGGGTTGTCGGGTCAAGGATCGCGCTAGCCGGACGTGCGAGCGCACGACACCCCACACGCAGCGATCGTGATGACAATCGTGAACGCAGTGAACCACTTCATCGTCGCCTCATCACGCCTCTCCGCTCTCGTCGCGAGAAGCGTACGCACGCCGGCGACGGCCGACCTTGATCAGAAGGACCACGACGCCCACCACGAGCAGCAAGCCCACCGTCACCCCAACCGACACCAGCAGTGGCGTGGATAGCGACCCTCGGTCGACGGAAACTCTCGGCGCAGCGGCGGGCGTGCTGCCCGCTGGGTCCTCCGGTTGCTGGGGGTCACTTCCGAGCGGGTTGGCCCGGACGCTCGGCACGGATGCCGTCACGGCCGCGTACGCGTCCACGACGCCGAAGCCGTACTGCGGATCGCGTTCGGGCGGGCCCGCGTCGCGAGCCGTGCGGATGAGCCGGTTGACGACATTCGCGGCGTTCAAGCGGGGGTACTTCGAGCGGACGAGGGCCGCCACACCCGACACCAGCGCCGCCGAATCGCTCGTCCCGGTGCCCAAGCCGTACCGGTCCCCAGGCTGGGCATTCACGACATCCTGCCCGGGGGCGGCCAGGCTCACCTCCGGGCCACGCACCGACACCCGAGCGAAGTTCCCGGCGCGGTCAACCGCCGAGACCGCCAACACCCCGGGATAGGACGCCGGATGAACGACGCTGCGGTCGCCCTGGGTGGCATTTCCAGCACTGGCGACGACGACGACGTCACGGCTCACCGCATACGCCACCGCCGACCGCAGCGCCGGAACGTCGGTCGCGGTGCCCTGAGAGATGCTCACGACCCGAGCGCCGTGATCCACCGCCCACCGTAGCCCGTCAGCGAGGCGGTCATCCAGTCGGTAGTCGTACTGTGGTGGGAGCCGGATCGGCAGGATTCGTGCCCCCGGCGCCACGCCGAGAACGCCTGAACCGTGGTCTTGGCCGTGCCCATGACCGACGATCAGGCTGGCCATGGCAGTGCCATGGCCAAAGGTATCGGCCCGAGCGCTTCCGGAACCGGACAGATCCAGACCGGTCAGGATCGATCCGACGAGGTCGCGATGCGTCGCATCGATACCCGTATCCAGCACAGCCACCACGACGCCGCTGCCGTCCGACAGAGTGTTGGCCTGCGCCACATGTAGGAACGCGAGGTGCCACTCACGCTGTCGAATATCGTCAGCCGACGCGGGCGAAGCCCCGCTGAACACAAGCGCCAGCGACGACACCCCGACGAGCAGGGCGCGCAGCCAGACTCGAGACGTGTTAGGCGTCACCGAGCACAGCAGGTGACACCACGTCGTCGGGGCTCCACACGTCGTCGGTTTCGATCAGCCAGGTGCGGCGCCTTCGGCCCGAGTCACCGCCGGCACCGCCGCCACCCATGGGCATCATCGGCATCCCTCCACGGCCGCCCGCGGCTGCGCCTTCGCCCATCGGCGCACCGCCAGCGGCACGGCCGGCAGCCTCGGCGCCGGACAGGACCCCGCCACCGTTGGCTCCAGCAACACCGCCACGGCCGGGCATCAAGTTATCCCCGGCAAGGCCGTAGCCGCTGCCACTGGTGCCCAGGGCCCGGCCGCCGGGCAGGCCAACACCCTGGGGATTTTCGCCGAGAACACCGCCGGGCGGACGGATCGGCCGACCGCCCGGGCCGGTCCCGCCAGAGCCGCCCGGACCACCGGGGAAGCCAGGAAGGCCGGAACCTCCTCCGAAGCCGCCAGAACCCCCGCCCGGGCCACCAGATCCGCCACCGGGAAGACCACCCGGACCGCCACCGGGAAGGCTCCCGCCAGATCCGCCGCTGCCCGGAAACGTGGGTGCGATCGCGCCGCCGCCAGCCGGGGTTGTCGGCGTGAGGGTGCCCGCCCCGGCTGGGGCCGTGCCGACCATTTGGCCCGGTGAAAGGGTGCCGATAGTGAAGCCCTGCGACGGAGTCAACCCGCTGCCCGTGCCACCGCCAGCACTCCCACTCGAGCCCGAAGCGCTCGTTGTGAGCGTGCCGCTCGTGCCCGTGCCGCCCGTCGGGACGGAACCACCACTGCCACCCAGCGGCGTTTCGCCGCCCTTGCTCTGAACACTGGTTGGACCCTTGTAAGGGGGCGTCGTCGGGATGCCTGCGGCGGCGATGCTGTACTTGCCGGCCAGGGTGGTCATCACCTTGATGGCCTTCTGCCGATCCGCCTCCGCCCTCTGATCCTGAATGTGATCGGCGATGAGCGCGCCACCCACGATGCCAACGGGCCCAGCCCCCGCGCCGAGAAGCCCGCCGCCAATATCGGCGACGACACTCTTCTCATACGGCGGCGGCATCGTGGCCTTGGCCGTAGCGAGTGCGTCCGCGGAGTCGCTGAGGGTGCCGCTGGTCTTCCAGGCCGCCTTGGCAGCGGCCAACGTGGAGTCGGCGATGTGCTGGACCTGCTGGGTGAATGCCGCAGCGGCCTTGCCTTCCCACGCCGACTCAAGGGACAACAGGCCGTCACTGAGATCGCAAAAGCGGTCAGAGAGCGCGTTGCCGATGTCCTCCCAGGCGGCGGCCATCTTCTGGACCGACGCCAAGTCAGCCGCGTCCAGCATCGCCTCGAGTTCCTTGTGGGACTTGCTGCTGAAGTCCTCGCAATATCCGCCGGTGGGCCGACTCAGCGTGTCAGTTCCAGGAACAACTGCCATGATGACTCCTCAGCCAGTCCGGGGAAGCGCGGAACCGTCGGCAGCCGGCACGCCGGCCGCCTCCTCGAGTGCGTTGGTTACCTCGGAGAGCCGGGTCCGGTGGAATTCGTCGGCGTGGGTGTACCGGCTGCCGATCGTCCTCGCGGCGTCGTGCGCGATAACGACCCCGTCGAGAACCTGGTTGAGCAGGTCTTTCATCTTGAGCAGCGCCTGATCGTGCGCGTCCACCAGGTCGTAGGCCTGCCCGAACTGGCCCCAGCCCGGACGTCCGTTCAGATGAGCAGAGCTACCCGACATCGCGTCGATTTGGTGCTCCAGCTGCGCGGCGTAATCCTGCAACGACCTGACCTGCACTCGAACTACCGAGCCCGCTCCCCCGTCAGCCAACATGATGTGGCGCTCCCTCCGGTGCCTCGACTGCCCCGACGCCTAGTGACCCGGCGCCGCTGTCGCGGTGCCGGGTGCCACTAGGCGCAGTTCCTGATGATCAGGAGAAGATGTTGGTGTTGATTTGCTCGATGTGCCCGAAGCTCTCGTTCGCCTGTCCGAGCCGCTGGCTGATCAGCGCCAAGATGACGTTGATGTCGGCCGCGGCGGTGTCCCATGCCTGCTGCTTGGCCTGGTAGTTCGTGGCGGCGGAGCCGGTCCACGTCGCGACCATGGGGGCGAGGAACGCCTTGAGGTCGTCAAGCTGTTGGTTGAGGTTTTGGTGGGTCTTGGCCACGTCAGCTTGCGCCGCGACGATCGCGGGGAAGGTGACCAGAATCTCGTCAGCACTCATCTGTGTGATCTCCTGTTTCCCGGTCAGCCGAGCGCGTTGGTGATGGTCGAGAAGTGGTCGGACTGCTCCTGGTCGGCGAAGTGGTAGCCGGTCTTGGAGATCGCGATGGCGTCGGCGATGTCAGAGAGTGCGTTGTTGAGCCGCGTGGCGTCCTGATTCCAACGATTCTGCAGGGTGACGAATGACATCGCCGCTGCGCCCTTCCAGGCGCCCGGCAGACCATCGAGCTGGCCCATGAGGGACGACAGCTGACTCTGGATCTGCTGATTGACATCGCGGACATGTAGCGATGCCTGATGCATCGTGCTGATTTGGGCGCCGTACTGTGCGGCCACGACTTCACCCCGTTCCTTCTCCATCGCGGCCCTGCGGGCCTGTTGACGCTCGGACAAGTCGTACGAGCGCGGTGAGATGGTCTTGGGGACCACCTTGGACCTTCAGACGAAAACTGTCAAACCCGCATAGCCTGGATATCCACACTGTTCTCTGCCCCGGTTACAGGAAGCCACGCAACCTGCACTAATTGGTCACCTGCCCGTCGACTCACGAGCATGCCGCGACCCGACGGGAGCGGCGCGGAGCGGTAGGAACCCAGCAGAGTCCCCTCGTCCTTGTTCGCCGACAGCACGATTCCGGGAGATCCGAGCTCACGCACCCGCTGCAGGACCGGCTCGAACAGAGATCGGCTGGCGCCGCCACTACGGCGGGCCAGGATGAGGTGCAAACCGATGTCGCGGGCCTGCGGTAGCAGCTCAGCGAGGGCGGCCAGCGGGTTCTCCGACTGGGTGACGACCAGGTCGTAGTCGTCGACTACGAGGAACAACTCGGGACCGCTCCACCAGGACCGGCTGCGCAACTGCTCCGGTGTCACGTCCGGGCCGGGCAGCCGGCGCTGCATGGATCCGCGTACGTCGGCCAGCATGGGAGTCAGGGCCGTACTCGCCGTGGCGTACCCGAGCAGGTGTTCTGACTCGACCGTATCCAGCAGGGTGCGCCGGTAGTCGGCCACGATGATCCGAGCCTGCGATGTGGTGTACCTCTGCATGATCCCGGTGAGGAGCAGGCGAAGGAGGCCGCTCTTGCCGGACTCCACGTCACCGAAGCAGAGGAAGTGCGGGTCGGAGGCGAAGTCGAGGAAGACCGGCCGCAGGTCGGACTCCCGGATGCCAATCGGTATGCCGGCCGGCGACGATTCGCGGTCGGCAGGCGGCAGGCTGGCCGCCGGGTAGGTCGCCGGCAGCAGGCGAACGGGTGGAGCAGGATCGCGGGTCCAGGCCGCGGAGATCGACGCCACCATCTTGGCCGTGGCACCTGAAAGATCGGCCGACGCCGTCCCGCCATCGATGCGCGGCAGCGCAGTGAGCAGATGCAGCTTCTCGCGCGTGAGACCGCGGCCCGGTGAGGCCTCCGGCACGTTCATCGCCGCTCGTCGGTCGACGTCGGACTCCGACGGATCGCCGAGCCGGAGCTCGAAGCGAGTGCCCAGCAGGTCACGAAGCGATGCCCTGACCTCGGCCCAGCGGGTCGCCGCCACGATGACGTGGAGACCGTAGCTCAGGCCTCGAGTCGCGAGCGACGTGATGGACGGCTCGAGTTGCTCGAACTCGGTCTTGAACGTGCCCCACCCGTCGATGACCAGGAACGCGTCGCCGAACCTGTCGTCGGTCACCTGGCCACCGGCCCGGCGCGCGCGATAGGTGGCCATGCCGTCGATGCCGAGTTCGTAGAACCTGCGCTCGCGCTCCTCGAGCAGGCTCGAGATCTCTGCCACGATGCGCCGGACCCGAGCGGGGTCGAGCCGGCCGGCGACTCCACCGACGTGTGGCAGATCGGCGATGGCCGTGAGAGAGCCGCCACCGAAATCGAGGCAGTAGAACTGCACCTCGTCGGGCGTGTGGGTCAGCGACAGACTGGAGATGAGGGTACGCAGCAGAGTGCTCTTGCCGCTCTGTGGTCCGCCAACCACCACGCCGTGTCCGGCTGCGGCGGACAGGTCGGCCCACAACATGTCCCGGCGCTGCTCGAACGGCTTGTCGATCAGTCCGACCGGCACGGTAAGCCGCCCGCTGCCGGCGCAGCCGGTCGGGCACAGACCGCGCGCCGGGTCGACCTCGAGCGGCGGAAAGAGCGAATCGAGCGAGGGCGAATCGGTCAGAGGGGGAAGCCAGACCTGGTGCGCGGCCGGTCCCCGGCCGGCCAGTCGATCGACCGCGACATCGAGCAGCGTGTCGGGCATGGCGGTCGGCGGAAGGCTTCGCGTGTCCTGTTCGGACTGCTCGATCGCGGCGCTTTCGGCCTGCCCCGGTGCGATGTAGGCCGTCGAGAACGGGACCGGCAACTCGCCGCTGTGGGCCGCGTGTTCCTGCACCGCGCGCCTGGCATAGACGCCGGATACGTACGCCGCCTTGAACCGGATCAACGTCGACGTGTCCACCTTGAGGTAGCCCGAACCGGGCACCGACGGCAGTTCGTATGCGTCCGGGACACCGAGCACGACACGGCTCTCGGAGGCAGAGAACGTGCGCAGCCCGATCCGGTAGGACAGGTGGCTGTCCAGGCCGCGAAGGCGGCCCTCCTCAAGACGCTGGGAGGCCAGCAAGAGGTGGATCCCGAGGCTGCGTCCCAACCGGCCGATGGCCACGAACAGGTCGATGAAGTCCGGCTTGGCCGACAGCAGCTCGCTGAACTCGTCGCACACCACCAGCAAAGACGGCAGGGGCTCGAGATCGGCACCAGCCTGGCGGGCACGTTCGTAGTCGCGGACCGACGCGAAGTTGCCGGCCGATCGCAGCAATTCCTGACGTCGGACCAACTCACCCTGCAGCGCGTCGCGCATCCGGTCGACCATCGTCAGGTCGTCGGCGAGGTTGGTGATCACGGCAGCGGTGTGCGGCAGCTCGGCCAGCCCCGCGAAGGTCGCGCCGCCCTTGAAGTCAACGAGGACCAGGTTGAGCGTTTCGGAGGAGTGAGTCAGGGCCAGCCCGAGCACGAGCGTGCGAAGCAGCTCGCTCTTGCCCGATCCGGTCGCGCCGATGATGAGACCGTGCGGTCCCATCCCCTCCTGGGCCGACTCCTTCAGGTCGAGGTCGACCGGCTCGCCCTGCACACCGACACCGATCGGCAGCCGCAACCGCTCACGCAGGGCCCGCGGTCGCCAGGTGACCGCCGGGTCGATGTCGTGCGGGTCACCCAGGCCGAGCAGATCGGTGAGCCCGAGATTGGCCGACAGTGGCTCCTCGTCGGTGCCCGTGCCCAGTCGGAAGGGCGCCACCAGGCGGCCGAGCGCCTCGGCCTGACGCACCGACAGCCGGTCGGCGATGCCGAGCGGTTCGACACCGCCTTCTGACACCGCGCCCAGGCGCTCGCCCTCGATCACCAGGCGGAGAGTCGCGCGAGAGGCGTCCTGCGGATCTGCCTCCCCGGAAGACATCAGCTCAACGAGCGTCACACCGAGAACGCCCTCTTCGCTCGCCAGTTGCGAGTCAGGACTGATGGCGCCACCGTCGACGAGGACCACCACGTGAGGCTGGTCACCGGAGAGCGGGATCCCGGGGGTGAAGCGAGGGCGTTCGGCCAGATCGGCAGCGACGAGGCCCTCGAGCTCCTCGAGCCGGGCGCCGACCATGCGCAAGGGGCCGGCGGCATCGATGAGGGTCGGGTGCTGGACGTGCGGCAGCCACTTTACCCACTCCCAGGCGGGCCGTCGGTCCGTACTGGTGCAGACCCAGATCTGGAGATCCTGCGGCGCGTGCATGGTGATGAGTTGGGCGACCATGGCCCGGGCCAGCGCCGCCGCCCGCGGCCGATCGCCGGCGATGGTCACCCGCGAGAAGCCGCGCAGCGAGGCGGCTATCGGGAGGCCGGGCGCGGTCGAGTGAGTGCGTACGAACCTGCGAAGGGCGCTCGCGGCCATTGGTTCGAGATCCTCGACCGGCGCGGTCGTCGGGAGCACCAGCCGGGTGGCCAGCCGTTGCGGGCCGAGCCCTAGCCGGACGACCGCGAAGTCCTCGTCGCCGGTGCGGCGCTCCCACAGCCGGCTGCTCATCGCGGTCGACCACAAGGCGTCGGGATCGGGGTGCCGCCAGAACAAAGCGGCGCGTTGCCGTACGGAGGCTGATCGGACCTGCTTGCGGGTCTGTGCCAGATAGCGGAGGTAGTCGCGTCGCTCGTCGTTGAGCTCGGCCTTCTTGCCCATCTGCGGCCGGGTCACGCTCATGCCCATCATGCCGATCATGGAGACGCCGAAGAGGCCGCCGACAACGTAGGTGATCATCCCGCCGCCGTTGCCCGCGAACATGAACGCCATTGCGCCGGCGCCGGCCAGCATCGGCAGCATGTACAGAACTTGGGCGAGGTTGGACTTGACCTGCGGCAGCTCGGGCGGCGACGTGAGTGAGATCTCACCGCCCGGCAGCCCGGGAGGCGTCCGCCGGGGCGGGCGGCGGAAGACCACCGTGGTCATCTGGGGGCTCCTCTCCGCTCCGCGAACCGCAACTCTATGTACTCTACCGTCTGACAGCAGGAGGGAATATCACGAAGTGACCATCAGCGCTCAAACCGGGGTCGCCAGAGTGACCGTGGTCGCACCGTACACGCGCGTCGATGTGGCGCTCCCACATGCCGCCACCCTGGCGGAGCTCCTGCCTCCGCTGTTGCGCCTGGCGGGCGAGGACGTGGCCGATCGAGGAACGGTCCATGGCGGATGGGCACTGGCTCGCCTCGGTGAGCGACCGCTGGACACCGGCTTGACCATCGAGTCCTTGTGCATCCGCGACGGCGACCTGCTTCACCTGCGGCCGCGACGTCTGCAGATCCCGCCACCGGTTTTCGACGACGTCGTCGACGCCATCGCGACGACCACCCGCCAACGGGCCGCTCGTTGGCAGCCGTCGACCACCCGACGCTGCGGGCTGACCCTCGGTGGCCTGGTGCTCACCAGCGGCGCCGTGGTGGCACCCTTCGCCGGGCCGAACCGCGCGATAGTCGCCGCCGCCGCGGGTCTGCTCTCGGTGCTGCTGATCCTCGCCGGGGCAGCGCTCGCCCGGGCCTTGGACGACAGCGGCGCAGGGACCGTGCTGGCGATCTCGGGGCTGGCCTATGCCTTCGCCGCCGGCTTGATCGCGCTGGCACCGGACACGGGCATCGCCTCGATGGGGCGATCCGACGTACTGCTGGCCTGCTCGGCACTGACGGTGGCCGCCGTGCTCAGCGCAATCCTGGTCGGTGATTTCCCGGTCGTCTTCGACATCGCGGCGGGCGTCGGGCTGCTCGGCGGGCTCGCAGCGCTGATCAGCCTGTTGACCGGCGCGACCACGCACGGCGCGGCGGCCGTCACGGCCGCCGTGACGATGGCGCTGGCGCCGTTGTTGCCGGTGGTGGCGCTGCGGCTGGCTCGGATACCACTGCCGCCGGTGCCCGCGGACGCGGCCGACTTCCAGAACGACGCGTCCTCGTTGCCCGGCCCCGGCACCGGCGCGCGGGCCGAGTTGGCCGAGTCACATCTCACCGGCCTGCTCGGCGCGTGCTGCGCTGTGGTCACGGGTGCAGAGGTCATGCTGGTGCTTTCCGGCCGCGGCGACGCTCGCGTCCTGTGCGCGATCATCGCCTTGACCCTGCTGCTTCGCGATCGGGTCTACACCGACCGAACTCAGCGGCTGATCGTCCTCTCGGCCGGCTCCCTCGGCGGCGCCGCCCTGCTGATCGGGCTTGGCACGGATGCCCGCCCGGCCCTCCGGCTGATCGCCACGATGGGTTCGCTCCTCGTTGTCGGCGCACTGGCGATCATCGTCGCGCTCGTGGTCCCGGGTCGGCCGGTCTCGCCATACGGCACACGGGCGCTGGACATCATCGAGATCCTGCTGCTCGTGAGTGTGATCCCGGTGGCATTGGCTGTGCTGGGCAGCTACAACGCGGTACGCGGGATCGTGTCCTAGTTCCGAGCGAGCTAGTCAGCGAGCATCCGGCGCTCGATGTCGGTTGCGGCGAGGCGAAGGAACACCGGCTCGGCGCCGGCGACCAGCGCGAGGCCGTCCTCTGGAGCGTGCGCCAACCGCGGGACGTGGCGTGGGTCGAGGTCGAGATGGGTGCAGGCCCGGCGCGCTTCGTTTTCACCACAGCGCTGAAGCACGACGAGATGCGCGCCCCGAAGCACGGGAGCGCCAGCCTCCGTCACCGCACCAAGGAGCGTCAGCGTCGTGCCCCATGCCGCCGCGGCGCGCCGTAGGTCGGCCCGCTGGGCGCCAGTGTCGAGCACGGTGAGCACGGGGCGGACGAGCGATCCGCCACTGGCCGGCGGGGAACCGGGCGGCTCGAACGACACCAACCGGCGATGCTCCCCTAGGGAATCCGCGAGTGACTGCCACACCTTGGGCCGCGGTGTCACGACGCGTACCCGGGCTCCGACGGCAAGCGCGCGGAAGGCCAGCACGCGCACGACGTAGGGCTCACCGACCACGGCCAGCCGGGTGGGCTCGCCGCGGAACATCCGCACCGGCACGGGTGCCCGGTCGTCGTCGAGGCCGACCACAAGGCCACCGCGGCCGGGCGGGCCCGCCAGTTGGTGCAGGCCGGCTCGAGCGACGACATGCTCGCCCGGCCGGCGCAACCGGATAGCGGTCTGTCGCGGGGACACCGTGCGGACCGGCAAGGCGGTCATGTACGCGCCCCACCGAGCGGCAGCGTCTCGAGCACGGCCGGCAGGTGCTCACCGTCGAGTCGCACGAGCGTGGCCTCGTCGGCGGCGTGGTGCAGCTCCGCCACGATCCCCTCCAACTCCTGCCGGCTGTTGCCGACCACCCGTACCATGGCGCGCAGGCTGACCCCCCGGGGTCCTTCGCCGGTCAGCACGACAGACACCGCGTTGAAGACCCCGCGCACCTCGCCGAGGCGGGCCAGCAATCCCTTCTCGCCGACCCGGGCCAGGCGCGGCCACCGCCGTACCCAGAAGCACGCCTGGATGGTGTCGTCAACCGCCCAGCTGTCCCATGCCTCGACGCTGCGCCGGCCGCCGCCGGCGTTGCCCCACGCCGTCGCGCCGGCGGTGATCGACAGGACGCCGATGACCTCCTCTGCCGGCAGTGTGCGGACGTCGACTCCGGCCAGTTGCAGCGAGGTGGCGAGCCGCGTCACGGTGCCCGACAACGCCCTCTGCGCGCCCACCGCGCCGCCGCCACGCGCGTCGACCGCCGCGGGGCAACGCTGCGGATCGAGCCGGAGCACGATCCAGGTCGAACGGCGAGCCGGCACCGCCTCGGTCGACAGACCCCGGTAGGAGCGGGTGCACGGGGCGTCGGGCGGCAGCGACGCGGTCGGTGCCGGCACGGTGTGGGTCAGGATCTGGATGGCGGCCAGCCGGACGTCCCGGGTACGAAGCGCATCCGCGACGATCTCGAGCGGCAGAGCAAAGCCCTCCACGGCCTCGTCGGAGTCGGCCTCGGCGGCTTCGAGGACCAGCAGCGCCGACCAGTAACGCCCGTCGCCCACCAGGCCGACGCGCGCTCCGGAGCGGTCGGCAACCTCGGTCACCCGCATGCCCGGCTGCAGCTCGCGCAACATCGCCAGCCGGGTGTCGTCGGTCTGCGGCGCTGGAGGCAGACCCGCCCGTCGGCGAAAGTCGCCGCGGACGACCAGTTCTTCGTACAGCCAGCGACCGTGCCAGCGCCCCAGGGCCAGCACGATGGCGGCGATCGCGAGTGGTACGGCGGCGGAAAGCAGCCAGACCGAACGTGCAGCGGCGAGCAGAGCCGCGACCACCGCCAACTCGCAGACGACGAGTTGCGAGACTCCGAGCCCGAAGACGCGGCCGCGGCCTCGACGCAGATCAGACGGTGACGGCGTGGCCGGCTTCGCACCGGGCCTGCCCTCCGTCGGCGCGTCGCCGGGCCCGGCCGGGAAGCCCGCTCCGGGCGGATAGGGCGGGCCGGGTGGGGGGATCCCAGGCGGCGGGACTCTATGCTCGGTGGTCATCGCAGTCCGCACGAGGGAGGTCGCATGCGCTCGCGGCGCGACCAATTGCAGGCGTACCAGTTCCTGCGACGCAGGATTGTTGCCGCCTTGCTGTCCGGTGAACCGGAGAGCCTCGACTCACCCATGCGGCGCATCGTACGCACCACGTTCGCGGGCAGCATGATTGCGGTCCTTCTCCTCGCCGGGTTCGGTTTCTTCGGTGTCATCCATAAAGGCGGCACCAACTCCTGGCAGAAGGGCGACGCGCTGATCCTCGTGAAGGGCCAGACGCAGGGCTACGTGTGGTTCCAGCGCAAGCTGTTCCCGATGCTGAACGAGGCCTCAGGGCGGTTGTTCGTCGGGTCGGGCACCCAGAGATCTGTCTCCGCTGCCTCTCTCAAGGGCGTTCCACGCACGTCGGAGAGAGGCATACCGGGCGCTCCCAACTACCTACCGCCGGCAAAGGACCTGATCCAGAACCCCTGGACGGTCTGCGCGCGTACGCAGGGAGATCGCCCAGAGGTCACCGTGCTCGCCGGTGTCGCGCCTAGGGCCGGTGCCCTGGACGACAGCTCCGCGGTCGTTGTGAAGAGCGAGGACCAGTCCACTGTGACGTACCTGATCTGGAAAGGCCAGCGGTTCCTGCTCTCCGATCCGCGAGGGCTGCCTCCGGTCCTGGGCATCACCGACACGACACCTCAACTCGTTGGCGGCGCATTCCTCAACACCCTGCCGGAAGGTCCGGCACTCACCTTTCCGTTCATCCCGTTGCTCGGCAACCCCGGCCCGGCCATCGGTGGTCAGCCGACCCAGATCGGGCGCGTGTTTGTCGTGCACAACCCGAACGGTGACCAGTTCTACGTCACCTTGAATACCGGCCTGTTGCCGATCTCGCCCCTGGTCGCGGAGTTGCTGCGGGCCGCGCCGGCGGCGACTAGCAATGTTGCCTTCCCCACCGACCAGGCGACCGTCCTGCGGGCCAACCAGGCGACGGCCGCATCGCACGCGAGCCCCGATGCGCTCCCCACTCTGGCGAAGTACCCGGATCGCACGCTCAGGCAGGCCAACAGCAACGGCCGGATCGTGCTGTGCGTGAGCCTGACCGCCGATAGCCGCTCGCAGACTACGTCGGTATCCGCAGGACCCGCGCTTCCCGAGGTCGGAGACAAGACGGTCACTCTCAACAGCGACGAGGCTGGCCGGTTGCCGGTTGCCGACTTCGCCTACGTCCCGCCCGGACGCGCTGCGGTGGTACGCGACCAGCCCCAGCCGGGTATCCCCGAGGGCACGCGGTACTTCATCAGCGAACTGGGGATCAAGTTCCCGATCTACAGCGATGAGGACCTGGCCGCTCTGGGCTACGACAAGGTGAACATCCCGGCGCTGCCACCAGGTTTCCTGAGCCTGCTGCCGACTGGTCCGACGCTGTGCCGGAGCCTCGCTGGTGACGTGCCCACAACACCATCCGCCCAATGCAAGGCGACGAGATGAGTCGCCACCGTCACTGACCGGCCCGGCGCGGGCGCCACTTGCGGACCCGTCCGCGAGGGATAACCGCAGCGATCAGCACGACCATGATTGCCAGCAGACCGGCCGCCGCCGCGATGGTCAGGGCACGGTCGCGCACCGAGTGATCCGGCGGCGAGGGCACGGAGGGCATGCCGGTCTTGGGTGGCGGGGGATGCGGCACGTCGGCCGCTTCCTCCACGGGGATGACGGCGGTCACAGCGGCGTACGGGTTGACGATGCCGGCACCCATCTCGGGGCCACCTCTGCCCCCCGACGGCACATCCGCGGTCGCCATGAGCCGGTTGGCGACCTCGGTGGCGGTCAGGTCGGGATGGTAGGCGCGCACAAGGGCCGCCGTCCCCGAGACGAGTGCGGTAGCGAAACTCGTGCCGGGCAGCGTTGCGTACAAGCCTTTGCCAGGTGGCCCGGTGCTCACGATCGCCTCACCCGGTGCCGCGATGTCGACGTAGGGTGCCACGTGCGAGCCGTTGAAGTGGTGGTCGGTCTGATCGCTGCTGGCCACGGCGAGCACGCCGGGGTAGGCAGCCGGATAGGTGGTCCTGGCCGCGTCTCCGTCGGCCTCGTCGTTGCCGGCGGCCGCGACCACGAGCACGTCGCGCTGCACTGCGTACGCGACAGCGTCGCGCAGCCCCGGATAGCTGTCAGACGCGGTCGCCGAGATGTTGATGACACGTGCGTTGTGGGCGACGGCGTACATGATCGCCTGGGCCATCCCCGCCGCATTGCCACGGACCTGTCCGTTGGACTGCTCCGCGAACTGCCGGATCGACAGCAACTTGGCTCCGGGCGCCATCCCGTGGAACTTCTTTCCCGGGATCACCTTGCCCGCAATGAGGCCGGCGACAAAGGTGCCGTGAGCCGCGCAGTCGGCTAGGGGCGAGCCCGTCGCCGGTGCGTAGGTGGCGCCGGCGATCACCCGGCCGCGCAGGTGCGGCTGCCGCACGTCGACCCCGCTGTCGACAACGGCGACCACGACGCCCCGCCCCATGGTCAGCCCCCACACCCGGCGGGGCTGCAGCCGGGTCTCCCACCAGGGTGTCGCGGTCGTCTTGTCCGGCGCGGTCTTGCATTCGACGATCGCCTGCGCGGGCGCGGCAACGCTGACGGAGACGGTCACCGCGACGAGCAGGCTGGCCAGAACGGCGGGCGTGGCGCGGCTGGTCACGGGGCGATGGTACGGGCAACGCGACGCCGTCGAGTCTCCTGGGCTCGCGCGGCCAACTCGGCCGCGGGCGGATAGCGCACGGCGATCAGGGTGAGGCCGTGGCCCGGTGCCACCGACACTCCGGGATCGCGCGTGCCGGTCGCCAAGATGGCCGCCGGCCAATCCGGTTGGCGTCGTCGGGCCCCCACTTGCAGCAGCGCGCCGACGAGGCTGCGCACCATCGAGTGGCAGAAGGCGTCGGCCACAACGGTCGCGACCAGCACGTCCTCAGCGTCGCGCCGCCACTCCAGCCGCCGGAGCGTGCGCACCGTTGTGGCTCCCGCGCGACGGCGGCAGTAGGCGGCGAAGTCGTGCTCGCCGAGCAGGCTTGGTACGGCCGCCCTCATCGCGTCGAGGTCGAGCGGCCGGGGCCAGCGCAGGGTGTCGTACCGGCGCAGCGGTTGCACTCCCCAGGCAGCGTCGGTGACGCGGTAGGCGTACTCCCGCGACAGCGCCGAGAAGCGGGCGTTGAAGCCCTCCGGTGCCGGGCCCAACGCGCGTACCCGGACGTCGACGGGCAGCACTCCGGCGAGACGGCGCAGCAGCGAGCCCGCGTACCGGTCCCACGACTCCACCGGGAGATCACCGTGTGCGACCTGCCCTTTCGCGTGCACACCGGTATCGGTGCGACCTGCGACCGTGAGCGAAACGGGGGCCCGCAGGATGGTGCCGAGCGCCTCTTCAACAACCCCTTGTACGGTGCGCTGGCCGGGCTGGCGGGCCCAGCCGGCGAAGTCCGTGCCCTGGTAGCTGAGGTCCATGCGAAGCCGGACGAGCCCGCCGCCCGGTGCTACCAGATCGGCGGGCTCGACTGGCTCGACTGCCTTGATGGCGGGGACGGGACTCGGACCGGTCAGGCTGGATTGCTCTCGTCGCTGTCGGTCGATCCAGGTGCCGAGAAGCCCGCCCGCTCGGCGTCCTCAGCAGTGGCGAACCAGACCTCAGCGTTGGTCTGGTCGTACCACTGGCTGTCAGGCGTGTGGTACTTCATCGAATCGGCGTTGCCCTTGATGGGGTAACCCTCCGGAGCGCTTCCGTCGGACGGTGCCGCCGCGCTGCCCGGACCTTGCGGCTCGGCCGCCGTGTCCGTCAGATCGCCCGCCGGCTCGACCGGGGTGTCGGTCGCCGTGTCGGTGTCGGTCGCGGTGCCCGCCTGGTTCGCCTGGTCCGCCTGGTCCGCAGCCGCTGCGCCCTTGGCGGCACCGGCCCTGCCGCGGGCGAACCTCGTGCCACGCGACCGCTCTGCCTCCTCGACCACCGACTTCTTCTCGGTCTGCGCCTCGACCAGCTCGATCACCGCCATGGGTGCGTTATCACCCTTGCGCGGGCCGATCTTGACGATCCTGGTGTAGCCGCCGGGACGCGCGGCGAACCGTGGGCCGATCTCGGCGAAGAGCGTGTGGACGACGCCCTTGTCACGCACGACGGTGAGCACCTGGCGGCGAGCATGCAGGTCACCCCGCTTGGCGAAGGTGATCAGCCGCTCTGCGAGCGGCCGAAGGCGCTTCGCCTTGGTCTCGGTCGTGGTGATCCGGCCGTGCTCGAACAGCGCCGTGGCGAGGTTCGCCAGCATGAGCCGCTCGTGCGCGGGGCCGGTGCCGAGGCGAGGACCCTTGGTGGGGGTGGGCATGTCGAGTGCTCCTCTTCTTCTTACAGCTGCTCTGTCTCGGCGTAATCCGTACCGTCGTAGTCGTCGCTGAAGGTGTCGACCACGTCGCGGGGATCGAATCCCGGCGGGCTGTCCTTCAGCGACAATCCCATGGCTGCGAGCTTTACCTTGACCTCGTCGATCGACTTGGCGCCGAAGTTGCGGATGTCGAGCAGGTCGGCCTCGCTGCGGCCGATCAGCTCGCCCACCGCATGGATGCCCTCCCGCTTGAGGCAGTTGTAGGACCGCACGGTGAGGTCGAGCTCCTCGATCGGGAGGGCGAGGTCGGCGGCCAGCGCAGCGTCGGTCGGCGAGGGGCCGATGTCGATGCCTTCAGCCGTCTCGTCCAGCTCACGGAGCAGGCCGAAGAGCTCGACCAGGGTGGAGCCGGCAGAGGCGATGGCTGTCTGGGGAGCCATCGAGGGCTTGGTCTCGACGTCGACGATGAGCTTGTCGAAGTCGGTCCGCTGCTCGACGCGGGTGGCCTCGATGCGGTAGGTCACCTTGAGCACCGGCGAGTAGATCGAGTCGACCGGGATCCGGCCGATCTCCTGGCCGGGCTGCTTGTTCTGCACGGCGCTGACATAGCCGCGGCCGCGCTCGACGGTCAGCTCGATCTCGAGCCGGCCCTTGCCGTTGATGGTGGCGATGTGCAGGTCGGGGTTGTGCACCTCGACACCGGCAGGTGGGGCGATATCGGCCGCACTGACCGTGCCCGGCCCCTGCTTGCGCAGGTACATGGTCACGGGCTCGTCGGACTCGGAGCTGACGACCAGCTCCTTGAGGTTGAGGATGATCTCGGTGACGTCTTCCTTGACGCCAGGCACTGTCGTGAACTCATGCAGCACACCGTCGATGCGGATGCTGGTGACGGCTGCGCCCGGAATCGATGACAGCAGCGTGCGCCGCAGGGAGTTTCCGAGTGTGTAGCCGAATCCCGGCTCGAGCGGCTCGATGATGAACCGCGAGCGGGTCTCGTTGATCTTGTCCTCGGCGAGCGAGGGGCGCTGTGAGATAAGCATCGTGATGCCTTTCGGTTACGGGGCGACCGCCATATGACGCCTCGAGGGGTGGTGCGCCGGCGCGGGCGTCGGTCTGCCCGCGCCGGGTTGTTGCCTTACTTCGAGTAGAGTTCGACGATCAACTGCTCCTGGACCGGCGTGTCGATGACCTGCCGGGCCGGTACGCCGTGGACGAGGATGCGCATCTGGTTGGACAGCACCTCGAGCCAGGCCGGCACTGGGCGGCTGCCCGCCTCCGCACGGGCCACGACGAACGGCGTCATGTCCCGCGACTTCTCCCGTACCTCGATGATGTCGCTGACGCTCACGCGGTACGAGGGGATGTCGACCTTGTGGCCGTTGACGATGATGTGGCCGTGGGTCACAACCTGTCGCGCCATGTCCCGTGACTTGGCGAAGCCGGCGCGGTAGACGACGTTGTCCAGGCGCGACTCCAGGATCTGCAGCAGCACCTCGCCGGTCTTGCCGGTCTTGCGGTTTGCCTCTGCGTAGTAGCCGCGGAACTGCTTCTCGAGCACGCCGTAGATGCGCGCGCACTTCTGCTTCTCACGCATCTGGAGCAGGTACTCGCTGTCCTTGCTCCTACCCCGGCCGTGCTGGCCGGGCGGATAGGGACGGACCTCGATCGGGCACTTGGGTGACTCGCACTTCGCGCCCTTGAGGAACAGCTTCATCTTCTCCCGACGACAGCGGCGGCAGTCGGCACCGGTGTAACGAGCCATTTGTGTGTTCTCTCTCCTCAGACTCGCCGGCGCTTGGGCGGCCGGCAGCCGTTGTGCGGCATGGGGGTGACGTCCTGGATGGAGCCGACCTCGAGGCCGGTCGCCTGCAGCGAGCGGATCGCCGTCTCGCGCCCGGAGCCGGGGCCCTTGACGAAGACATCGACCTTGCGCACGCCGTGCTCCTGGGCCTTGCGGGCGGCACTCTCGGCGGCCATCTGCGCGGCGAACGGGGTCGACTTGCGCGAACCCTTGAAGCCGACGTGACCGGCCGAGGCCCACGCGATCACGTTGCCGGTCGGGTCGGTGATCGACACGATCGTGTTGTTGAAGGTGCTCTTGATGTGCGCATGGCCGTGCGCGATGTTCTTCTTTTCCTTGCGGCGGACCTTCTTCGCGCCCGCGCGGGCCTTAGGAGGCATCTGGTCGTCGCTCTCTCGTCGTCGGGGCGATCACTTCTTGCCCACCTTCTTCTTGCCGGCCACGGTCTTCTTGGGTCCCTTGCGGGTGCGCGCGTTGGTGTGGGTGCGCTGGCCGTGGACGGGAAGGCCACGACGGTGTCGGATGCCCTGGTAGCAGCCGATTTCCACCTTGCGGCGGATGTCCTGGGCCACCTCGCGGCGCAGGTCACCCTCGACCTTGTAGTTCGCGTCGATCCAGTCGCGCAGCGCGACCACATCGGCATCAGTGAGGTCCTTGGTCCTGATGTCGGGACTCATGCCGGTGCGCGCGCAGGTCTCCTGCGCGCGGGTCCGGCCGACGCCGAAGATGTAGGTAAGAGCAACCTCCAGCCGCTTGTCGCGGGGGAGGTCAACGCCAGCTAGACGTGCCATGTCCGGGCGGACTCCTTCTCATTTCGCGGAGGTCTCTCGCATCCCGGTCCCCACCTGCCCGGGTGGGGCCCCGGCCTCCGACCGGGGGTGTGCCGCGCCGGAAAAGCTCCGCCGCAGCTGGGACACGACTATCTAGCTCTGCTCAGCCCTGCCGCTGCTTGTGCCGCAGGTTCTCGCAGATCACCATGACTCGACCGTGCCGGCGGATCACCTTGCACTTGTCGCACATCTTCTTGACGCTGGGCTTGACCTTCACGGTGGAGTCTTCTCCGTCACTTGTAGCGGTAGACGATGCGCCCGCGGCTCAGGTCGTACGGAGAAAGCTCCACCACGACCCGGTCCTCGGGAAGAATGCGAATGTAGTGCTGACGCATCTTGCCGCTGATGTGTGCCAGCACCTTGTGGCCGCCTTCTAGCTCGACCCGGAACATGGCATTCGGCAACGGCTCGACGACTCGGCCCTCGATCTCGATGGCCCCGTCTTTCTTCGGCATATCCTCCGCTTTTCCGGTGTGACAAGTCTCGTCACGGCGTGCCTACCTGCATCTGTATGGGTTTGGTATCGCGCTCGGTGTCACAGCCGCGTCCGGTGCCCGAGGGCGTGCCGAAACCGACGCCGTGCGCCAACACTGAAGTCTACGGCGTCCGCGGGCCGAATACCAACCCGCCCCTGCCCCCACTCTGTGGTGATCATGCCCGTTTGCCCGCCGACACGCCGTACAACCGCCGCGAACGTGCATGATCTCCGAGGCGGGGGGGGGGGGGGGGTGGGGGGCGGGGGGCGGGGGGCGGGGGGCGCCGGCGCTCCGCCCGGTGGGCGTTACCCGACCGGCTGGCGGCTGGTGACCACGTCGCCGAGCGCGCTCCGGCCGCCATCGAGGGCGGTGAGCACCCAGGGCCCGTCCTCGGTCAGGACGAAGGTGTGCTCGAAGTGCGCTGCGTAGGAGCCGTCAGCGGTGACCACGGTCCATGCGTCGTCCAGTTCGACGGTGGCCGGCGCGCCGACCGTGATCATCGGCTCGATCGCCAGCGCCATGCCGGCCACGATCTTGGGCCCCCGCGGGCCGCGGCCGTGGTTGAGCACGTGCGGGTCCTGGTGCATCTCGGTGCCGATCCCGTGGCCGCCGTAGTGGTCGACGATGCCGTATCCGGCCGGGGTGACCACCTGCTCCACGATCGCGCCCAGGTCGCGGATCCGCATTCCCACTTGAGCGCCCCTGAATACCGCCCACATCGACTGCTCGCACACCGCCATCAAGCGGCGCAACTCTGGTGCGACCTCACCTACCGGCACCGTGATGGCCGAATCACCGTGCCAGCCGTCGACGATCGCACCGCAGTCCAGAGAGATGATGTCGCCCTCGCGGAGCCGCTTGGTGGCCCGTGGGATGCCGTGCACGATCTCTTCGTTCACGGACGCGCAGATGGAGGCGGGAAAGCCGCGGTAGCCCTTGAACGACGGGATGCCGCCCTGGCTACGGATCGAATCCTCGGCCAGCGCGTCCAGGTCGGCGGTGGTGACTCCTGGGGCCACCGCGTCGCGGAGCGTGCTGAGGGTGTGCGCAACGACGAGACCGGCCTCGCGCATGAGGGCGATCTCGTCGGCGCTCTTGATCTGGATCATGATGCAGTCAGCCTCTCAACCACCGTACGGCCGGAGCGCATCGATTGCGCGCTCGGTCACGTCCTCGACCGGACCGGTCGCATCGAGGCCGATGAGCAGCCCGCGCTCCGCGTAGTACGCGATCAGCGGCGCGGTCTGCTCGGCGTAGACATCGATGCGGTGGCGCACGGTATCCGACTTGTCGTCGTCGCGCTGAAAGAGCTCGCCGCCACACCGGTCGCACACACCGTCGCGGCTCGGCGGGTCGAAGTCCAGGTGCCACACGTGCCCGCAGCCGCGGCAGGTGCGCCGGCCCGACAACCGGCGGACCACTTCATCGTCGTCGACCACCAGCTCCAGCACGACGTTGAGCTTGTGCCCCATGCCGCCCAGCATGTCGTCGAGCGTGACGGCCTGCGGCACCGTACGGGGAAAGCCATCGAGCAGAAACCCGTCGACGGCATCGTCCTCGGCCAGCCGCTCGCGCACCATGTCGTTGGTGACCTCGTCGGGTACCAGATCGCCGGCATCCATGTACTTCTTGGCCTCCAGACCCAACGGCGTGCCCTGGCTGACGTTGGCGCGGAAGATGTCGCCGGTGGAGATCTTGGCGATCGAGGCGTGGGCAGCGATGAACTGCGCCTGGGTGCCCTTGCCCGCGCCGGGCGGGCCGACGAGGACGAGGCGCACTAGCGGAGGAAGCCCTCGTAGTTGCGCTGCATGAGCTGCGACTCGATCTGCTTCACCGTCTCGAGGCCGACCCCGACCATGATCAGGACCGCCGTGCCGCCGAAGGGGAAGTTCTGGTTGTTGTTGTTGCCGGTCAGGCCGAGGAAGAAGTTCGGCAGCACGGCGACGATGCCGAGGTAGATGGAGCCGGGCAGCGTGATCCGGGACAGGATGAAGTCGAGGTACTCAGCCGTCGGCTTGCCGGGCCGGATCCCCGGGATGAAGCCGCCGTACTTCTTCATGTTGTCCGCGACCTCGGTGGGGTTGAACGTGATCGCGACGTAGAAGTAGGTGAAGAAGATGATGAGCAGGAAATACGTGCCGATGTGCACCCAGCTGGACTGGCTGACGAGATAGTGGTTGACGAAGAGGGTGACCTTGCCCGGGTTGTTGGGATTGCCGAGGCTCGAGACCAGCTGCGGCAGATAGAGCAGCGACGAGGCGAAGATCACCGGGATCACACCGGCCTGGTTGACCTTGAGCGGGATGTAGGTGGACGTGCCGCCGTACATCCGCCGGCCGATCATCCGCTTGGCGTACTGCACGGGAACCCGCCGCTGGCCCTGCTCGAGGAACACGACGGAGGTGATGACGACCAGGCCGAAGGCGCAGACCAACGTGAAGACGAAGCCACCGCGGCGCAGGATGTTGCCGCCCTCTGCGGGAATTCGGGCCGCGATCGAGGTGAAGATCAGGATGGACATGCCGTTGCCGACCCCGCGGTCGGTGATCAGCTCGGCGAGCCACATGATGACGGCGGTGCCCGCGGTCATGACGATGACGAGGGTCAGCAGCCGCAGGATCGACTCGTCGGGGATGATCCTTTCCTTGCAATTGTTGCCGAACAGGTTGCCGCTGCGGGCCAGTGCGATGATCCCGGTCGACTGCAGGATGGCCAGCCCGACGGTGAGGTAGCGGGTGTACTGCGTCAGCTTGGCCTGACCGGACTGGCCTTGCTTCTTTAGCTGCTCCAGCCGCGGGATCACCACGACGAGCAACTGGATGATGATGCTCGAGGTGATGTACGGCATGATTCCGAGCGCGAACACCGACAGCCTCAGCAGCGCGCCACCGCTGAACAGGTTGATCAGCGTGTAGACGTCGGAGTTGCCGCCCTTGGTGGCCAGGTTTACGCACTTGGTGATGGCGGGGTAGGACACGCCGGGCGACGGCAGGGTGGCACCCAGACGGTAGACCGCGATGATGAAAAGGGTGAACAGCAGCTTGCGGCGCAGGTCGGGCGTCTTGAACGCCTTGGCGAAGGCGGTGAGCACGGGTCCTCCTGCGCGCCGAACCGGTAGGTCCGCTGGTCAGTGGTCAATGGCGTCCCCACGCAAAGGTGGCTGGTGGGGACGAGGTCCAGACTGCGACTCTAACAGTCGCGGGAGGCCGTCCAAGCCGGGGCGGGAAACCCGTGGCGGGACTCACAGGTCCGTGGCCGACCCACCCGCCGCCGTGAGCTTCTCCTTGGCGCTGGCCGAGAACGCGTGCGCGGTCACCTGTAGCCGCACCCCGCCGAGGTCGCCGTTGCCCAGGACCTTCACCAACTCGCCGCGGCGTACCGCGCCGGCGTCCGCGAGCTCATCGGGGCCGATCGAGCCGCCCTCGGGGAAGAGCTCGGCCAGCCGGTCGAGGTTGACGACCTGGTACTCAACCCGGAACCGGTTGCGGAAGCCCTTGAGCTTCGGCAGCCGCATATGAATGGGCATCTGGCCGCCCTCGAAGCTGGCCGGCACCTGGTAGCGGGCCTTGGTGCCCTTGGTGCCACGACCGGAGGTCTTGCCCTTGGAGCCGTCGCCGCGACCCACCCGGGTCTTCTTGGTATGTGCGCCCGCGGCCGGGCGCAGGTGGTGAACCTTGAGGGTCATCGGTTACTCGACCTCCTCGACCGAGACGAGATGGGTCACGGTGGCGACCATGCCTCGGATCTCGGGCCGGTCCTCTTTGACGACCACGTCGTGGATGCGCTTGAGACCCAAGGAGCGCAGCGTCTGGCGCTGGTTGTACTTCGCTCCGATGAGAGAACGCGTCTGGGTGACCTTGAGGCGTACCACGGTCATCCCCCGGCCCCGGCGCGCGCCCGCAGCATGGCGGCGGGAGCGACGTCCTCGATCGGCAGCCCGCGACGGGCAGCGACTTCCTCTGGCCGCGACAGTGACCGCAGCGCGGCGACCGTCGCGTGCACGATGTTGATGGGGTTGGAGGAGCCGAGGCTCTTTGACAACACATCGTGGATACCGGCGCACTCGAGCACGGCGCGCACCGGTCCACCAGCGATAACGCCAGTACCCGGGCTGGCCGGGATGAGCAGCACCACACCGGCCGCCTTCTCGCCCTGGACCCGGTGCGGGATGGTCGAGGCGATCCGCGGCACCTTGAAGAAGTGCTTCTTCGCCTCCTCGACTCCCTTGGCGATGGCGGCGGGCACCTCCTTGGCCTTGCCGTAGCCGACGCCGACACTGCCGTCGCCGTCGCCGACCACGACCAGCGCGGTGAAGCTGAAGCGCCGGCCGCCCTTGACGACCTTGGCGACGCGGTTGATGGCGACGACGCGCTCGAGCGTCGGCGGCTTCTCAGCGGCAGCGCCGCCCCGGCCACCGCCCTGGCGGTCCCGGCGGTCGGTGCCGCCGGTGCCGCCGCCTCGGCGTTGTGGTCCTGGCATCAGGCGTCCTCTCGAAAGCGGGTGAGCGATTTCATCAGAATTGGAGCCCTCCCTCGCGGGCGGCATCGGCCAGCGCCGCGATGCGGCCGTGGTAGCTATTGCCGCCCCGGTCGAATACGACGGCCGATACCCCCGCCTCCTTGCCCCGCGCGGCCACCAACTCGCCGACGGTGCGGGCCCGGGCGGTCTTGTCGCCGGCCGTGCCGCGAATCGAAGCGTCCAGGGTGGACGCCGCGGCGAGCGTGCGGCCGGCCAGGTCGTCGACGATCTGGGCGTAGATGTGCCGGGCCGACCGGGTCACGACCAACCGAGGTCGCGCCGGCGTGCCGCTGATCTTCTTGCGCAGCCGGAAGTGCCGGCGGGTGCGCGCCGTGCGGCGACCTGCGGCGACACCGCCGGACGGCGACTTGCGCAGCAACGTTGCGGCCATTACTTGCCTGCCTTTCCGGCCTTGCGGCGAACGACCTCACCGGAGTAGCGCACGCCCTTGCCCTTGTACGGGTCGGGCTTGCGCAGCTTGCGGATGTTGGCCGCCACCTCGCCGACCTTCTGCTTGTCGATGCCGCGCACGGCGAACCGGGTCGGCGTCTGCACCTCGAAGGTGATGCCGTCAGGCGCACGGACGGGGACCGGATGGCTAAAGCCGAGGGCGAACTCGAGATCGCCGCCCCGGGCCTGCACGCGGTAGCCGGTGCCGACGATCTCGAGGTTCTTGACGTAGCCCTCGGTCACCCCGACGACCATGTTGCTGACGAGCGTCCGAGAAAGGCCGTGCAAGGCCCGGCTGCCCCGCTCGTCGTCCGGCCGGGAGACGACCAGCGCGCCGTCATCACCCGTGGCGATCGTGATCGGGTCGGCGACGGTGTGCGCGAGCTCGCCCTTGGGGCCCTTGACGACGACCTCGCGGCCGCTGATGGTGACATCGACCCCGGCGGGTACGGGGATGGGGAGGCGCCCGATGCGTGACATGGCTGCCCCCTACCAGACGTAGGCGAGGACTTCCCCGCCCACCTTCCGCTGGGCGGCCTGCTTGTCGGTCAGCAGGCCGGTCGAGGTCGAGATGATGGCGACGCCGAGCCCACCGAGCACCCGGGGCAGACCGCCGGCCTTGGCGTAGACGCGCAGGCCAGGCTTGGAGATCCGCTTGACGCCGGCGATGCTGCGCTCGCGGTTGGGCCCGTACTTCAGATCCAGTACGAGTACCTGCCCGACGGCACCCTCAGGGGCGTCTTCGACGCTCCAGCGGGCGATGTAGCCCTCGCGCTGGAGGATCTCGGCGATGTGCGTCTTGAGCTTGGAATGGGGCATCGTGACGCGGTCGTGGTAGGCCGAATTGGCGTTGCGCAGCCGGGTCAGCATGTCGGCGATCGGGTCGGTCATGGTCATGGTCGTTGAGCCTTTCTCGCCGTGGTTCCCGCGTACGGGCCTGCGGCAAACGGGGTGTTGCTCACCAGCTGGACTTGGTGATGCCGGGTAACTCGCCCGCATGCGCCATCTGGCGCATGCAGATGCGGCACAAACCGAACACGCGATAGACGGCGCGCGATCGGCCGCACTTTTGGCAGCGGGTGTAGCCGCGCACCTTGAACTTGGGCTTGGCCGCGGCCTTGTTGACCAGAGCTTTCTTTGCCATCTGAGCTCAGTTCTCCCGGAACGGAAAGCCTAGGTGCTTGAGCAGCGCCCGGCCTTCGTCGTCAGTTGTGGCGGTGGTCACAATGGTGATGTCCATGCCGCGCTGGCGGTCGATCCTGTCCACATCGATCTCGTGGAACATCGATTGCTCGTTGAGCCCGAACGTGTAATTGCCGGAGCCGTCGAACTGCTTCGGCGACAGCCCGCGGAAGTCGCGGATACGGGGCAGCGCGATCGACAGCAGCCGGTCGAGGAACTCCCACATCCGGTCGCCGCGCAGCGTCACCTTGGCGCCGATCGGCATGCCCTCGCGCAGCTTGAACTGCGCGATCGACTTGCGCGCCTTTTGCACCAGCGGCTTCTGGCCGGTGATGGCGGTCAGATCGCGCACGGCGCCGTCCATCAGCTTGGCGTCACGTGCTGCCTCACCCACACCCATGTTGACGACGATCTTCAACATGCCCGGGACCTGCATGACGTTGCCGTAGGAGAACTCCGTGCGAAGCGCGGGCAGGATCTCCTCGCGGTAACGGGCCTTGAGCCGAGGGATCGTGCGCTCGGCGGTCGAGGTGCTCATCAGATGTCCTTACCGGAACGGCGGGAGACGCGGACGCTCCGGCCGTTCTCGTCCTTGCGCGACCCGATCCGGGTGGGACGGCCGTCGGTGTCGACGACCATCACCTTGCTGACGTGGATCGAGGCCTCCTGGGTGACGATGCCGCCCGTCTTGGCGCCGCGCTGGGTCGTGCTCTCCTTGGTGTGCTTCTTGATCCGGTTGACACCTTCGACGATGACCCGGCGGGTGCCCGGCGAGGCCTGGATGACCTTGCCCTTCTGGCCGACATAGGCCCCGCTGATCACCTGGACGGTGTCGCCCTTCTTGACCTTCATCGACGGCTTCATGGGGGTTTTGATAGATGGCATCGCCTACAACACCTCCGGTGCCAACGAGATGATCTTCATGAAGCGCTTGTCACGCAGCTCGCGCCCGACCGGGCCGAAGATGCGGGTGCCGCGGGGATCTCCGCCGTCGCGGATGAGCACGGCGGCGTTCTCGTCGAACCGGATGTAGGACCCATCCGGCCGGCGCTTCTCCTTCACCGTACGCACGATCACGGCCTTGACGACGTCACCGCGCTTCACAGCGGCGCCGGGGATCGCGTCCTTGACGGTGCCGACGATGATGTCGCCGATCCCGGCATAACGCCGCCCAGACCCGCCGAGGACCCGGATGCACAAGATCTCCTTGGCGCCAGTGTTGTCGGCAACTCGCAGCCGTGACTCTTGCTGGATCACTGTGCGCGCTCCACGATCTCGACCACGCGCCAGCGCTTTGTCGCCGACAGCGGCCTGGTCTCCATCAGCCGTACGCGGTCGCCGACGCCGGCGGTGTTCCCCTCGTCATGTGCCTGCAGCCGACTGCTGCGGCGGAGCACCTTGCCATAGAGGGAGTGCTTGACGCGGTCCTCTACGACGACGATGACGGTCTTGTCCATCTTGTCGCTCACGACGAGGCCCTCACGCGCCTTGCGGTGTCCCCGGCCGGCTGTGCTGCCCGGATCGGTTGCGCTGGTCAACGTTTTCTCACTCTCACTCTCGCCCTTGCTCATGCCGACACCTCGCTCGGTGCGACGGCCAGCCCGAGCTCCCGCTCGCGCATCACGGTGTAGATCCGCGCGATCTCGCGGCGCACCGTACGCAGCCGGTTGTTGTTGTCCAGCTGGCCGGTCGCCACCTGAAAGCGCAGGTTGAACAGTTCCTCCCTGGACTCGCGGAGCCGCGTCATCAGCTCGTCGTCGTCGAGCTCGCGCAGGTCAAGAGCCTGCTTGTTGGGCGTGCTGCTCATCACTCACCCACCTCACGACTGACGAACTTGCACTTCATCGGCAGCTTGTGCATCGCGCGTCGCATCGCCTCTTTGGCAACGGTCTCGGGCACGCCGGCCAGCTCGAACATGACGCGGCCCGGCTTGACGTTGGCGATCCACCACTCGGGCGAGCCCTTTCCGGAGCCCATCCGCGTCTCTGCCGGCTTCTTGGTCAGTGGCCGGTCGGGGTAGATGTTGATCCAGACCTTGCCGCCACGCTTGATATGACGGGTCATCGCGATACGAGCCGACTCGATCTGCCGGTTGGTGACGTAGGCCGGCTCCAGCGCCTGGATGCCGAACTCGCCGAATGTCACCCGCGTGCCGCCCTTGGCCGCGCCGGTCCGGCTCGGATGGTGCTGCTTGCGGTGCTTGACCTTACGAGGAATGAGCATCGCTCAGCCCTCCGGAGCGGGGTCGGGAGCAGCGGTGGGCTCAGCGGTGGGAGCCTCGGCGGCCGGAGCGGGTGCCGGTGGCTCAGCCGGGGCCTCGACGGCCGGAGCGGGTGTCTCAGCGGCCGGAGTCTCAACGGCCGGTGCCTCGGCGACGGTCGCCTCGACCTCTTCGGGGCTCGAGTCCTCAGCCGGTGCCGCGGCTGCGGCGCGACCGGCCTCGGTGCCCGAGGGCGTGGTGCCGCTGGAACCCGACCGGCGGGGACGCTGTGGGCGCTCCCGGCGCTGCTGGCGCAGGGCCGCCTCGGCCGCCTCGCGCTCTGCGCGGGACTGCACGACGTCGCCCTTGTAGATCCAGACCTTGACGCCGATCCGGCCGAAGGTCGTGCGGGCCTCGAACATGCCGTAGTCGATGTTGGCGCGCAGCGTGTGCAGAGGAACGCGACCCTCGCGGTAGAACTCCGAACGCGACATCTCCGCGCCACCGAGGCGGCCGGAGCACTGCACCCGGATGCCCTTGACGCCCGGGCTCTTCATGGCCGACTGCATCGCCTTGCGCATCGCTCGCCGGAACGAGACCCGGGAGGAGAGCTGCTCGGCCACGCCCTGCGCGACGAGTTGGGCGTCGGACTCGGGACTCTTGACCTCGAGGATGTTGAGCTGCACCTGCTTGTTGGTCAGCGTCTCGAGGTCGCCGCGGATGCGGTCGGCCTCGGCGCCGCGACGGCCGATCACGATGCCGGGCCGGGCCGTGTGGATGTCCACCCGGACCCGGTCGACGGTGCGCTCGATGTCGACGCGTGAGATCCCGGCGCGTTCCATGCCCTTGGACATCATGCGGCGGATCGCCACGTCTTCCTTGACGTAGTCCTTGTAGAGCTTGTCGGCGTACCACCGGGACTTCCACTCGGTGGTAATTCCGAGGCGGAACCCGTGGGGATTGACCTTCTGACCCACTAGCGGGCCCTCCTCTTCGACTTCTTCTCGGCCTCGGCAACGCGCCGGGGCGCGGCCGTGACCACCACGGTGATGTGGCTGGTGCGCTTGTTGATGCGGTAGGCCCGGCCCTGCGCTCGCGGCCGGAACCGCTTGAGTGTCGGGCCCTCGTCGACGTACGCCTCGGACACGACGAGATCACCGCGGTCGAGCCGCTCGTTGTTCTCGGCATTGGCCACCGCGCTCGCGAGCACCTTGCCGACCGTCTCACGGGCCGCCTGCGGGGCGAACCGCAGGATCGCCAGCGCCTCGTCGGCACTCAGACCCCGGATGAGGTTGACGACGCGGCGCGCCTTCATGGGCGTCACGCGTACGTACCTCGCCTTGGCCACCGCGCCCGGCAGCTCGGTCGTGTCGTTAGGCACGGCGAGCCCTCCGGTCGTCCCTGATGTGCCCACGGAACGTACGGGTCGGCGCGAACTCGCCCAGCTTGTGACCCACCATCGCCTCGGTCACGAACACTGGCACGTGCTTGCGCCCGTCGTGCACCGCCATGGTGTGCCCGAGCATGTCGGGGATGATCGTCGAGCGGCGCGACCAGGTCTTGATCACGTTGTGGGTGCCCTTTTCGTTCTGACTGTCCACCTTTTTGAGCAGGTGGTCGTCGACGAACGGGCCCTTCTTGAGACTGCGCGGCATGGTCGGTTACCTCATCGCTTCTTGTTGGCTCGACGGCGGCGAACGATCATGGCGTCGCTGGCCTTGTGACGGCGGGTGCGGCCTTCGGGCTTGCCGCCGGGGTTGACCGGGTGTCGGCCACCCGAGGTCTTGCCCTCGCCGCCACCGTGCGGGTGGTCGACCGGGTTCATGGCGACACCTCGGACCGTGGGGCGCTTGCCCTTCCAGCGCATCCGGCCGGCCTTGCCCCAGTTGATGTTCGACTGCTCGGCGTTGCCGACCTCGCCGACGGTGGCCCGGCAGCGGACGTCCACGTTGCGGATCTCACCGGAGGGCATGCGCAGTTGGGCGTACGGACCATCCTTGGCGACCAACTGCACGCTGGTGCCGGCAGACCGGGCGATCTTGGCGCCACCCCCGGGTCGGAGTTCGATGGCGTGGATCACGGTGCCGACCGGGATGTTGCGCAGCGGCAGGTTGTTGCCGGGCTTGATGTCGGCCGATGGACCGCACTCGATGCGCGCCCCCTGCGCCAGCCGGTTGGGCGCCAGAATGTAGCGCTTCTCGCCGTCGGCGTAATGCAACAGGGCGATGCGGGCGGTGCGGTTGGGGTCGTACTCGATATGCGCGACCTTGGCCGGGACGCCGTCCTTGTCGGCCCGGCGGAAGTCGATGACGCGATAAGCCCGCTTGTGACCGCCGCCCTGGTGCCGCACGGTGACGCGGCCGTGCACGTTGCGGCCACCCTTGGAATGGAGTGGCCGGACGAGTGACTTCTCCGGCGTATCCCGGGTGATCTCGACGAAGTCGGCGACGCTGGAGCCGCGGCGCCCCGGTGTCGTCGGCTTGTACTTGCGGATGCCCATGGTGTCTGAAGTCCCGTCAGCTCTGTGTCTTCGTCGGCTGGAATTGCGTCAGTGATGCGGTCATGTGACCGGTCCGCCGAAGATCTCGATCCGATCGCCGGGCGCCAGGCTCACGACCGCTCGCTTCGTGGCCACCCGCTGGCCGTAGCCGGTACGGGTGCGCTTGCGCTTGCCCTGCCGGTTGAGTGTGTTGACGCTGAGCACCTTGACGTTGAAGGCCTGTTGTACGGCGATCTTGATCTGGGTCTTGTTGGCGTCGGGGCGTACCAGGAATGTGTACTTGTTGCCGTCGAGCAGGCCGTAGCTCTTCTCGGAGATGACCGGCCGGAGCAGCACATCACGCGCGTCGGAGTTCACTTGGCACTCCCCTCATCGGCAGCGGCGGGCTTGCCCGCCTCGGTGAACCCGGCCTTCTTGGCATCAGCCGGCGTGGCGAACCACACCTCGGCAACGGTCTGGTCGTACCACTGGCCACCCGGCTGGTGGAACTTCTTCGAGGAGTCGTTGCCCTTGATCTCGAAGCCCTCGGGCGCTGAGTCATCCTCGAGCGGTGCATGGCTGCCCTTGCCGTCCGGACCCGCGGCATCGGCCGGCTTGGTGAGCTTCACCGCTGGGGTGCTGACGACCTCGGGGACCTCTTCGGTGACCTCGGAACTGGTGGCCATCGCCTTCACCGACCGGCCACGAGCCGGTCCGGCGAGGAACGTCTCGAGGGCCGCGCGGGTGAAGATGACCTCATCGCTGACCAGGACGTCGTAGGTGTTGAGCTGGTCAGGCGCGATGGCATGCACGGACTTCACGTTGCGCAGGCTCTTCCACCCGACGCTGTCCGCGCGATCCACGACGACCAGAACGTGCTTGGCCGTCGTGATGCCGCGCAGAGCGGCGACCACGGCGCTGGTCGACGGGACATCGCTGTCGAGCAGAGCGGACACGACATGCACCCGATCGGCGCGGGCCCGGTCGGACAGCGCGCCGCGCAACGCGGCGGCCTTCATCTTCTTGGGCGTCCGCTGGGCGTAGCTGCGCGGGACAGGCCCGTGCACGACGCCACCGCCGGCGAACTGCGGCGCCCGGGTCGAGCCCTGCCGGGCGCGGCCGGTGCCCTTCTGGCGGTACGGCTTGGCACCGCCGCCGCGCACCTCGCCACGAGTCTTCGTCGACGCGCTGCCCTGTCGGGCCGCGGCCAACTGCGCGACCACGACCTGGTGCAGCAGCGGCACGTTGACCGCGACGTCGAACACGTCCTCCGGCAACTGGATCTTGCCGGCCGTCTCGCCCGCCGGTGTGCGGACCTCAAGCGTGGTCATTGCTACAGAGCACCCTTCACCGCTTTGTCAGCTCCGCCCTTGGCGGCTGTCCGGATCAGGACAAGGCCACCCTTGGGGCCGGGTACCGCGCCCTTGATGAGCAGGAGGCCCGCGACAGCGTCGACGGCATGCACCGTGAGGTTCTGGGTGGTCACCCGTGCATGGCCCATCCGACCCGACATCTTGGTGCCCTTGAACACCCTGCCGGGTGTGGCGCAGGCGCCGATCGAGCCGGGCGAGCGATGCTTGCGCTGGGTGCCGTGGCCGGCGCCCAGGCCGTGGAAGCCGTGCCGCTTCATGACGCCGGCTGTCCCCTTGCCCTTGCTGGTCGCCGTGACGTCGACGGTCGCGCCCGCTGCGAACACCTCGACGGTCACTTCCTGGCCCAACTCGTAGCTGGCGGCGTCGGGGGTGCGGATCTCGACGATGTAGCGCCGCGGCGTCACGCCGGCCTTGCTGAAGTGGCCGGCCAGCGGCTTGGTGATCTTGCGCGGGTCAATCCCGCCGTACGCCAGTTGAACGGCGGAATAGCCATCGAGGTCGGGCGTGCGTACCTGAGTGACCACGCACGGGCCGGCCTTGACGACCGTCACCGGCACGATCCGGTTGGACTCGTCGAAGACCTGGGTCATGCCGAGCTTCTCGCCCAGCACACCCTTGATCTGCGTCTTTTCTAGAGCCATGGTTCGGATGCCCCTACAGCTTGATCGCGATGTCGACGCCCGCGGGGAGGTCCAGCCGCATGAGCGCGTCAACCGTCTTGGGGGTCGGGTCGAGGATGTCGATGAGGCGCTTGTGCGTGCGCATCTCGAAGTGTTCCCGCGAGTCTTTGTACTTGTGCGGAGAACGAATGACGCAGTAGACGTTCTTCTCGGTCGGCAGCGGCACCGGGCCCGCGACCTGCGCGCCGGTCCGGGTCACCGTGTCGACGATCTTGCGCGCCGAACTGTCGATGACCTCGTGGTCATAGGCCTTGAGCCGGATGCGGATCTTCTGTCCCGCCATGGGCTTGGTGCCCCTCTTCCTTTGGTTGGTCCTCTTGGTTGGGCTCGGTGACGCTGCGACTCGGGTTGTACGTGACCGCGGCGGCCAACTCGGCCGCCGCAGGTTGGTAGCTAGGCGTTGATCTTGGTGACTCGGCCGGCCCCGACGGTGCGGCCGCCCTCGCGGATGGCGAAGCGCAGGCCGTCCTCCATCGCGATCGGCTGGATGAGCGCGACACTCATCTCGGTGTTGTCACCGGGCATGACCATCTCGGTGCCCTCGGGCAGGGTCACCACGCCGGTCACGTCGGTGGTGCGGAAGTAGAACTGCGGGCGGTAGTTATTGAAGAACGGGGTGTGCCGGCCACCCTCGTCCTTAGACAGGATGTAGACCTGCGCCTCGAACTCGGTGTGCGGCGTGATCGAGCCGGGCTTGCAGACGACCTGCCCGCGCTCGACCTCCTCGCGCTTGATGCCACGCAGCAGCAGGCCGGTGTTGTCGCCCGCCCGCCCCTCGTCGAGCAGCTTGCGGAACATCTCGACACCGGTCACCACCGTTGACATCGACTTCTCCTTGATGCCCACGATCTCGACGGTCTCGTTGACCTTGACGATGCCGCGCTCGATGCGACCGGTGACCACGGTGCCGCGGCCAGTGATCGTGAAGACATCCTCGACCGGCATGAGGAATGCCTTCTCGATGTCGCGGATCGGCTCCGGAATCGACTCGTCGACCGCGTTCATCAGCTCGAGCAGCTTCTCGCTCCACTCGGCGTCACCCTCGAGCGCCTTCAGCGCCGAGACCCGCACGATCGGAATGTCGTCACCGGCGTACTCGTAGAAGTTGAGCAGGTCGCGCACCTCGAGCTCGACCAGCTCGAGGATCTCCTCGTCGTCGACCATGTCGGCCTTGTTGAGGGCGACGACAATCGCGGGAACGCCGACCTGGCGGGCCAGGAGCACGTGCTCCTTGGTCTGCGGCATCGGGCCGTCGGTGGCGGCGACGACGAGGATCGCGCCGTCCATCTGCGCGGCGCCCGTGATCATGTTCTTGATGTAGTCGGCGTGGCCGGGGCAGTCGACGTGCGCGTAGTGCCGCTTGTCGGTCTGGTACTCCACGTGCGCGATCGAGATCGTGATCCCGCGCTGCTTCTCCTCGGGCGCCTTGTCGATCTGGTCGAACGGCGTGAACGGGTTGAGATCCGGGTGCGCGTCATGGAGCACCTTGGTGATCGCCGCGGTCAAGGTGGTCTTGCCGTGGTCGATGTGACCGATGGTGCCGATGTTGACGTGCGGCTTGGTCCGCTGGAACTTCGCCTTCGCCACTGCTTTTCTCCTTAGATACTGGGTTCTCTTCGCCGTACTTGGCTAGCTGTTGCGCCGGATACCCCGTGCTCTTGGTGCCATCCCGCAATTTCCGGGAAATCGTCGGTTTAGGGCCCGCCGGTACGACGTTTTCCCGGAAATTGTCGCGTCCGGCGCTCCGGAGCCGACTCCGGGGTCGCTCCGCTCGATGCTCACGCCCCCGTCGCCTTCGCGATGATCTCCCTGGCAACGTTCTGCGGAACTTCCGCGTACGAGTCGAACTGCATGCTGTAACTCGCCCGGCCCTGGGTCTTGGACCGGAGATCGCCGACGTAGCCGAACATCTCCGACAGCGGCACAAGGGCCTGGACGACGCGGGCTCCGCCGCGCTCCTCCATAGCCTGGATATTGCCGCGGCGTGAGTTGAGGTCGCCGATCACGTCGCCCATGTTGGCCTCGGGTGTGACCACCTCGACGGCCATCATCGGCTCGAGGATGACGGGCGAGGCCCGCCGTGCCGCCTCCTTGAACGCGATCGAGCCGGCGATCTTGAACGCCATCTCGGACGAGTCGACCTCGTGGTATCCACCGTCGAGCAGGGTCACCTTGACCCCGACCAACGGGTACCCGGCGAGGATGCCGTACTGCATGGCGTCCTGGCAGCCCGCGTCGACCGAGGGGATGTACTCCCGCGGGATCTTGCCGCCGCTGACCTTGTTCTCGAACTCGTACATCTGCTCGGCATCCAGGCCCAGCGGCGACAGCGAGATCACGACCTTGGCGTACTGGCCCGAACCGCCGGTCTGCTTCTTGTGCGTGTAGTCGTACTTCGCGACCGTCTTGGTGAGGGTCTCGCGGTAGGCGACCTGCGGCTTGCCGACGTTGGCCTCGACCTTGAACTCGCGCTTCATCCGATCGACGAGCACGTCGAGGTGCAATTCGCCCATCCCCGAGATGATCGTCTGGCCGGTCTCCTCGTCGTGGCGTACCTGGAAGGTCGGGTCCTCCTCGGCCAGCTTCTGGATGGCCGTGCCGAGCTTCTCCTGGTCGCCCTTGGTCTTGGGCTCGATGGCGACCGAGATCACCGGCGCCGGGAAAGTCATCGACTCGAGAATCACCGGCTCGTTGGGATCGCAGAGGGTGTCACCGGTGGTCGTCTGCTTCAGGCCTACGACCGCGACGATCTGGCCGGCGCCAGTGGAGTGGCGCTCCTCACGCTTGTTCGCGTGCATCTGGTAGATCTTGCCGATTCGCTCCTTGCGGTCCTTGGTGCTGTTGAGCACCGCGGAACTCGTCGTGAGGCGGCCGGAGTAGACCCGGATGTAGGTGAGCTTGCCGAGGTGCTGGTCGGTCTGGATCTTGAAGGCCAGCGCCGAGAATGGCTCGCTCTCGCTGGCCTGTCGGGTGACCTCGGTCTCGCCGTCGAGGGCCGTGCCGTGGATCGCCTCGACGTCGAGCGGGCTGGGCAGGTAGTCGACGACGGCGTCGAGCATCGGCTGGACGCCCTTGTTCTTGAACGCGGAGCCGCACAGCACCGGCGTCAGCTTGCTCCCGATGGTCGCGCGCCGGATGCCGGCCCGCAGCTCATCGACGGTCAGCTCAGCCTCGCGCTCGAGATAGGCCTCCATGATCTCGTCGTCGGCCTCGGCCAGCCCTTCCACCATCTTGTGCCGCCACTCCTGCGCCTCCTTGAGGAGGTCCGCGGGGACGTCGACGGTTTCGTACGACGCGCCCTTGTCCTCGCTCTCCCAGCGCAGAGCCTGCATGGTGATCAGGTCGAGCACACCGATGAAGTCAGCCTCGACACCCCAGGGAAGCTGGGTCACCAGGGGCACCGCGTTCAACCGCTCGACGATCATGTCGACGGTGCGGAAGTAGTTGGCCCCGGTGCGGTCCATCTTGTTGACGAAGCACATCCGGGGTACGCCGTACTTGTCGGCCTGGCGCCAGACGTTCTCGGTCTGCGGCTCCACACCGGCTACGGCGTCGTAGACCGCCACCGCGCCGTCGAGCACGCGCAGCGAGCGCTCCACCTCGACGGTGAAGTCGACGTGGCCCGGGGTGTCGATGATGTTGATGGTGTGGTCGCGCCACTCCGTCTTGGTCGCGGCAGAGGTGATCGTGATGCCGCGCTCCTGCTCTTGCGGCATCCAGTCCATCGTCGCGGCGCCGTCGTGGACCTCGCCGATCTTGTAGTTGATCCCGGTGTAGTACAGGATCCGCTCGGTCGTCGTGGTCTTGCCCGCGTCGATGTGAGCCATGATCCCGATGTTCCGGGTACGGCGCAGATCGTCTGGGACGGAAATCACTGGGGGTGTCTTTCTATATTGTCTGGGAGTCGGGATTGTCTGGGAGTCGGGTTGTCTGGGAGGGGGACTGTTCTTTGGCTACCAGCGGTAGTGGGCAAAGGCCTTGTTGGACTCGGCCATCTTGTGGGTGTCCTCGCGGCGCTTGACCGCGGCGCCCAAGCCGTTACTCGCGTCGAGCAACTCGTTCATCAGCCGCTCGGTCATCGTCTTCTCGCGCCGGCCACGGCTGTAAGACACCAGCCATCGCAGCGCCAGCGTCGTGCCGCGCGGCGGCTTCACCTCGACGGGCACCTGGTAGGTCGCGCCACCGACGCGTCGGCTCTTGACCTCGATGGCGGGCTTGACGTTGTCCAGAGCGCGCTTGAGCGTGATGACCGGGTCGTTGCCGGTCTTGTCACGACACCCCTCGAGGGCGCCGTAGACGATGCGCTCGGCGTTGGAGCGCTTGCCGGCACGCAGCACCTTGTTGATCAGGCTGGTGACGAGCGGCGAGCCGTAGACCGGGTCGATGACGACCGGGTGTCTGGGGGGCGGGCCCTTCCGGGGCATTAGCTCTTCTCCTTCTTGGCGCCGTATCGGCTGCGAGCCTGCTTGCGGTTGCGGACACCCTGCGTGTCCAGCGAGCCGCGGATGATCTTGTAGCGGACGCCGGGCAGGTCCTTCACCCGGCCGCCGCGGACGAGCACGATTGAGTGCTCTTGAAGGTTGTGGCCCACTCCCGGGATGTACGCCGTGACCTCGATGCCGCTGGTCAACCGCACCCGGGCGACCTTGCGCAGCGCGGAGTTCGGCTTCTTGGGGGTGGTCGTGTAGACGCGCGTGCAGACGCCACGACGCTGGGGGCTCCCCTTCAGCGCCGGGGTCTTGGTCTTCTCGATCTTGTCCTGCCGGCCCTTGCGGACCAGCTGCTGGATCGTGGGCACCGCGTCTCCGTCTTCTGTGTCGAGCTGCTGGCTGGTCGGACTCCGAAACCGACCTTCTGTCTCGGTTCGTGCTTCTTCCTCCGGCCCACGCGGTCGGGCGTGTCGCCCGCGCGAGGTCCTGCCCGACCGTTGCCGAGTAGGGACGGAGGTCGCGCCATGCGCCCCGACATGAAACTCAGGGCGCACACGCGAGAGCCCGGGATGCCCGGGCACGCTGATTGAGAATACCGACCACTCCGGCTCAGGTCAAAAGCGTCTGGTCTGGCTCGGCCGTCAGTATCCGTTGTAGGTGGAATTGTTCGAGTCCACGAGGAAGCCGATTGTGATCAGCGCTGCGAAGACGACGAAGAGGCCGACCGCAATCCAACCGAGGATCCGCCCGGCGGTCACCATGCCCAGGCCCGAGAGCCGGCCGCCGGAAGCCTCGATGTCGCGCTTGGCTCCGCCGGACATCGCCAGCGACACGATTGCCGGGATGATGCCGATGCCCCAGGCGCAGGTGAGTACGAGACCAGCGATGCCGAGGACCATCACGGCTGTTGCCCGGCCGGAGTTCTGCGGGCCCGCGTAGCCGTAGCCGGGATAGGCCGGCTGCCCGTACGGCGGCGGGCCGTAGCCGGTCTGGCCGTACTGCTGGCTGGGATCGCCCCCGTAGCCGGGCTGCTGGGCATATCCGGGCTGGCTGTATCCAGGCTGTTCATAGCCCGCCTGCTGGTCGTACCCGGGCTGCTGGCCGTATCCCGGCTGCTCGTAGCCGGGCTGCTGATAACCCGGCTGGCTGTATCCCGGCTGCTCGTATCCGGGCTGCTCGTAGCCGGGCTGACCCCATTGCTGGTTCGGATCCGCGGCGCCGTGGTCGGGCTGATCGGAACCCGCGGCTTTGGACAGGTTCACCTCGGCCGGGTCCTGAGGCGCCTGAGGCTCTTGAGGCGCCTGAAGCTCTTGAGGCGGCGGAGGTGGAGTCGCGGCCTCCTCGACCGGCGCCGCGGAGTCGGCCGGTGGTGACCACGGATCGAAGGTCGCGTCGAATCCCCCTCCGGTCGGATCGCTGGGGCCGCGCGTACCGCCCGGCTGATCTCCGGACTCACTCATGGGTCTTCCTCCGTCGGTGAAAGCAATTCCGGGCCCATCATGCCGGACGCGACTGTGCACGCAGGACACGGTGCGGGGCGCCCGCTTGGATGCGAGCGCCCCGAGACCGTGCGGGGACGAACTACCGGTCGCTGAACCGGCCGTAGTCGTACTCGTCGAGCGGAACAGCCTGCCCACTAGCGGCACCAAAGGCGTAGTCGGGATCGTCGTACCCCGTCATGGAGTACACCTGTGCCCGCGCCTCTTCGGTCGGTTCGACCCGGATGTTGCGGTAGCGGCTGATGCCGGTGCCGGCCGGGATGAGCTTGCCGATGATGACGTTCTCCTTGAGCCCGAGCAGCGAATCGCTCTTGGCCTGGATCGCGGCGTCGGTGAGCACCCGGGTGGTCTCCTGGAAGGAGGCCGCCGACAGCCACGACTCGGTCGCGAGCGAGGCCTTGGTGATACCCATCAGCACCGGACGTCCCGAGGCCGGCTCCCCGCCTTCGGTGACGACCCGGCGGTTCTCCTCGACGAACAGGGCCCGATCGATCAGTGCACCGGGCAGGAAGTCGGTCGAGCCCGAGTCGATTATCGTGACCCGCTTGAGCATCTGGCGGATGATCACCTCGATGTGCTTGTCGTGTATTGACACACCCTGGCTGCGATAGACCTCCTGGACCTCGCGGACCAGGTGCCGCTGCACCTCGCGCGGGCCCAGCACGTGCAGCACGTCGTGCGGGTCGATGGCCCCTTCGATGAGCTGCTGGCCGACGGACACGTGCCCACCGTCGCTCACCCGGAGCCGGGCCCGGCGACTGATCTTCTCGTACGACACTGGGTCGCTGCCGTCGTCGGGCGTGACGGTGATCTTGCGGCCCTTGTCGTTGTCCTCGATCGTGACCCGGCCGGAGACCTCCGTGATCGGCGCCTTGCCCTTGGGTTGACGCGCCTCGAAGAGCTCGACCACGCGCGGCAGGCCGTGAGTGATGTCGTCTCCGGCCACACCGCCGGTGTGGAAGGTACGCATGGTCAGCTGGGTGCCAGGCTCGCCGATCGACTGGGCGGCGATGATGCCGACCGCCTCGCCGACGTCGACCGTCTTGCCGGTGGCCAGCGACCGCCCGTAGCACGCCGCGCACACGCCCACCTTGCTGTCGCAGGTGAGCACGGAGCGCAGCCTTACCTCACTGATCCCGGCCGCGACCAGCGCCGCGATGAGCACGTCACCGAGGTCGCTGCCGGCTGGTACGACGAGCTTGCCGTCCTCGCTGACGACTTCCTTGGCCAGCGTGCGCGCGTAGACGCTGGAGTCCGCGTAGGAACGGACCGCGAGCGTGCCGTCGGCCGACTCGTCGGCGATGTGCATGGACTCGCCGCGCTCGGTGCCGCAGTCCTCCTCGCGGATGATGACGTCCTGCGACACGTCGACCAGGCGCCGGGTCAGGTAACCGGAGTCGGCCGTACGAAGGGCCGTGTCGGCCAGGCCCTTGCGGGCACCGTGGGTGGAGATGAAGTACTCCAGCACCGTCAGACCCTCGCGGAAGTTGGTCTTGATCGGCCGCGGGATGATCTCACCCTTGGGGTTGGCGACCAGGCCACGCATGCCGGCGATCTGCCGGATCTGCATCATGTTTCCGCGGGCGCCGGAGTTGACCATCATCCAGACCGGATTGCTCTTCGGGAAGTTCACCTCCATGGCGTCGGCGACCTCCTTGGTCGCCTTGGTCCAGATCTCGATCAACTCCTGGCGGCGCTCCTCGTCGGTGATGACGCCGCGCTTGTACTGCTTCTCGATTTTTTCGGCGTCCTTCTCGTAGCCGTCGAGGATCTGCTGCTTGTTCGGCGGGGTGACGACGTCGGAGATGGAGATCGTCACGCCGGCCCGGGTCGCCCAGTAGAAACCGGCCGCCTTGAGCGCGTCCAGCGTGGCAGCGACCTGCACCTTGGGATAGCGCTCGGCCAGGTCGTTGACGATCTCCGAGAGCTGCTTCTTGCTGATCTCGTAGTTGACGAACCGGTAGTCCATCGGCAGCGCCTCGTTGAACAACACGCGTCCCAGCGTGGTCTCGACGAGCACGGGTGAACCCGGAATCCAGCCTTCAGGGGCGACCCACGGCGGCTCGTCGCCGTTGTTGACGTCGGGAACCTCGTCGAGGCGTACGCGTACCTTGGCCTGCATCGACAGCTCACGGGCGTCGTAGGCCATCGTCGCCTCCGCCGGTGAGGAGAACACCCGGCCCTCGCCGATGCCACCCTCCTCGAGCGCGGTCAGGTGATAGATGCCGAGCACCATGTCCTGCGTGGGCGAGGTGATCGGCCGGCCGGACGCGGGCGAGAGAATGTTGTTGCTCGACAGCATGAGAATGCGCGCCTCGGCCTGAGCCTCGGCAGAAAGCGGCAGGTGCACCGCCATCTGGTCACCGTCGAAGTCGGCGTTGAACGCGGTGCAGACCAGCGGGTGGATCTGGATCGCCTTGCCCTCGACCAGTTGCGGCTCGAAGGCCTGGATGCCGAGGCGGTGCAGGGTGGGTGCGCGGTTGAGCAGCACTGGGTGCTCGGTGATGACCTCCTCGAGCACGTCCCAGACGACGGGACGGGCTCGCTCGACCATGCGCTTGGCGCTCTTGATGTTCTGCGCATGGTTGAGGTCGACCAGCCGCTTCATGACGAACGGCTTGAACAGCTCCAGCGCCATCTG
>JBBPZR010000079.1:0-47385 GCA_038276285.1 Mycobacteriales bacterium | reverse complement strand
GCGAGCAGCCCCTCACGTGCGACCCCGGCGATGTCAGCGAGCGCCAGGCTGACCTCCCCGGGAAGATCAGCCACCCCACGCACGTCGTCCTGCGCTACTACCCCAATAGTCCTCGGTACGGTCTTCACAGCGGTCCCCTGTTCTGTCGGGTCGACTTGGCGGTCGCCCAACATCTACCGCAAAGCAGATGTCAGGCGGGGGACCGCCACCTCAAGTTCCACGAAGACCTGGACAACCTCTCTTGGGCGGCGGTGGAGAGATAAGCCAGCGCTGGCGGGCCTTGGCGGTGGCGGCGACCGCGTGTTGACCGCACGACGCGTCCGTGGCGGGGTGCGCGGTCAGAGCCAGGCGTCACGTTTCAGCTTGCGCCGGCCGCCAGCACGGTTGTTGGCAATGATGTGTTCGAACATTGCGCTGAGTGCGGCCGCGTTGATGGTGTCGTCCTGGCGGAAGGCGACGGTTCGGGCGGTCTTGTTGTCGTGGCCGGCGGTGATGATGCCCTCGGGACCGGGGACCATGGCGCCGTCGTAGAGGAATACGTCTACGTGGTCTTTGGCCGCCAGGAGTGCGCAGACGTTGCCTTGCAGCACAAAGTACGGACGGATGGTGCGCTTGATGGTCTCCCTGACCTCGGGGTCGCAGGCGTGGACCAGATCCCGGACTTCGCGGCAAATGGCCCGCTGCCATTCCGGGAGCGCATTGATGTAAGCGTCGACACGCGGATCGACTGTGTACGGCACGGTGCATAGCTTGTGACGCCTCTCGACTGCACGGCGAAACGATGGCGAGACGTAGACGAGGTCTCCTGCACGTCCCAGCCACCGATCGGCCAGCCGTACGGACGGGGACAGGTGCGAGGGATCACAAGCCGAACCGTCCGCGTGTTGCGCAGCGTCGAAGCCGGGCACCTTGTCTCACGTGGGGCGCCGTCACCGGTCGGGATCCTCCTGCGCGGGTCTGCCTCGGCATACTGCAATCAGTCTGCTAGCATTCTGCTACATGAGGACGCTGTACTTGCGCAACGTGCCAGACGAGGTCATCGAGCGATTGGAGCGGCTTGCAGCTCGTGATGCGACGTCGGTCGGAGCGGTAGCGGTGAGGGAACTCGCTGAGGTGTCGCGCAGAGCGGACAACCCCGCGTTGATGGGCGCCCTTCCCGATCTCGGTGTGGACACCGTGACGATCCTCGGCGACGTGGACTTCGGGCGCTCCGACAGATGATCGTGATCGATGCCTCGGCGGCCCTGTCAGCCCTGCTCAACGCTGGGCCGGCGCGCGAGGCTGTCGCGACCGAGCAACTGCATGCCCCCCACCTCATCGACTCCGAAGTCGCGAGCGGGATGCGCCACAGAGTCAGTGCTCAGACGCTAGCGGCCGACGCCGGTTGGGTCGCCTTGGACTCATGGCGTCGGCTCGGGATGACGCGCTATCCGGTGTTCTCACTCCTGGAGCGCATCTGGGACCTCCGCGACAACCTGTCGGCCTACGACGCTTCGTACGTCGCGCTGGCGGAGCTCTTGGGCTGCAGTCTGCTCACCGCGGATGCGCGACTCAGCCGCGCACCTGGCATGCGCTGCCCGATCACAGTGGTGCCCCGCTGAAGGATCGGCCCATCTGGGCGGCTACCAGGGATTGCGCAGCTGGGCGGGCAGCTGCGATGCGGCCGCCTGGTCGAGCAGCCACAGAGTCCGCCGCCGCCCTTGCACACCGGCCGCCGGCAACTGCACCCGGCCGGCTCCGCTGAGCGCCAACCCCACGATCGGTGCCTTTTCGGCTCCGGCAGCCACCACCCAGACCTCAGCGGCGCTGTTGATGGCGCCGAAGGTCAGGCTCAGTCGGATCGGTGGCGGCTTCGGGGCGTGCCGCACGGCCACCACCGTTCGGTCGTCGTAGGCCGCCGGCGACTCCGGGAAGATCGATGCGACGTGGCCCTCCGGACCCACGCCGAGCAGCAGCACGTCGAACGTGGGCACGTCACCGTGATCCTCTGGTCTGGTGGCCGCCCGAAGCTCCGCAGCGTAGGACTCCGCGGCCGACTCAGCGTCCTCGCCGAGCGGCCCGTCGGAGGCGGCCATGGGATGGATGCGGGTCGGGTCGGCGGGCACCGCGTCGAGCAACGCGAGCCGCGCCTGAGTCTCATTGCGCTCGGGGTGCCCGGCTGGTAGGAACCGCTCGTCGCCCCACCAGAGATCCAGCCGGCGCCAGTCGACGGAATCCCGGGCCGGGCTGTCGCGGAGTTCTTGGAGGACGGCGGTGCCGATGCCGCCCCCCGCGAGCACCGCGGAGGCCGCACCACGCGCCGACTGGCAGTCGACGAGCCTGGTCACCAGGCGCGCGGCGACCGCTCGGGCCAGCAGGACCGGGTCGCGGTGCACAACGACCGAAGGGGCGCTCATGAGGGCTGGGCGGCCGGATCCAGCCACTTGTGGACCCGGACCGGCTCCCGCCGGTTGAGCCCCCGCTTGCCAGTGGCCTTTCCCAGGGCGTCGCCATAGGGATGATCGGGTTCGAGACGGTGCAGCTCCTCGGCCAGCAGCTCCCCGAGTTGGCGACGCGGCAGCGGCAGGCTGCGGTCGGGCATGCCGTTGCGATGGACGGTGGTGTTGTGGCCGTCGCCGCGCTCGAGCCAGACGTGGGTGCCGTTGTCGAGGGAGATGCGGACCTCGGTCAGCCCGGGCCCGGCGGACTCGGTGAGCGTGAGCGGGATGCGCAGCCGGTCGCCGAGCCAGCCGACGAGCAGGGCGGCGCTCGGGCTCCCGCTTTCGGCCGCGACGGTGCCCTTGCGGGCCCGCCCGGCGACCGAGTCGAACGCACTGGCCAACAGTCCGCGCCAACCGCTGATCCGGGCCCACGCCAGGTCGGTGTCTCCAGGCGCGTAGTCGTCGGCCCGGTTGTGCAGCGCGGCCATCGGATCGGCCGCTCGCGCGCAATCGGTCACGCGCCGCTCGGCCAGCACGCCGAGCGGATCGTGGGCGATGCGCTGCGGTGGCTCACCGTGCCACCACGTGACCACCGGCGTGTCCGGAGCCAGCAGTGGCAGCACGACGGACTCGGCATGCAGGGACAACCGGCCGTACATCCGCATGACAACGGCCTCACCGGGCCCCAGCCTGCCACCGGCTTGGACCTCGGCGTCGAGCCGGGAATCCTCGCTGAGCTGTCGGCGGACGACAACCAGCAGCCGGCAGGGGTGCATGGCGGCGGCCAGCGCGGCCGCCTTTTCGACCTCGCCCACGTGCTTCTCGTCGACGACGCTGATCAGCGTCAATGCCAGACCCGAGGTGACCGCCCCGGCGGAGCGGCGTTCGGCGGACAGGGCCTTGACCACCTCGGCGCCGGTGGTGTCCCACAGTGTCGTCATGGCCGCCTCCAGCAGCGTCCCTCGCGGGCGAGCATGGCGTTGGCCTCGGCCGGCCCCCACTCGCCGGCGCGGTAGTTGCACGGCTTGCGGCCGGCCCAGAACTCTTCGAGCGGGTCGACGACCCGCCAGCACGCCTCGACCTCCTCGTTGCGCGGGAAGAGCGTGGCATCACCGAGCAGAACGTCGAGCAGAAGCCGCTCGTAGGCCTCCGGCGAGCTCTCGGTGAACGCCTCTCCGTACAGGAAATCCATCAGGACGTCTCGTACCTCCATGTACGTGCCGGGCACCTTCGAGCCGAAGCGCAGGGTGACTCCCTCGTCGGGCTGCACCCGGACCACCAACTGGTTCTGGCCCAGCTCCTCGGTGTCGGTGCGATCGAACGGCAGGTGCGGTGCCTTCTTGAAGGACACCGCGATCTCCGTGACCCGGCGCGGCAACCGCTTGCCGGTGCGCAGGTAGAACGGCACGCCGGCCCAGCGCCGGGTCTCTACGCCGAGGCGTACCGCCACGTAGGTCTCCGTGGTCGACTCTGCCGGGACACCCTCCTCCTGCGGATAGCCCTGCACCCGCTGGCCGCCCAGCCAGCCCTCGGCGTACTGGCCACGGACGGCGAAGTGCTCGATGTCCTCGGGCAGCGTGATGGCGCGCAGCGCCTTGATTTTTTCAATACGCAGGGCCTCGGCGGAGAAGGCGACCGGCTCCTCCATGGCGGTGAGCGCCAGAAGTTGCAGGAGGTGGTTCTGCAGGACGTCGCGAGCCGCACCCGCCGCGTCGTAGAAGGCCGCGCGGCCGCCGATCCCGACGTCCTCGGCCATGGTGATCTGTACCGAGTCGACGTAGTGGGCGTTCCAGACCGGCTCGAACAGCGTGTTGGCGAAGCGCAGCGCCAACAGGTTCTGTACGGTCTCCTTGCCGAGGTAGTGATCGATGCGGAACACGTCATCGGCGGTGAAGACGTCGTCGACCAGCTCGTTGAGCTCCCGGCTACTGTCCAGGTCGTGGCCGAAGGGCTTCTCCACGACGACTCGGCGCCACCCGCCGGAGATCCTGTTATCGGCCATCCCGGTGCGCTGCAGCTGCTTGAGCACCACCGGGAAGGCGGCCGGCGGGATGGACAGGTAGAACGCGGCGTTGCCGGCGATCCCGTGACTGGCCTCGAGCTCGTGCAGCGTTTCGGCGAGGTGATCGAAGCCCGCGTCGTCGTCGAAGGACCCTGGGACGAACCGAATGCTGTCGCCGAGGCGGCGCCACACATCGTCGCGCCACTCGGTGCGGGCGTGGTCCCGGGCCGCCTTCTGCGCCAGCTCGGCGAACTCACCGTGATCCCAGTCGCGGCGGGCGAAGCCGAGCAGGACAAAACCCGGCGGCAGCAAGCCGCGGTTGGCCAGGTCGTAGACGGCCGGGATCAGCTTCTTGCGGGCAAGGTCGCCGGTCACGCCGAACACCACCAGCGCGCACGGCTCGGGCACCCGGGGCAGCCGCCGGTCGGCAGGGTCGCGCAGCGGGTTGTGCCCCGCTGTTATCTCGACCGCGCGCTTGGTCACGTCGCCGCCCCGAGCAACTGGCCGACGCCACGGCCGCGGTCGAGGAGGTGCAACCGCACCAGCGGCCGCCCGCGCTGCCCCAGCGCTTCGCGGTCACCGGCCGCCTGCGCTGCCTGCAGCCGGCCGAACGTGTAGTCGCGGCCGGGCACGGCAAGGTCGTCGGCAACACCACCGGTGACCTGCAGGAAGGCGCCGACCTGCGGACCGCCCTTGTGGTATTGCCCGGTCGAGTGCAGGAACCGGGGCGCCCAACCGAAGGTCACCGGCCGGTCGGTGCGGGCCGCCAGCGCGTCCCTCAGGTCGGCCGCGGCCGCATCCGCATGACGGTCGAGGTAGGCCATCACGGCGAGATAGCCGCGTTCGGGCACGCTTTCGACCAGGGCCCGGAGCACATCGGAGAGCCCCTTGGCGCTACCCAGCAGCCGCGGGTCGGCGTAGACCTCGACGTCACCGTCGACCAGGGCGGGGGACTCCTCGGGCAGGCCCGAGGCGAGGATCCGCGCGGTGTTCTCCTTTGACTCCGTGACATTGGGCTGGTCGAAGGGATTAATCCCGAGCGCGCGACCGGCCACCGCGGTGGCGTACTCCCACGCCAGGAACTGTGCGCCGAGGGGCCCGGACACCGCGGTGTGCTCTGTGACGTCGGCGAGCGAGCCCGTGCCGGATGTTGCCAGCCGCACCGGATGGGCGTCGAGGCCTCCGCTGGCACCGGGGGACTGGGGGCCGCCGATCACGACCGGCAGAAGGCCCGTCCCGTCCTTGCCGGTGGACTCGGCGATCAACTGCTCAGCCCAGTCGCCGAACCCTGGAATGCCGGAGCCGGCCTCGACCAGGATCACCTTGTCGCGCCCCGCCCGGCCGGCGCCACCGAGTACGGCGCCGAGTTCCAGCGCGGGGTTGTCGGCCGACCGGCCCAGCACCTCCGACAGCGCGGCGGCCTCGTCGAGCAGGGCGGCGACGTCGACCCCAGCCAGCGCGCTGGGCACGAGCCCGAAGGCGGTGAGCGCGCTGTAGCGGCCGCCGACGTCGGGATCGGCCAGGAAAATCTCGCGGAAGCCCTCGTCGCGCGCCGTCTGCTCCAGCGGTGAGCCCGGGTCGGTCACGGCCACGAAGTGGCGGCCGGGCTCGGTGATCCCGGCCTCCCGGAACGCCCGCGCATAGGCCCGCCGGTGGCTGTCGGTCTCGATCGTGCCGCCCGACTTGGAGGAGACGACGACGACGGTACGGTCGAGCCGGTCGGCCAGCGCGGCCCGGACCTGGCTGGGATCGGTCGTATCGAGCACCGTCAGGGCCGCCCCGGCGGTGGCGCAAATGACCTCGGGTGCGAGGGACGACCCGCCCATCCCGGCCAGCACGACGTGATCGAGGCCGTCAGCCGCCAACTCCTCGCGAAGCGCGACGAGGCGCGGCAGCAGGTCACGCGAGGACGTGGGGAGGTCCAGCCAACCCAGCCGCTTTGCGGCCTCATCGCTTGCCCCGGGTCCCCAGAGGCTCGGATCCTTCGCCGCGAGTGCGGCCGCCAGGCCATCGGCATCGGCGGCAGCCAGCACGTCGTCGCGAGCTGCACTGAGTAGCCGGCCGGTGACGGTGACCCTGACGCCGGCCGCTGAGGTCATCGGCGCGATCCGTGCATCTCAGCACCGGCCCGGCGCAGCTGATCGGTGACCGTCTCGGTGAGTTCGGTGAAGGAGTCCTCGAACTTCTTGACGCCTTCGTCCTCGAGCACCCGCACCACGTCGTCGTAGTCGATTCCCACCTTGGCCAGCCGGTGGAGGGCCGCCTGAGCGTCGTCGTACATCGTGGTCACCATGTCACCGCGTACCTTGCCGTGGTCCGCGACCGCCTCCAGGGTGGCCTCCGGCATCGTGTTCACCACCCCGGGAGCCACCAGGTCGATGACGTACCGCGTGTCGTCGTAGGCGGGGTCCTTGACGCCGGTGGATGCCCACAGCGGGCGTTGCGGCCGCGCACCGGCGTCGGCCAGGGCCTGCCAGCGCGGGGACCCGAACACCTTTTCGTAGTGCCGATAGGCCAGCCGGGCGTTGGCGATCGCCGCCGTGCCGCGCAGCCCCTTGGCCTCGTCGGAGCCGAGCTTGTCCAGCCGCTGGTCGACCTCGGTGTCGACTCTGGAGACAAAGAACGACGCCACCGACGCGAGCCGCGAGACGTCATGCCCGTTGGCGAGGGCGCCCTCGATGCCGGCCAGGAACGCCTCCATCACCTCGTCATAGCGGACGAGGGCGAAGATGAGGGTGACATTGACGCTGATGCCCTCGGCCAGGGTCTGGGTGATCGCCGGCAGGCCCTCCTTGGTGGCAGGGATCTTGATGAACAGGTTCGGGCGGTCGACCAGCCACCACAGCGCCTTGGCCTCGGCGAGGGATCGCTCGCAGTCATGGGCGATCCGGGGGTCGACCTCGATGGAGACTCGACCGTCGACACCGGCGGAGGCGTCGTAGGCCGGGCGCAGCACGTCGCAGGCCCAGCGCACGTCGTAGGTCATGATCGACCGGAGCGCCTCGTCGACGTCCACCTTGCGCAGCGCCAGTTCGCGGGCCTGGTCGTCGTAGGACGATCCCTTCTCCAGCGCCTTGGCGAAGATCGTCGGGTTGGTGGTCACGCCGACCACATGCCGGTCGGCCATCAGCGACTTCAGGCTGCCGCTCACCAACCGCTCGCGGCTCATGTCGTCGAGCCAGATGGACACGCCTGCTGCGGACAGCTCGGCTAGGACGTCACTCATCGGGTCCTCCTAATTGCCGGTTGTGGAACCGGTCTCCGCTCCCACGTTGGACAGGCTGGCGTGGGCGGCGGCGACCGCCCGATCTGCGGTGAAGCCGAACTGCTCGTAGAGCATCTTGTACGAAGCGCTGGCACCGTAGTGCTCGATGCTGAGGATCTCGCCGGCCTCGCCGACGATCTCGCGCCAGCCCTGGCTGACGGCCGCTTCGATGCTCACCCGCGCGCGCACCGACGGCGGCAGGACCTCTTGCTGGTAGGCCTGGTCCTGCGCGCGGAACCACTCGACGCACGGCATGGACACCACCCGGGTGGGCTTGCCCTCGGCCTCGAGTCGCTCGCGGGCGGCCACCGCGACCTGCACCTCTGAGCCGGTCGCGACGAGGATCACCCGCGGCAGCCCCACGCTGGCCTCGGCCAGGATGTAGCCGCCTCGAGCGACACCTTCGGCTGACCCCAGCTTCGAGCGGTCGAAGACCGGCACGTTCTGCCGGGTGAGGCACAGCCCGGCCGGCCGGTCGCTGTGCTCGATGACGGTCCGCCACGCGACCGCGGTCTCGTTGGCGTCGGCCGGCCGCACCACGTCGAGCCCGGGGATCGCTCGCAGGGCGGCCAGGTGCTCGATCGGCTGGTGGGTCGGGCCGTCCTCGCCGAGCCCGATCGAGTCGTGCGTCCAGACGTAGATCACCGGCAACTGCATGAGCGCGGCCAGCCTGACGGCGGGGCGCATGTAATCGGAGAAGATCAGGAACGTGCCGCCGTACGGCCGGGTGCCGCCGTGCAGCACGATGCCGTTCATGGTCGAGCCCATCGCGTGCTCGCGGATGCCGAAGTGCAGGGTGCGGCCGTAGGGGTTGGCGTCGGCGGCGCCGGTTTCCTTGGGCAGGAAGGACTCCGAGCCGCTGATCGTGGTGTTGTTCGAACCGGCGAGGTCGGCCGATCCGCCCCACAGCTCGGGCAGCACCGGCCCGAGCGCGTCGAGCACCTTGTTGGAGGCCTTGCGGGTGGCCAGGCCCGAGTCGGACGCCTCGAAGGTCGGCAGCACGTCGGTCCATCCCTCGGGCAGCCGCCGCTGGCGGATCCGCTCGAGAAGGGCGTGCCGATCCGGGTTGGCCTGCGCCCAGGCGTCGAACCGGCTCTGCCATTCCTGGTGCAGGTTGCGGCCCCGGTCGACCACGTCGCGGGCCCGGGCCAGCACCTCGTCGGGGACCACGAACGTCTGGTCGGGGTCCATCCCCATGACCTTCTTGGTGGCGGCGACCTCCTCGGCGCCCAGGGCGGCTCCGTGCGCCTCTCCGGTGTTCTGCGCGTGCGGTGCCGGCCAGGCGATGATCGAGCGCACCGCGATGATCGACGGTCGCTCGGTCTCGTCGCGAGCGGCGGTGAAAGCCTCGTACAGCGCCGGCACGTCCTCGGCGTCGTCGACCCGCTGGGTATGCCAGCCGTAGGCGGCGTAGCGCGCCAGCACATCCTCGGAGAAGGCGACATCGGTGTTGCCCTCGATGGAGATGTGGTTGTCGTCGTACAGGATGACCAGGCTGCCCAGGCGCTGGTGCCCGGCCAGGCTGGCCGCCTCGGCCTGCACACCTTCCTGCATGTCACCATCGCTGGCGAAGCACCAGATGGTGTGGTCGAAGACGCTCTCGCCTACGGCGGGATCGGGGTCGAAGAGTCCGCGTTCGCGGCGCACGGCCATGGCCATGCCGACGGCATTGCCGATGCCCTGGCCGAGCGGCCCGGTGGTCGTCTCGACACCGGCGGTGTGCCCGTGCTCGGGGTGGCCGGGGGTGAGCGAGCCCCACTGGCGTAGATGGCGCAGGTCGTCGAGGGTGAGCCCATAGCCGGAGAGGTACAGCTGGATGTACTGCGTCAGGCTGGAATGCCCGCACGATAGGACGAACCTGTCGCGGCCCGGCCACTGGGGGTCGGTGGGGTCGTGCCGGAGCACCCGCTGATAGAGCAGGTAGGCGGCCGGCGCCAGGCTCATCGCCGTGCCTGGATGGCCGCTGCCGGCCTCCTCCACCGCATCCATGGCGAGCGCGCGGATGGTGTCCACGGCACTGCGATCGACATCGGTCCATTCGAGGTCGGCTGTGGTCACTGGCGGGGTACTCCCTCAGTGCGGGGTGCGGGTTGGCGTCGGTGTGGAGCCTACCCAGCCGGTCGGACGCTGAACGCCGAGCGCGGCTAGCATGACCGGGTGACCGCGCTCGTGCCGCCGCCCCTTGTCGATCAGGTTGTCGATCAGATTGCCGATCAGGCATCGGGCGCCTCGGCCCGGCCGCGCCGAGGCGAACTGCCGCGCGCGTATCTCGCACTCACCAAGCCGCGCATCATCGAGCTGCTGCTGGTGACCACCGTCCCCACCATGATGCTGGCGAGCCGTGGCTTCCCCTCCATCCGCTTGCTGATCGCGACTCTCGGGGGTGGCGCGCTGGCGGCCGCCAGCGCCAACGTGCTCAATTGCTACATCGACCGCGACATCGACGCTGTGATGCGCCGCACCCGCCGCCGCCCCCTCGCCCGGCACGTGGTGACCCCGCGGGCGGCCCTGGTCTTCGGAATCGTGCTGGGCGTGCTGGCGATCGGCGAGCTGGCCCTGACCACCAACCTGCTCTCCGCCGTCCTGGCCCTCACCGCGATCCTCTTCTATGTCTTCGTCTACACGATCGGGCTGAAGCGACGTACTCCGTCAAACATCGTCTGGGGTGGGGCCGCTGGCTGCATGCCGGTGCTCATCGGCACCTCCGCCGTCACCGGCCGGCTGTCCTGGGCGGCCGCCGTGCTGTTCGCGATCATCTTCCTCTGGACACCGCCGCACTTCTGGGCACTCGGCCTGCGCTACCGCGACGATTACGCGGCTGCCGGTGTGCCGATGCTGCCGGTCGTTGCCCCCGCTGAGGTCGTTGTGCGGCGCATGCTCGGCTACTCCTGGGCAATGGTCCTGAGCTCATTGGTGCTCTGGCCGGTGGCCACGACCGCTGTCTACGGAGCCGTCGCGCTCGTGCTCGGTGCCGTCTTCCTGGTCGAGGTCCACCGGATGTATGCCAGTGTCCGCAGCGGCGCGCCCGTGCGGCCGATGCGCCTGTTCCATCTCTCGAACACCTACCTGGCCCTCTTGTTCTGCGCCGTGGCCGTGGATGCCGCACTGCGCTGACGTCTAGCGGCGGCCACTCGCTTGACGGGACAGCCAGACTGTGGCGGTGCGCAAGGATGTCCGAGATGCGGCCCGCTACGGCGGGACGCTGCTGGCCCTGGTCGTCGCGTCGACCGCCAGCGGCATGGCCATCGGATTCAACAGTCTCGACGGCACGCCTCTCCGACGCGTCAGGGCGACGGTGGTGCGCTGATCGGTGGGGTGCCCGGCGACGTCCCGACGCCCGGCCCCGCGCTGACACGGGTGCCCAGCCCGAGCGCCCTCCCGATCCTGACTCGCGTGGTGCGTACCGCCAAGCCTCCGGTCAAGAGGGCGCCACCAACCGCGCCGCGGGGCAAGATCCGGACCTGGTCGCTGATCGGGGGAAGCGTCACCCTGCGGTGCCGCGGCTCGGTGGTGTCGCTGGTCGCGGCCAGCCCGAGCGCCGGATACACCGGCAAGGTGGGTGCGTCGGGCCCGACCGTGGTGTTGGTGTCCTTCCGCAACGACGCCGACCGCTCCGAGTTTCATGGGGGCTGCTCGGGCGGCGATCCGGTCGCGACCATCCGAGAGCACCGGGGCCACACCATCGGTTGACCGAGGATCCTCGATCAGCGGATACCCTCTCGCCGTGCATAGTCGCGGTCGGGTGGCCTTGGCAACATGCGCTGCACTGCCCGACCTCGATGATGAGGGCGCGGCGCTGCTCTCGGCGCTGGCCGACGAGCGGGTCGCCGCCGTACCGGCCGTCTGGGACGACCCGGCGCAGGACTGGTCGTCGTACGACCTGGTCGTCATCCGATCGACCTGGGACTACGCCGAGCGGCGCCCTGAGTTCCTGGCGTGGGCGGCCTCCGTGCCTCGGCTGCACAATCCCGCGGAGGTCGTACGTTGGAACACCGACAAGCACTACCTCGCCGAGCTGGCCTCCGCCGGCGTCCCCGTCGTCGCAACGACCTTCCTTGAGCCGGGCTCCCCGACCGCGCTGCCCGCCGCGGGGGAGTACGTCGTGAAACCGGCGGTCAGCGCCGGCGCCCGGGACACCCGGCGGTACGCGGCGGCCGACACCGCGCTGGCCGAAGAGCACGTCGCCGGGCTGCACAGGGACGGGCGCACCGTGATGGTGCAGCCGTACCTGCCGGGCGTGGACGTCCGCGGCGAGACCGCGCTGCTCTACCTCGGTGGGGTCTACAGCCACAGCGTCCGCAAGGCCGCGCTGCTGGTGGGATCGGATAGGGAGGTCAGCGGCCTGTACCGCGAGGAATCGATCTCGCGCGTTGCCGACCCGGCTGAACTCGCCGTCGCCGAGCGGGTTCTGGCCGCCGTGCCGGGCGGCGCCGACCGGCTGCTCTATGCCCGGGTCGACCTGTTGCCGGGGCCGGACGACACGCCGGTTCTGCTGGAGCTGGAGGTGACCGAGCCCTCCTTGTTCCTGCTCCACCACCGCGGGGCGGTTCGCCGATTCGCCGCGGCCGTGGCGGTCGCCGCCGAGACGGCCGGCTCGACCGGTTCAAGACGGTGACCCCGCCGCAGACATGGGCGCCGCCGGCGCCCCAGCGGCCCTGGTTGGCCGTGCTGTCTTTCGTCGGCTTCGGCTTCGCCGGCGTCGTGGTCCTCGGTGTCATCGCCGCGCAGACCGGCCCGGTGCCCTTCTTGCTGGGCTTCGCGCTGGCGCTGATTCCGGTGCCGCTGCTGGTCGCCGGCCTACTGGGCCTGGATCGCTACGAGCCCGAGCCCGTGCGGTTGTTGGTCGTCACCTTCGCCTGGGGCGCGACCGTCGCGGCACTGATCGCGCTGGCCATCAATACCGTCGATCTGCTGGCCCTACGCGCCGTTTTCGACGACTCGACCGCCACCTTCTTTACGGCCTCGTTGGGCGCTCCCATCGTCGAGGAATGCGCGAAGGGCGCGGTGCTGCTCGGTCTGCTCCGCCTCCGGCGGCACGAATTCGACGGCCCGATCGACGGCATCGTCTACGGCGGCCTGGTCGGGCTCGGCTTCGCGATGACCGAGAACGTCCTCTACTACGCCGGGGCTGCGGTGCAAAACGGGGTACCAGGCCTGGTCGGCACCTTCGTCCTGCGGGGCGTCTTCTCGCCCTTCCTGCATCCGCTCTTCACGGCGGCGACCGGCATCGGCCTGGGCTACGCCGCCATCGCCCGCTCGCGAGCCGGTCGCGGCCTCGGGCCCTTGATCGGGCTGGCGGTGGCAATGACGCTGCACGCGACCTGGAACACCGCCGCCGGAGTGCATCACCTGGTCGTTGTCTATCTGCTTGTCATGCTCCCCGTGCTTCTCGGAATCATCGCCGTGGCGCAGTTGGAGCGCCGCCGGGTCAGGGCGCTGATCCGGCGGGTGCTCCCGATGTATGTCCAGTCCGGCTGGTTGAGCTGGGCCGACCCGCCGATGGTGGCCTCTACGGCCGACCGTAGGCGCGTGCGTGGGCTCGTCCGTGCTACCCGGGGCAGCGGAGCGGCCAGGGCGATCCGCGACTATCAACTCGCCGCGACAGAACTCGCGCTGCTGCACGACCGTGCCGATCGCCATCAGATCGACGGCCCGGCCTTCGCCGCCCGCCAGCAATCGCTGCTGCGCTCGCTGTCAGCGGCCAGGGTCGGCTTCACCGGCCCAGCATCACCGCGCTGACGTGCGAAACCCGCGCAAGGTTCAGAAGCAACTCGCGGTGGTGCAGCAACTATCGATCAGCGCTAGCCCGCCGTCAGATAGTTGTGCACCTCGTGCAAGGTGATCTCGGGCGGGCCCGGGACGCCGACCTCGGCCGTGACCGGGCCGATTCGCTTCGCGGCGAACCGCTCTGCGGCCTCCTTGGAGTCCCAGACGTCGGTTATCTGGATCCCGTCGTCGGTGGCCGTGACCCAGTGGAAGAGACCGTGCGGAGCGCCAGCCCCGCCGGGCTCGTACCCCATCTTCGCGATGACCTCGTCGCATTGTCCGAGCGTGCCACCGGGGAACTTCAGGACCATTGCGACGGCCATGAGAGGGCCTCCCTCGATCGGGATGAGCCGCAAGTAACCGAGCGTACACCGACACACGGCACTCGTCCGGCTGCCATTTCTTTGGCTAGCTCACTCGCGCTGACGGAGCGGCATTCGACGGGTCGGACCGGCTGTCGATCTGGCTCAGCGAAGGCGGACGCTGCGCGCCCAGGGCGAACCCAAGATAGAGGGCGGCCAGCCAGACCAGGCAGGCGCCCGCGACATGGACGGCCACCAGCGCCACCGGAAGACCGGTGAAGTACTGCAGGTAGCCGATGAGGCCCTGGGCCAACTCGACGCCCAGGAGTACGCCCGCCGCCCGGCGCGCGCGCCGAGGAGCGGCCGTAGCTCGCAAACCCACCAGGGTCGCCACTGTGAGACCGATGAGGAGCATGACCGCGTCGGCGTGAAACTGGCTGATCGTCGCCGGGTCGAAACCGGTCCGGCTGGCCGTCCGATCCCCGGAGTGCGGCCCGCTGCCGGTCACCATGGTGCCGAGGACAAGTACGACGGCTGTCACCCCGACTAGCAGCCCACCGAGGCGTCGCATCAGCGGGTGGACAGCCGGGTCGGCCGGAGTATTCGGCCGGGCCGGCTCACTGGACCGCGAGTGCAGCGCCGCAGCTACGGCGATCAGCGCCATGGAGAGCAGGAAGTGGGCGGCAACCGTCCACGGGTTGAGGTGTGTACGCACGGTGATCCCGCCGAGCACCGCCTGGGCCGCGATGCCCAAAACCAGCCCCCACGACAAAAGCACCAGGTCACGGCGGCGCGGCCGCTGCAGCAGGGTGGCCACCACGCACGCGGCCACGAGCACCCCGAGCGGGGCGTTCAGAGTTCGGTTGCCGAATTCGATGAGGCCGTGAATTCCGTATTCGGGGGTGTTGACGTAACTGCCCGACGAGCACCGCGGCCAGGTGGGGCAGCCCAGCCCGGAGCGGGTCAGCCGCACCAGGGCGCCGGTGACCACTATCACGGCGTTGCCGACAACGGCCGCCAGGCACAGCCTGCTGATCAGGCGAGATGAGGGGCGCAGCCGGGCGTTCACCCCCCGATCGTAGGTCGGTTGGCCCCTCTTGATGCGTCTTGTCGTGGGAAACCACCTCGGACGGGGCCTCTGTTGAGAGGTTTTCCCACGACAAGCGCCGCCGGACGGCGCCTCGTCTGCTGGGGTGGTTGTCCCCGCTGGCGATTTACGACACAATGTTGTTGTGAAAACTTTGACGCGAGACCGGCGGTTGCCGGTGGGGGCGGCCGACGTCCGCACCCGCGACCGCGTCGCGCGACTCCTGCTCGAGGGCGGCCCGCTCACCGCGGCCGACCTCGCGGAGACACTCGGGCTGAGCTCCGCGGCGGTCCGCCGGCACCTCGATGCGCTGGCGGCGCTGGGCCGGGTCGGGAGCCGGGATAGGCCGGTTCGCGGCCGCCGGGGCCGGGGCCGTCCCGCCCGCGTGTTCCTCCTGACCGATGTCGGTCGCGACGCCTTCCCGCACACCTACGACGACCTGGCGACCGCCGCCTTGCGCCACCTGGCGGCCCACGGCGGCGTGGCGGCCGTGGAGCGGTTCGCCGCCGAGCGTGTCGGCGCACTCGAGGACCGTTGCCGCGAGACCATGGCCGAGGCTCCTGACGACCCGACCGCGCAGGCCGAGGCACTGGCCGAGGCGCTCTCTCGCGAGGGCTACGCCGCCAGCACGTCGGTCATCGCCAGTGGGGGCCAGCTGTGCCAGCACCATTGCCCCGTCGCGCATGTCGCCGCCGAGTTCCCGCAGCTGTGTGAGGCCGAGACGCGGGCCATCTCGCGCCTGCTCGGCTCACACGTCCAACGTCTGGCCACCATCGCCCACGGCGACGGCATTTGCACAACGCATATTCCTGCTCCGTCCACCATTGTGAGGACGTCTTCATGACCACTCCACCGTCGACCGCGCCCAGTTCCCCGGTCCTCACCCAGGACCAGCAGATCGAGGCGTTGTCGAGCTACAAGTTCGGCTGGGCCGACTCCGACACCGCCGGCGCGACCGCCAAGCGAGGGCTGTCTGAAACCGTCGTACGCGACATCTCGGCCAAGAAGAGCGAGCCGGAGTGGATGCTGCAGCGCCGACTCAAGGGGCTGAAGCTGTTCGGCAAGAAGCCGCTGCCCACATGGGGCTCCGACCTGTCCGGGATCGACTTCGACAACATCAAGTACTTCGTCCGGTCCACCGAGAAGCAGGCGGCGACCTGGGACGACCTGCCCGCCGACATCAAGAACACCTACGACCGGCTCGGCATCCCCGAGGCGGAGAAGCAGCGGCTGGTCTCCGGTGTGGCTGCCCAGTATGAGTGTCTGGCCGGCGGAACCCGCGTGTGGACCGCCGACCGAGGCATGGTTGCGATCAAGGAGATCGAGGCCGGCGACAAGGTGTTCGCACTCGACGAGGAGTCAGGCCGATTTGTGGTCGCCCCGGTCCGTGCCGCGGCGCAGACTGACACCCGGCAGACCTACGAAATCAGCGTCGGCCTGCGCCGGATCCGCGCCACCGACAATCACCCGTTCCTGGTCCTGGCTGACGGGCGCAAGGAAGGCCGTCAGCGGGCGCGGTTCATCCGCCGCTGGAAGACGGTTGGGGAACTGACGGTGGGCGACCTGGTGGCGGTGCCCCGGGGCCTCCCGAGCTTCGGCGAGCCCTTGCAGGTGCCGGCGTGCTTCAAGCCCAACGGCGAGGGTTTTGGTCCGATGTGGACCTCACGCGATCTGTTGTGGCTGCTCGGCTACTTCCTCGGTGACGGCTCAATGCAGCACTCTGGACGCACCCACCGGGTGCAGTTCGCAGTCCCGGAGACCGACGCCGAGTTGCGCGCGGAGATCAGCCGAATCGTCAGCGACCTCTTCGGTCTGCGCGCGATCGCCGCCGATTCCCAGCGACTTGTCGTCAATTCCCGGCCGCTGGTCGACTGGATGTACGAGATGGGGTTCGCGGGCAACGCGCACACCAAGCAGGTTCCGCCCTGGGTGTTCGGGCTGCCGCTCGACGAGCGGCTGGCCTTCCTCGGGGGCTGGGTCGATGCCGACGGCTATGTCGGACCGGCGAAGTCCGGCTCGGTGCTGCTGACCAGTGTCAGCGCGGCGCTCCTGGAGCAGGGTGCGGAGCTGGCTCTTCTCTGCGGGATACGTGCCGCCGGCCCGTACGAGTTCAGCGGTCGTCACCCGTTCGACGCCAGCCGCACGATGTACGGTCATCGACTGCACTTGTCCGGTGACTTCGATCGGCTCGACTGCCGGAATCCCAAGCGCACGGCGCGGTTCGGCCGGCGCAGCTACATCCACTCGGCGACGTCCGCGCGCGGCACCACCTTCCGGACGCACTGCACTGAGCACCTCGGCTTCGCGAGGGTGACCGCCATCACGCCGTATGACGTCGAACCGGTCTACGACGTCGAGGTGGAAGGGCCGCACAACTTCATCGCCGAGGGTCTCGTCGTGCACAACTCCGAGGTGGTGTACCACCAGATCCGCGAGGACCTGCAGGAGCAGGGCGTGCTGTTCCTGGACACCGACACGGCGCTGCGCGAGCAGCCCGAGTTGTTCCAGCAGTACTTCGGCACGGTGATCCCGGTGGGCGACAACAAGTTCGCCGCGCTGAACACCGCCGTTTGGTCCGGCGGGTCGTTCATCTACGTGCCGCCCGGCGTCAACGTCGAGATCCCGCTGCAGGCGTACTTCCGCATCAACACCGAGAACATGGGGCAGTTCGAGCGCACGCTGATCATCGTCGACGAGGGCGCCTACGTGCACTACGTCGAGGGCTGCACCGCCCCGATCTACTCCAGCGACTCGCTGCACTCCGCCGTGGTCGAGATCATCGTGAAGAAGAACGCCCGGTGCCGCTACACGACCATCCAGAACTGGTCGAACAACGTCTACAACCTCGTCACCAAGCGCGCCATCGCCGAAGAAGGCGCCACGATGGAGTGGATCGACGGCAACATCGGCTCCAAGGTGACGATGAAGTATCCCTCCGTATGGCTGATGGGCGAGCACGCCAAGGGCGAGGTGCTCTCGATCGCCTTCGCCGGTGCCGGCCAGCATCAGGACGCCGGCGCCAAGATGGTGCACTGCGCCCCGAACACCTCCTCGACGATCGTGTCCAAGTCGGTTGCCCGCGGCGGCGGGCGTACCTCATACCGCGGCCTGGTCCAGATCCAGGAGGGCGCGCACGGCTCGCGCTCGACGGTGAAATGCGACGCGCTGCTGGTCGACCAGATCAGCCGTTCCGACACCTACCCCTACGTCGACGTCCGCGAGGACGACGTCTCGATGGGCCACGAGGCCACCGTGTCCAAGATCGGCGAGGACAAGCTGTTCTACCTGATGAGCCGCGGCATGTCCGAGGACGAAGCCATGGCGATGGTCGTGCGGGGCTTCGTCGAGCCGATCGCGCGCGAATTGCCGATGGAGTATGCCCTCGAGCTCAACCGGCTGATCGAGCTGCAGATGGAAGGAGCCGTCGGCTGACGATGGCGGACGCGACTCCCACTTTGAAGACAGGTCCATCTCCCGGCGCCGGTTCTCACGGCGGGCCGGCCCGGCCGCCCGGCGATGCCCGCCCGGAGCGGCGCACGTCCCGCGACCCCGACTCCTTCCCGCTGCCGCACGGCCGCGAGGAGGACTGGCGGTTCACGCCGCTGGCCCGGATGCGCGCCCTGCTGGAGCCGTTCACCCCCGACGGCAAGCTGGTCATCGAGGTGCAGGCGCCGCCCGAGGTCGAGGTACGCCAGGTCGACGGTACCGACTCTCTCGTCGGCTGCGCGCTCATCCCCGCCGATCGGGTCAGTGCGCTAGCGATGGCCAACGTCGACCAGGCGCTCGTCGTATCGGTGCCGCGCAACACCGCCGCTTCCGCGGTGACCTTCCTGACCATTCGCGGCGAGCTCGGCCTCGCGTACGGCCATGTCGTCATCGACGTGGCGGAGGGTGCCGAAGCGGTCGTGGTGATCGACCACGTCGGTTCGACCACGCTCGCCGCCAACGCCGAGTTCCGCGTCGGTGACGCGGCGAGCCTGACCGTCGTGAGCCTGCAGGACTGGGAGCCCGATGCGGTGCATGTCGAGGCCCAGGCGGCGCTCGTCGGCCGCGACGCGACCTTCCGGCACATCCTCGTCAGCCTCGGCGGAGACCTCGTGCGAATCGCTCCCACGGTGCGGTTCTCCGGCCCCGGCGCCGACGCCGAGCTGCTCGGCCTGTACTTCGCCGACGCCGGCCAGCACCTGGAGCACCGCCTGTTCGTCGAGCACGGGCAGCCGCACTGCCGCAGCCGGGTCACCTACAAGGGTGCGTTGCAGGGGCAGGACGCGCACACCGTGTGGATCGGCGACGTGCTGATCCGGCCGGCCGGCGAGCAGACCGACACCTACGAGCTCAACCGCAACCTGGTGCTCACCGATGGAGCGCGGGCCGACTCGGTGCCCAACCTCGAGATCGAGACCGGCGAGGTCACCGGCGCCGGTCACGCCTCGGCGACCGGGCGGTTCGACGACGAGCAGTTGTTCTATCTGCGGGCTCGCGGCATCCGCCCCGACGAGGCCCGGCGGCTCGTGGTCCGTGGCTTTTTCGCTCAGGTGATCAGCCAGATCCGGATCCCCGAGGTCGAGGAGCGGCTGCTGGCGGCTATCGAGGACGAGCTGGGCCGGGTGGGCGCGTGAGCGACTTCGTACCCGCCGCCCGCTACGACGACGTGCCCGAACTGGGCACCCACCGCGTCGAGATCGACGGCATCCCGATCTGCCTGGTGAAGACCAGCGGCGAGATCTACGCCATCAACGACGTGTGCTCGCACGCCGACGTATCGCTGGCCGAGGGCGACGTCGAGGACACCACCATCGAGTGCTGGCTGCACGGCTCGCGGTTCGACCTGACCACCGGACGGCCGACGGGGCTGCCCGCGACCAAACCGGTGCCCGTCTATTCCACCAAGATCGACGGCGACGAGATCCTCGTGCGCCTGAAGGAGAGTTGAGCTCGTTGGCCACCCTTGAGATCCGCGACCTGCACGTCAGCATCACCGAATCTGCCGGCGATGCCGAGCAGAAAGAGATCCTGACGGGCGTCGACCTGACCGTCAAGGCCGGTGAGACGCACGCCATCATGGGGCCCAACGGCTCAGGCAAATCAACGCTGGCCTACTCCATCGCCGGGCATCCCAAGTACACCGTCACCAGCGGGCAGATCCTGCTCGACGGCGCGGACGTGCTCGCGATGACCGTCGACCAGCGCGCTCGCGCGGGGCTGTTCCTGGCGATGCAGTACCCCGTCGAGGTGCCGGGCGTGTCCGTGTCGAACTTCCTGCGTACCTCGCTCACCGCGATTCGCGGCGAGGCACCCAAGCTCCGGACGTACGTCAAGGAGCTCGACGCCGCGATGGCCGCGCTGGAGATGGACAAAGACGTCAAGAACCGCAACGTCAACGAAGGCTTCTCCGGCGGGGAGAAGAAGCGGCACGAGATCCTCCAGCTCGAGTTGCTCAAGCCCAAGATCGCGGTCCTCGACGAGACCGACTCGGGGCTGGACATCGACGCGCTCAAGGTGGTCGCGGCCGGGGTCAACCGGGTCCGCGCCACCGGCGAGACCGGCGTGCTGCTCATCACCCACTACACCCGCATCCTGCGCTACATCGCTCCTGACTTCGTCCACGTGTTCATCGACGGCCGCATCGTCGAGGAGGGCGGCCCGGAGCTGGCCGAGCGACTCGACGCCCGTGGCTACGAGCAGGTCAGCCGGGCAGTGCCGTGAGCTTCGACGTCGAGCGGGTACGCAAGGACTTCCCGATCCTGGACCGTACGGTCCGCGGCGGTCGCCCGCTGGTCTACCTCGACAGCGCCAACACCTCCCAGAAGCCGCGCCAGGTCATCGACGCCATCTCCGACTTCTACGAGCAGCACAACGCCAACATTCACCGAGCGACGCACCAGCTCGGCGAGGAGGCGACCGAGGCCTACGAAGGTGCGCGGATCACGGTGGCCGGTTTCTTGGGCACACGGGACGAAACCGAGGTGGTCTTCACCAAGAACATCTCCGAGGCGATCAACCTGGTGGCCTACAGCATGGGCAACGCCGCCACCGGCGACTCCGACGGGGAGCGGTTCCGGCTCGGCCCCGGCGACGAGATCGTCATTACCGAGATGGAGCATCACTCCAACATCGTCCCGTGGCAGCTGCTGTGCCGGCGCACCGGCGCCACCCTGCGGTGGTTCGGGGTCACCGACCACGGCCGGCTCGACCTCGCCGGCATCGACGAGCTGATCAACGAGCGGACCAAGCTCGTCGCCCTGGTGCACCAGTCCAACGTCCTCGGCACCATCAACCCGATCCGGCAGATCGCCGACCGGGCGCACGCCGTGGGCGCTCTCGTGCTCGTCGATGCCGCCCAGTCCGTCCCGCACATGCCCGTCGACGTGGTGCAGCTCGGCGCCGACTTCCTGGGGTTCACCGGCCACAAGATCTGCGGGCCGACCGGGATCGGGGTGCTGTGGGCGCGTCGGGAGCTGCTCGACGCGATGCCACCGTTCCTCGGCGGTGGCGAGATGATCGAGAGCGTGTCGATGGCGCGCTCGACCTACGCGCACCCGCCGCACAAGTTCGAAGCCGGCACAATGCCGATCGCGGAGGCCGTTGGGCTCGACGCCGCGATCGGCTACGTGAGCGAGGTCGGGCTCGACGTGATCCGGGCGCACGAGCGGGAGCTGCTGGCGTACGCGCTGCAGGGCTTTGCAACTCTCGACGGGGTGCGCATCCTGGGACCGACCGACCCGGCCGAACGCGGCACCGCCATCTCCTTCCTCGTCGACGACGTGCACCCGCACGACGTCAGTCAGGTGCTGGACGCCCACGGAGTGGCCGTTCGGGCCGGGCACCACTGCGCGCGACCGCTGCACCTGCGATTCGGCGTGCCGGCCAGCACCCGGGCGTCGTTCTACCTCTACAACACGACGGAGGAGGTCGACGCCCTGGTCCGCGGGCTGGACACCGTGCAGAGGTACTTCGCGTGATGCAGCTCGACTCGATGTACCAGGAGATCATCCTCGACCACTACAAACACCCACACCACAAGGGGCTGCGCGAGCCCTTCGATGCCGAGGTGCGCCACGTCAACCCCACCTGCGGTGACGAGGTGACCCTGCGGGTGCGGCTGGACGGCGACACGGTGGCGGACGTCTCGTACGACACCATGGGATGCTCGATCTCCCAGGCGTCGACCTCTGTGCTCACCGACCTGGTCATCGGCAAGCCGATCGAGGATGCGATGCGGGTACAGGAGGAGTTCCTCGCCCTCATGCAGAGCAAGGGCCGGGTCGAGCCCGACGACGAGGTGCTCGAGGACGCGGTGGCCTTTGTCGGCGTGTCGAAGTACCCGTCGAGAATCAAGTGCGCGCTGCTGGGTTGGATGGCGTGGAAGGACGCGACGGCGCAGGCTGTCAATGGAGGGAAGAGCTGATGACTGAGACCGCAGAGACCACCGAGTCCACAGAGACCACGGGGCCCACAAAGACCACGGGCGCCGTCGCTGGCGTCGACGACGTCGAGGAGGCCATGCGCGACGTGGTCGACCCGGAGCTCGGCATCAACGTCGTCGACCTGGGGCTGGTCTACGGCCTTCATGTCGATCCTGACAACGTGGTCACGATCGACATGACGCTCACGTCAGCGGCCTGCCCGCTCACCGACGTGATCGAGGACCAGACCAGGTCGGCGCTCACCGGAGGCCCCGGCGGCGGGGTGGTCAAGGACTTCAAGATCAACTGGGTGTGGATGCCACCGTGGGGCCCCGACAAGATCACCGACGAGGGGCGCGAGCAACTGCGTGCCCTGGGCTTCAACGTCTAACCCGTACGCCCCCTCCTCCCTGCGGTGATCAAGGAGTCTGCGTAGGACGTACCGGACAAAACCGGTGGAACAACGACGCAAACTCCTTGATCACCGTCAGCAGGTGGCGGCCCGGTTGACGGGGGGTCGCCAGCGGAATACTAAGTGCGCTCCGCTGGTACCCTCTTAGCTGTGACCCGAACGAGCTGATGCCGGCTCCGTGCCCGCCGCGTGCGGCGGGCGATGGTCCGCGCCGCATCCTCGAACGGAGTTTTCGTGATTACCGCCGCTGCGCTGGAGTTGCGTGCTGGCTCCCGCATGCTGCTCTCGGATACCAACCTGCGCGTCCAGCCCGGCGACCGGATCGGTCTGGTCGGCCGCAACGGCGCGGGCAAGACCACGACCCTGCGGGTGCTCGCCGGAGAGGCGCCCGCGTACGCGGGGAGCATCGACCGCCGCGGCGAGGTCGGCTACCTGCCTCAGGATCCGCGAACCGGCGACCTCGACGTCACCGCGCGCGACCGGGTTCTGTCAGCCCGCGGTCTCGACGTGCTGCTGCATGACCTGACGAAATCGCAGGTCATCATGGGCGAGATCGTGGACGAAGCCGCGCGCGATGGTGCCGTCCGGCGCTACGGTCGGCTGGAGGAGACGTTCGCGGCTCTCGGCGGCTACGCAGCCGAGAGCGAAGCGGCTCGGATCTGCGCCCATGTCGGCCTCGCGGACCGGGTGCTCGGCCAGCCCCTGCGCACGCTGTCCGGTGGCCAGCGCCGACGCGTCGAGCTGGCCCGGATCCTGTTCAGCGACGCCGAGACCCTGCTGCTCGACGAGCCCACCAATCACCTCGATGCCGACTCGATCGGCTGGCTCAGGACCTTTCTGGCAGGTCACAAGGGCGGATTGGTCGTGATCAGCCACGATGCCGACCTGCTCGCGGCCGTCGTGAACAAGGTCTGGCACCTCGATGCCAACCGAGCCGAGGCCGACGTCTACAACGTCGGATGGCATACGTATCTGCAGCAGCGCGAGACTGACGAACGCCGCCGTCGCCGGGAGCGAGCCAACGCGGAGAAGAAGATCGGCGCCCTGCTGTCGCAGGCCGACAAGATGCGGGCCAAGGCGACGAAGGCCAAGGCGGCGCACTCCATGCAGCGGCGAGCCGAAAGGCTGTCGGCCGGTCTGGCAGAGGTACGGCTGGCCGACAAGATCGCCCGGGTCCGCTTCCCGACTCCTGCGCCCTGTGGCCGGACCCCGCTCACAGCCGAGGGCCTGTCGAAGTCCTACGGCTCGCTCGAGGTCTTCACCGACGTCGATCTCGCCGTCGACCGAGGTGCCCGCGTCGTCGTACTCGGCCTCAACGGTGCCGGCAAGACCACGTTGTTGCGCATCCTGTCGGGGATCGAGCGGCCGGATACCGGCACTGTGACACCTGGTCACGGCCTGCGGCTGGGCTACTACGCCCAGGAGCACGAGACATTGGACACCGACCGGACTGTGCTGGAGAACATGCGGGCCACCGCGCCCGCCGCCACCGACGGTGAGCTGCGCAAGATCCTCGGCGCCTTCCTGTTCAGCGGTGACGCCGCCGACCAGGCGGCCGGAACCCTGTCAGGCGGAGAGAAGACGCGGCTGGCGCTGGCCGGGCTGGTCTGCTCCTCAGCCAACGTGCTGCTGCTGGACGAGCCGACCAACAACCTCGATCCCGCCTCGCGCGCACAGGTGCTGGGCGCGCTGAGCAGCTACGGCGGCGCCATCGTCCTCGTCACGCACGACGAGGGGGCCGTCGAGGCGCTGCAGCCGGAGAAGGTGATCCTGCTGCCCGACGGTGTCGAGGACTCCTGGAGCGCGGACCTGAGCGACCTGGTTGCCTTGGCCTGATCCGAGCGGGCACTGAGCCTGGCGGAGGGGCGACCCCCGACGTCGCCGCCCCTCCGCCGGTGGCTGACCAACCTGGCGCCCAACACGCCAGGACTCCCGTCCAGCCGGATGCGAGTCGTTGCCTCCGTCGGCCCTTCGCAGATATAGACGTTCTGAGCGGCTCTGGGGTTGCATCGCATATCAGGGTATTTTCGGCGTCGCGCGTACCGGTCAGCGTTGCTGATCGCCCGCGGCCGAGCGAAGGGCACTCAGCTGGGCCGGCGATCCCACCGCGATCAGCACGTGGCCGGGCCGCAGGCGGGTGGACGGCGATGGATTCGACGTGAACGTGCCGTCGTCGTTGCGAATTGCCAGCAGGAGGGCACCGGTGTGGTCCTGGATGCGCGCCTCGTCGATTGTCCGACCGGTGAGGCTGGAGCCCGCGGCCACGGTCGCCTCCTCGAGCCGGATCTCCAGCGACGCGTCATGCATGACCACCTCGAGGAAGTCCACGACATGCGGTTGCAACGCGAACGCCGCCATGCGGTCCCCGCCGAGCCGCTGCGGGTTCACGACGTGGTTTGCGCCGGCTCGCTCGAGCTTCGGCTCGGAGGCCTCCGTCCTGGCCCGCGCGATGATCACCAGATCGGGGCCGCTCAGGGCCCGGGCGCTCACAGTGGCGAAGAGATTGTCTGCGTCGGTCTCCAGGGCCGCCACGAAAACCCGTGCGCGGGCTATGCCGGCCCGATGAAGCACCTCGTCATCGGCGATTTCACCGAGCACGTTGGGATGGTTGATGCCCGCCAACCGCTGGGCGTCGCGGTCGATGACGACGAGGTCTTCTCCGGCGCGGGCGACGGCGCGCGCGATGGCGCGGCCGACCCGGCCCCAGCCGCAGATGATGACGTGCCCCCGCATGCGCTCGATCTGACGTTCCATGCGGCGCCTCCCGAGCAACTCGCGCAGGTGCCCATCGACCAGGGCTTCCAGGATGACTCCGAACGCGTACAGCGCGGTGCCGACCCCGATCAGGATCACCGCGATGGTGTAGACCTGACCTGGCCCGCGCAGCGGCCGGACTTCTCGGAAGCCCACGGTCGTGACGGTGGTGACGGTCTGATACAAGGCCTCGAGCGGCGTGAACCCAAGCGTGATGTAACCGAGTGAGCCGCCGACGACCACGACCGTCATGGCGACCACCGCGAAGCGAATCCGACGCACCGAAGCGTGCACCTCGTGCGGCGCCGCGCGCCCGGATGGGTTCTCGCTGCTCGTCACGACCGCACTCTGCTCACCACGCGGTACGCAGGACAGCCTCGAGCGTCACCGCACCCAGCGCGCCGGCGCCAACCAGCCACAGGGGGGTGAGCGCCGGCGTGCCACCACGCCGTTCGGGCGCCACGCTGGCCACGAGCAGCCAGGGGAAGTACGGCAGCCATGCGTGCTCCATCTCGCCGCGGGCCAGTCCCGCGGAGACGGCAAAGCCGACCGCCAAGATGGCGCCTACCAGGAAGGGCCAGCCAGGGGTGCGCCTGATCTTGCGGGCCGACGCCACGATCGCGGGCCCGCAGGCCAGGACCAGCACGACGAGGCTGACCACTCCCCACACCACCGCGGAGCGCTGCGGCTCGACGCGGATTGAGAAGTCGGCCTGCGCGGCCGTGAGGCCATCGGTCCAGACGAAGCCCACCGACTGGGCCAAGCTGAGCGGGATCAGCGCCGCGGCACCGGTCACGACGTTGAGCAGTGCTCGCCGGCGCACGAAGTAGACGCAGACCACCGACAGCGCCAGCCAGGGCGCGGCGTAGGAGAACAGCGCGGCGACACCCAGAAGCAGCCCGCAGATCAACGCCAGGGGTACAGCGGAGCGGCCGCGTCGGTGCTGCTCGCTTGCCAGGACGCCAGTGGTCACCATCGCCGCGGTCAGGGTCGCGACGACGGAGTCCATGCTGACCGCGACCCACACCGCGTAGGGCGCGAGCACGATCACCGGCGCGAGCCGACGCGCCGACACCTCGCCGCAGAGGGACCTCATCGCTACCAGCACGAGCGGGACGGTGAGGCAGCCGACCACCGTGATCGCCAGGCCTATTGTCGCCGGTCGGTGCAGGCCGACGTGGTCGAGCAGCCACAGCAGCAGCACCGGACCGGGCGGATGTTGCCGGGTCGCGATTGCGTGCTCGCCGCTCGCGCTGACGAAGTGCCGGAGAAAGCCGCCCGGATCGCTCGCCATCGCCGCGACGTCGCGGAAGTACTCACCCGGGTTCGTGACCGGCGCGGCCAGTCCGTTGCCGCCGTCGACCACCGCCAGCGTGAGCGCCCAGGCCAATGCGCTCGCGTACCCGGCCAGCAGGAGCGCGCGCCAGGGAAGCCGCTCGGTCGTGCGGGTTGCGGCGGCCGCAAGGACGGTTAGCGCGACGGCCGGTGCCAGGAGGGTGCCTGGGTCGAGCTTGAGCCGATACCGCCCCACAAAGGGCGCGCTGGCCGTGCCAAGCCGGGCATGGAGGTGCACGGCCAGAGCCGTGAGAGCCAGGCCGGCGGCCGCGACAATCAGCCATCTCAGTAGGTCGGCGGCTTCGGTCGCGTTCCGCTGAGGGCGGGCACCGGCCGACTGCATGCACGCGACGGTAGTGGAGTGGCGCGACTGGGCAGGGCGGCGCGATCATGAGACACGCCATTTTCATGGCGACTGAGGACGAGGGGAGACCACGGTGGCTGAGCCAGCCAAGGGGAAGCGGATCACCGGTGCTAGCCGCGACAAGTTGGGCACGGATCTGCGCAAGAAGTACGAGGGCGGGCAGAGCATCCGGGCGCTGGCTGCCTCGACCGGGCGCTCGTACGGCTTCGTGCACCGAATGCTGGGTGAGGCCGGCGCATCGCTACGCGGGCGCGGGGGAGCGGCTCGCAAGCGCACCCGCTGATCATCTCGGCGGGTATGTGACGGCGTAGCCTCCGGATGTGACCGAGCTCCGCTACGAGGAGGGCGGGGTCCGGCTCTCCCTCGTCGGCGCCGTCGCCACCGTCACCCTCGCTCGGCCGGACAACCTCAATGCCCAGACGCCGCACACGTGGAGTGCGCTGCGCGAGATCGGCCAGAGCCTGACCGCCGACATCCGCGTCGTGGTAGTCCGAGCTGAGGGGCGTGCGTTCTCCGCCGGCCTGGATCGCCGAATGTTCGCGCCGGAGGGAATTCCCGGCGTACGCAGCGTTCCTGAGCTGGCCGGCCTGCCGCCCGACGAAGCCGACCGTCTTGTCGAGTCCTACCAGCAGGGCTTCAGCTGGCTGCGCCGCGCCGATCTGATCAGTATCGCCGCCGTCCAAGGGCACGCGATCGGCGCCGGATTCCAGTTGGCGCTGGCTTGCGACCTCCGCGTGCTGGCCGAAGACGCCTTGCTCTGCATGGCGGAGACCGGGCTGGGCCTCGTCCCTGACCTCGGCGGGACGAGGCCGCTCGTCGCCCTGACCGGGCAGTCCCGTGCGCTCGAGATGTGCCTGACCGGGCGCCGGATGAGCGCCGTCGAGGCACTGCAGACCGGCCTGGCCAATCTGGTCGTACCGGTCGCTGACCTTGACGGCGCGGTAGCCGACCTCGTGGCGGCCCTGCTCGTGCCTCCGAAAGCGGCGGTCAGCGAGACGAAGGCGTTGATCGTCGCGGCGTCGGGGCGGTCAGCGGCCGAGCAAGAGGCAGCCGAGCGGGCCGCGCAACTGCGGCGGATCCGCGATCTCATCGGTGCGGGGGGGATCTGAGTGGACCTGCGGCTGTCCGAGGAGCAGCGGGACTTCCAGTCCTCCGTCCGCTCGTGGGCCGAGGCGGTGGTCGTGCCGCGTGCGCTGGATAACGACCGGACCGAGCGCTTCCCGATCGAGGCGCTCGACGGTATGAGGGCCAACGGATACCTCGGCTTGACGATCCCGGAGCGGTATGGCGGGGGTGGGGCCGATCCACTGTCGTACGTGCTGCTCGTCGAGGAGCTTGGTCGCGCTGACGCGAACGTGCGCTCCATCCTGTCCGTGCATCTCGGTCTCGTGGCAGGCGCCATCGATCGCTGGGGCACCGCCGAGCAGAAGCAGCACTGGCTGCCGCGGATGGCCACTGGAGCGGTGCTTGGTTGCTTCGGGCTGACCGAGCCCGATCACGGCAGCGATCCCGCGCACCTGCGCGCCGCCGCGGTGCGTGACGGCCAGGGTTACCGCCTCACGGGTCGCAAGGTGTTCATCACCAATGGCGGGATTGCCGGCTTGGCGCTGGTGATGGCGCGCACTGGCGGCCCGGGCGCGAGCGGGATATCGGCCTTTCTCGTACCCACGGACTCGGCCGGATTCTCGGCGGTGCCGCTGCACGGCAAGCTGGGCCTGCGCTCCTGCGACACCGCCGAGTTGGTGCTCGACGACGCGAGGGTAGGCGCGGAGGCGTTACTGGGTGGCCGCGAGGGGACCGGCATGAAGGTCGCGCTGTCGGCGCTCGACGACGGCCGGATCTCCCTCGGCGCCTCGTGCACCGGCATTGCCCAGGCCGCGCTCGACGCCATGCTCAGCTACGCCGGCCAGCGGGAGCAGTTCGGCAAGCCGATCGCCGGTCACCAACTCGTACAGGAGCTGATCGTCGATGCCGCCGTAGAGGTCGACTGCGCCCGGCTGCTCACCTGGTGCGCGGCCGACCTGAAGACGCGCGGCGAGCCGTACTCGCTCGCCGCATCGAAGGCGAAGCTCTTCGCCTCGGAGGCCTCGGTACGCGCGGCGAACGCCTGCGTGCAGGTGCATGGCGGCTACGGCTACATCGATGAGTACGTCGCGGGAAAGCTGCTCCGCGACGCGCGGGTGGCCACGCTTTACGAAGGCACCAGTCAGATCCAGAAACTCATCATCGGCCGTGCCCTGACCGGCGTCTCCGCGTTCTAACCGACTGACTGAACCGGCGCCGCTGCCGCCAGCCAGTCGCCAGCCAGCCGCCAGCCAGCCGACGTTTTCCCGGATAACGTCGCGTTTCGCTGCTCGGAGGCGACGTTATCCCGGAAAGCGTCAGATGGGAGGGGGCGGAACAGGGCGGCGGTCGCCGGGGTTGCCAGAGGAAGGAGGTGGCGATACGTGTCGATGGCTCATGGGGGCTGGCAGAGCTGGCGGTCGTTCACCGCGGACAGTTCCGTGGCGAAGCAGAAGCTGGCGCCCGGCACCTTGCGGCGGATCGTCCGTTTTGCGGCGCCGTACAAGCGCGAGCTGACCTACTTCCTCATCCTCGTCGTCATCGACGCCGTCATCGGCACCGTCAACCCGCTGGTGTTCCGCGAGATCATCAACAAGGGCATCCTGGGCAAGCGGGTCGGGCTCGTGGAGGCGCTGGCGCTGCTCATCGCCGGCCTGGCGCTGGCCTCGGCGGCCCTGTCGCTGGTCCAGCGGTACTTCTCCGCCCGGATCGGCGAGGGCCTGATCTACGACATGCGGGCCAAGGTCTTCGAGCACATCCAGCGGATGCCGATCGCGTTCTTCACGAGGACCCAGACCGGCGCGCTGATCACCCGCCTCAACAACGACGTCCTGGGTGCCCAGCAGGCCTTCACCGGCACCCTGTCCAACGTCGTCAGCAATGTCATCAGCGTCACACTCGTGCTGATCGCGATGTTCACCCTGTCGTGGCAGATCACGCTCGCGGCCCTGCTCATGCTGCCCGTCTTCGTGCTGCCCGCGCGCTACATGGGCCGGCGGCTGCAGTCCATCACGCGGGAGAGCTATCAGCTCGACGCCAAGATGAACACCACCATGACCGAGCGGTTCAACGTCGCCGGTGCTCTGCTGGTCAAGCTCTTCGGCCGCCCGGACGAGGAGGCCCGCACATTCCGCGACCGGGCCGGCCGGGTCCGTGACATCGGGATCACCTCGGCGATGTACAGCCGGATCTTCTTCATCTCGCTCATGCTCACCGCCTCACTGGCCACCGCTCTCGTGTACGGCTGGGGCGGCCGGCTGGCAGCCGAGGGCGTCCTCGACGTCGGCACCGTCGTCGCCCTGACCGCCTACCTCAACCGGCTGTACGGGCCGCTGACGGCGCTGTCCAACGTGCAGGTCGACGTGATGAGCGCGCTGGTGTCCTTCGAGCGGGTCTTCGAGGTGCTCGACCTGGAGCCGATGATCGCCGACAAGCCGAACGCGACCGCCCTGCCGCGCGACGCGCGGACGATCGAGTTCGATGACGTGCACTTCTCGTACCCCACCGCCGAGGAGGTCTCGCTGGCCTCGCTCGAGTCCGTGGCCAAGCTGGACACCACACCCAGCACGCCGGTGCTGCGCGGGATCTCGTTCCGGGCCGAGCCCGGCCAGCTGATCGCCCTGGTCGGACCGTCCGGAGCCGGCAAGACGACGATCTCCAACCTGGTGCCCCGCATGTACGACGTGCGAGCGGGCGCTGTGCTGGTGGGTGGCCGCGATGTACGCGACGTCACGCTCTCGTCCTTGCGCGACGCGATCGGCGTCGTCACGCAGGACGCCCACCTGTTCCATGAGTCGATCCGGTCCAACCTGCTCTACGCCCGGCCGGACGCGACCGAAGACCAACTGTGGGACGCGCTGCGCGGCGGCCAGATCGCCGAACTGGTCACCTCGTTGCCCGAGGGTCTTGACACGATGGTCGGCGAGCGCGGCTACCGCCTGTCAGGAGGGGAGAAGCAGCGGCTTGCGCTGGCCCGCCTGCTGCTCAAGCAACCCGCCATCGTCATCCTCGACGAGGCGACGGCGCACCTGGACAGTGAGTCGGAGGTCGCCGTGCAACGGGCGCTCAAGAAGGCGCTCGAGGGGCGGACGTCGCTGGTCATCGCCCACCGACTGTCCACGATTCGGGACGCCGACACGATCCTCGTCATCGATGACGGTCGGGTCGTCGAGTCCGGCCGGCACGAGGATCTGCTGGCCGGCGACGGTCTCTACGCGGAGCTGTACCGCACGCAGTTCCAGCGCCAGGAGGCACTCGAGATTCTGGCCGACTAGAGCGGTTTCCGGTCAGATCGTCCGCAGCGCGCCGCCGTCGACCGGCACCAGCACGCCGGTGACGTAGGACGCCGCCGGTGAGAGCAGGAACGCCGCCGCCCGGCCGAACTCCGCCGGGTCGCCATAACGGCGCAACGGGATCGCCGCCTCGTTGCGATCTCGGGCGTCGGGATCGCCGCCATCCAGGGAGACAGTGCGGTCGGTGGCTATCCGGCCGGGCAACAGTGCGTTGACCCGGATGCCCCGCGGGCCCAGCTCGTCGGCCAGCTGCTTGGTCAGCATGCCGAGGCCAGGGCGCAGCCCGTTGGAGATGGCCAGACCGGGGATGGGGGAGCGGACGCTGGTCGACAGGACATTGAGGATCGAACCGCCCTCGCCCAGCCGCACGGCGACAGCCCGCGCCAGCCGCAGCGCGCCGAGGAAGACGCTGTCGAAGGCGGCCCGCCAGTCGTCCTCGGACGCCTCCATCGCCGTCCCGGTAGCCGGGCCACCGACGCTGATCAGGGCACCGTCGAGTCCGCCGTAGGCGGTGTGCGCCGCCTCCACGAGCCGACCGGATGCCGAGGCCTCGGCCAGGTCGGCCGCGACCCCGACGGCGTGAGCAGCGCCACCCAGCTCCTGCGCGGCACGCTCCACCTCAGCGGTGTTGCGCGCGCCGAGGACGACGCTGGCGCCCTCGGCCACCAGTACCTCCGCCGTCGCGCGACCCAGCCCCCGCGACCCGCCGCTGACGATGTACACCCGCCCTGCCAGTCCGAGCTCCATGCTGTCAGTCTCACAGCACCGCGGCAGCGCGCAACCTCGAGAACTGCCAGACCAGGGCGTCGATCTGGTAGTGCGCGTTCAGGCCGCTGGGATTGGGCAGCACCCAGACCCGGCTGGCCCCGATGAGTTCGGCTTGAGGGCCCACCGACGCCTGGCGCTGGCCGAAAGCGCTCCGGTACGCCGTCACCCCCAGCACAGCGATCCACGCCGGAGCGAATTTCGCTGCCAGGCCGCTGAGGCGCTGAGAGCCGGCGATCAGTTCGCTCCGGGTCAGCTCGTCGGCGCGAGCCGTGGTGCGCGGGACCAGGTTGGTGACGCCCAGCCGGTACGACGGCAACGTCTCCTGTTCGTCGGGGCGGAGCTGGCGCGGTGTGAAGCCGGATCGGTGCAGCGCCGGCCAGAACCGGTTCCCTGGCCGGGCGAAGTGCTGGCCCACCGCGCCGGACCACAGGCCGGGGTTGATGCCGCAGAACAGCACCGCGAGGTCGCTGGCCACGACGTCGGGGATCGTCCGATCGCGAGCGGCGGCAAGCTCCGCGGCAGTCGGGCCCGAGGCCCCTCGATCGGTCACACCCGACGTTATCCGGGATAACGTCGCTTCCGGCCGCTCACACCCGGCGTTTTCCGGGATAACGTCGCTTCCGGCCGCTCTAACCCGACGTTTTCCGGGATAACGTTGCCTTCCGAGCCGCGATCGGCCGGTCAGCGACGTCGGACGGCCTCCTCCACCAGGTCCAGCACAGGGTCGAGGTCGACCGCCGGCATGCCCATCGCGAGGTGCAGCACCAGGCCGTCCAGGGCCAGGGCGAGAAAGCGCTGCAGCGTCTTGACCTCCACGTCGTCGCGCAGCACGCCGGCGCCGCGCTGTCGCTCTAGGCGATCCCGGGTGGCGCAGTCGATGGCGGCCGATCGGGCCGCCCATTTGGCCCGAAACTCGGTGTCGGTTCGCAGCCGGCGCGACACCTCCAACTGGGTGCCGAGCCAGTCGGCATCGGCGCCACGTAGCAGGTCGCGCATGACCTGCACGAGCCCGTGCTCGGCGACCACTGCCGCCATCTCCACGGCGTCGTCTTCGGCGGCGGCCAGGAACAGCGCGTCCTTGTCGCGGAAATGATGGAAGATCGCGCCGCGGGAGAGCCCGGTCTCGTCCTCGAGTCGGCACACGGTCGCGCCCTCGAAGCCGTGCCGGGCAAAGCACGCCCGGGCGCCGTCGAGGATCTGGCGACGGCGCGCGTCGAGGTGGTCCTGGGTGACCCGGGGCATGCCGCGCCTATCCCCGCAACAGCGAGCGCAGCACGTACTGCATGATCCCGCCGTGCCGGAAGTACTCGGCCTCACCGGGGGTGTCGATGCGCAGGACGACCCGGAACTCCCGGTCGTCGGCGCGCACAGTCACCTCCCGCGGCGTGTCCCCGTCGTTGAGGGCGGTCACACCGACCACCGAGAAGGTCTCCTCGCCGGTGAGGCCGAGCGACGCCGCCGTGTCGTCCGGGGCGTACTGCAATGGGAGTACGCCCATGCCGATGAGATTCGACCGATGGATTCGTTCGTAGGACTCGGCAATGACCGCCCTCACGCCCAGAAGCGCCGCGCCCTTGGCCGCCCAGTCCCGCGACGATCCGGAGCCGTACTCCTTGCCGGCCAGCACGAGCAGGGGAATCTGCGCCTCGGCGTAGGCCTGCGCGGCGTCATAGATGGTCGTCTGCTCGCCGGTGAGCAGGTTCCTGGTTACTCCGCCCTCGGTTCCCGGCGTCAACTGGTTGCGCAGCCGGATGTTGGCGAAGGTGCCGCGGATCATCACCTCGTGGTTGCCGCGCCGCGATCCGTAGGAGTTGAAGTCGCGTTTGTCAACGCCGTGCTCCTGCAGGTAGCGGCCGGCGGGGGAGTCGGCCCGGATCGAGCCGGCCGGCGAGATGTGGTCGGTTGTCACCGAGTCCCCGAGCATGGCCAGCACCCGGGCGCCGGCGATGTCCTGCACCGGAGTCAGCTCGGCCGTCATGCCATCGAAGTACGGCGGCTTGCGAACGTAGGTGGAGTCCGGGTCCCAGTCGAAGGTGTCGCCGGTCGGGGTCGGCAGCGACTGCCAGCGCTCGTCACCGGTGAAGACGTCGGCGTAGTCGCGCGAGAACATCTCCGACTCGATGGCGGAATCGATCACCTCCTGAATCGCCTGCGAGCTGGGCCAGAGGTCGCGCAGGTAGACCGCCTCGCCGTCGCTGCCGGTGCCGAGCGGTTCGCGGGTCAGGTCGAGGTCCATCGTGCCGGCCAGCGCGTAGGCGACCACGAGCGGCGGTGAGGCCAGGTAGTTCATCTTGACGTCGGGCTGGATCCGACCCTCGAAGTTGCGGTTGCCCGAGAGCACGGAGACCACTGCGAGATCGGCCTCGTTGACTGCCCTTGACACCGGCTCGGGCAGCGGGCCGGAGTTGCCGATGCAGGTCGTGCATCCGTAACCGACCAGGTTGAAGCCCAGCTTGTCGAGGTACGGGATCAGGCCCGCGCGCTCGTAGTAGTCCATGACGACCTTGGACCCTGGAGCGAGCGTGGTCTTGACCCACGGCTGACTGGACAGGCCCTTCTCGACAGCCTTCTTGGCCAGCAGGGCGGCCCCGATCATCACGGTCGGGTTGGAGGTGTTGGTGCACGAGGTGATGGCCGCGATCACGACCGCTCCGTGGTCGATCTCGGCCTGACTGCCGTCGTCCATCGTCACCGGTGTGCGGCGGGACGGCCGGTCGTCGATGTTCGTGCGGACCGCCTGGCGCGGGGTGCCATTGCCGTTGCCCTCGCCGGAGCCGACCGCGGGGGGGTCGCTGGCCGGGAAAGATTCCCGCGAGCCTAGGTCCACTGTGGATTCGTCGCCGGCCTCGTAACCTTGCACGTAGTCGGTCAGTGCGCTGCGGAAGGACTGCTTGGCCTCGCTCAGCGAGACCCGGTCCTGCGGGCGCTTGGGTCCGGCCAGTGAAGGGACGACCGACCCGAGGTCCAGACCGAGGGTCTCGGAAAACTCCGGCTCGGCGGCCGGGTCGTGCCAGAGCCCCTGCTCCTTCGCGTACGCCTCAACGAGCGCCACCTGCTCGGCCGGCCGCCCGGTCATCTGCAAATAGCGCACCGTCTCGGCGTCGATCGGGAAGATGGCGCAGGTCGAGCCGTACTCCGGGCTCATGTTGCCGATGGTGGCCCGGTTGGCCAGCGGGACGGCGGAGACGCCGGGTCCGTAGAACTCGACGAACTTGCCGACCACGCCGTGCTTGCGCAGCATCTCGGTGATCGTCAGCACGAGGTCGGTCGCGGTGGCTCCCTCCCGCAACTCGCCGGAGAGCTTGAAGCCGACCACGCGCGGGATCAGCATCGAGACCGGCTGGCCGAGCATCGCCGCCTCGGCCTCGATGCCGCCGGCGCCCCAGCCCAGCACGCCGAGGCCGTTGACCATCGTGGTGTGCGAGTCGGTGCCGATGCAGGTGTCCGGATACGCCAACCTTTCCCCGCCGGATCCGTCGCGGACCACCACGACGCGGGCCAGGTGCTCGATGTTGACCTGGTGCACGATGCCCGTGCCCGGTGGCACGACCTTGAACTGGTCGAAGGCGCCCTGGCCCCAACGGAGGAACTGATAGCGCTCGCGATTGCGGCCGTACTCGAAATCGACGTTGCGGGCGAAGGAGTCCGGTGCGCCGAAGACGTCGGCGATGACGGAGTGGTCGATGACCAACTCCGCTGGTGCCAGCGGGTTGATCAGCGCGGGGTCGCCGCCGAGCGCGGTCATCGCCTCGCGCATCGTCGCCAGGTCGACGATGCAGGGGACACCGGTGAAGTCCTGCATGAGCACGCGCGCGGGCGTGAACTGGATCTCGATCTCGGGCTCCGCAGCCGGGTCCCACGCAGCCAGCGCACGGATGTGATCGGCCGTGATGTGGGTGCCGTCTTCGGAGCGGAGGAGATTTTCGAGCAGGATCTTCAGCGAGTACGGCAGTAGCTCGGCGCCGGTCACCGCGGCCAGCCGGCGGATCTCGTAGCCGCGATCGCCCACGGTCAGGGTGCCCCTTGACCCGAAGCTGTCCTGGCTGTCACCGGTCACTGTGGACTCCTCGCGGTTAATGGACACCAAACAGTACGTCCGTCTTGCTTGGCCGGTCAAGACGGGATCTGCCGTCGATGGAGCAACCCCGCACATCCCACCTGCGTCTAGAGGTCAGAACCTCGGAAACATTTGGAGTGCTTCATGATGATATCTACGGAAGTTTCGGCCGGCGGAGCGGTGGACGCACTCCAGCAGGCGCGGTTCCGCCGGGATGGATACGTCATCGTGCCCGGCGCGCTGAGCAGCGACGAGGTCGGCCGCTACGCCGAGGAACTCGAGCGGGTGTACTCCCGCGAGCGCGACGCCGACCAGCTCGGGACCGCTGGTGCGCTCCATCTGCTCAGCGCCACCGCGAATGCGCCGGACTTCGCCGGCCTGCTGGACCATCCCAGCACCTTTCCCATGGTGTGGTCCGTCCTCGGCTGGAACATCCACGTCTACCACTCTCATCTCGACGTGCACCCGCCGTTGCGCGGCCCGAAGCCCCACCGGTGGGAGTGGCATCAGGATGGCGGCCGGCAGAACGTGGAAATCGAGACGGAGCCGCGCCCGCGGTTGTCGGTCAAGGTCGCGTACTGGCTCTCAGACGTCTCGCAGCCGGGCCGTGGCAACTTCAGCCTGGTCCCCGGTAGCCACCGGACCAATTGGCTCGATGGGCCGCCGCGACGTGATGTGCTGTGGCCACGCCCGGCCAGCGCGATCGAGGTATGCGTGAACCGGGGCGACGCGGTGGTGTTCGACCGCCGGATCTGGCATGCCCGGACCGACAACCACTCCGACATCACGAGGCGCGCCGCCTTCTTCGGGTACACCTACCGCTGGATCGCGATCCGGGACGAGATCCGGTCGATCTTCGCCAGCGAGTGGTATCGCACACTGAGCCCGATCCAGCAGCAGTTGCTCGGGGGTGTGGGCACCGACGACGGAGACCACCGGTGGGGCCACTGTCCGGACCGGACTCCGCTTTACGGCTATCTCAAGAACAAGGGGTCGCTCGATCCCGCCAATCCGGCGCTTCGCGGTTGATGCCGGCACGGTCAACTGATCGCCTGGACCAACCGACCCGTGCGCCATCTGTCAGGATGGGCCCATGTGCGGACTCCTGACATTCGTCAGCGCCCAGGGTGAGGCCGAGGCCCACCGCGAGGGCATTACGGCGGCCCTGGAGACGATGCATCACCGCGGCCCGGACGAGACCGGCGTGACCGTCGCCGGCGACGACGTGGTCTTCGGCTTCAAGCGCTTGTCGATCATCGACGTCGAGAAGAGCCACCAGCCGCTGGAGTACGCGGACGGCCGCTACGTCATCACGTTCAACGGTGAGATCTACAACTACCTCGAGCTGCGTGAAGAGCTGGTCGCGCAGGGCGCGGAGTTCGCCACCGACGGCGACACCGAGGTCATCCTCGCGGCCTATCACCACTGGGGCCCCGAGTCGGTCAACCGGCTGCGGGGGATGTTCGCGTACCTGATCTGGGACCGCCAGGAGCGTCGGCTCTTCGGCGCGCGTGACCCCTTCGGCATCAAGCCGCTGTACGTTCTGGAGACCCGCGAGGGCGTGTACTTCGCCAGCGAGAAGAAGGCGCTGATGCCCTTCCTCAAGCACGGCATCGCCGGGCTCGACACCGAGGCTCTCCAGCACTTCCTCACGCTGCAGTACGTCCCCGAGCCGGCGACCCTGCACGAGCGGGTACGCAAGGTCGAGAGCGGCATGTCCGTAACGTGGACCCCGAGCGGCCAGCTCACGTACTCGCGCTATTTCCGGCCGACGTTCAACCCCACGCAGGTCGACGAGCCGGCCAAGCTGCATGCGGCGATCCGCGAGGTGCTCGAGGAGTCCGTGCGCATTCACCTGCGCAGCGATGTTCCGGTCGGCGCGTTCCTCTCCAGCGGTATCGACTCCACCGGCATCGTCGCGCTGGCCAGGAAGCACAAGCCCGATATCCTCACCTTCACCGTCGGCTATGACGTCGAGGGCTACTCCGAGATCGACATCGCGCAGCAGTCGGCCCGGTGGCTGGACGTGACGACCATCCCCACGGTGGTCGGCGCCCAGGAGATGATGGACGCGCTGCCGCGCATCGTCTGGCATCTCGACGATCCGCTCGCCGACCCTTCGCTCGTGCCGCTGTACTTCGTTGCCGAGGAGGCGGCTAAACACGTCACGGTCGTGCTGTCGGGTGAGGGGGCCGACGAGTTCTTCGGCGGCTACAACATCTACCGCGAGCCGCTCTCGCTGCGGCACGTCAGCGGCCTGCCCTCCGGCGTGCGTAAGGGGATGCTGGCAGTCTCCAAGCTGATGCCCGAGGGCGTCCGGGGCAAGAGCTTCCTGGAGCGCGGAGCCACGCCCATCCGCGAGCGCTACTACGGCAATGCGCGGATGTTCACCGAGGACGAGAAACGCAAACTGCTGCGCGAGTACGACCCGCGGATCTCCTATCTCGACATCGCGCGGCGCTTCTACGACGAGAGCGCCGGCTACGACGACGTGACCAAGATGCAGTACGTCGATCTGTTCACCTGGTTGCGCGGTGACATCCTCGTCAAGGCCGACCGGATGTCGATGGCGCACTCACTTGAGCTGCGGGTGCCCTTCCTCGATACCGCCGTCTTCGAAGTCGCCTCGACGATCCCGCTTGAGCAGCGGATCACCAAGGAGACGACCAAGCTGGCGCTGCGTCGCGCCCTAGCCGACCTCGTCCCGCCGCACGTCGTGGAGCGCCGCAAGCTCGGTTTTCCCGTGCCGATCCGGGTCTGGCTCAAGAACGTGATGCATGAGTGGGCGCTCAACATCGTCGACGAGAGCGGCACCGACGACCTCATCGACAAGGGCTATGTCCGCAAGATGCTGTTGGAGCACCGGGCCGGTGACGTCGACCGCAGCCGCAAGATCTGGACCGTCCTGATGTTCATGCTCTGGCATGCCATCTACGTGGAGGACCGGCTCGATCCGGTCCCGGCCAAGGCGTTGTCCCGCCACGCCAGCTAGCACAGTTCGCCCGGCGGCCACCTGAGCGCCTCCAGCCGCTCGCTCCAGCGGCCGATGCTAACTGCGTCAGCAGAGGCCGAGGGAGGACCCATGAGTCGTCGCAGCCGTCGGATCCGCACCGCCCGCCGCGCCATCGGTGGCGCGGCAGCACTCAGCTTGGCCGGCTATGCCTTTGGTTGGACGTGGGGCGGTCGCCGGCACTGACCGGTCAACTGCTGATCTCGGCAACCGCGCTCAGCAACCGCTCTACGTCGCTTTCGTCGGTGTACGGCGCGATTCCGGCTCGTACGCCGCCGCCGTCGCCGAGCCCGAGCCGCCGGGACGCCTCGAGCGCATAGAACGAGCCCGCAGGTGCGTTGATCCCGCGCTCCGCCAGCCCGCACACGATGTCGGGGGCCGCCACGCCGTCCACCGTGAACAGCAGGGTCGGGGTGCGCTCAGCGGCGTGGGCGTACAGCCGCACATCCGGGCAAGCGGCCAAGCCCGTCTCCAAGCGGGCGCGCAGCCGGTCCTCATATCCGCCCAGTGCCCTCATCGACCCGCTCAGCCGCTCGCGCCGCGTCCCGGCACCCGGCACCAGTCCCGCGAGGAAGTCGACCGCGGCGGTGACGCCGGCCAGCAGTTCGTAGGGCAAGGTGCCGAGTTCGAACCGCTCCGGGACGGCATCGGTGGCGGGCAGCAGCTTGTCCGGTCGCAGGGTCCCGAGCAGCGCCGGGTCGGCCGCGACCGTCCCGAGATGCGGCCCGAGGAACTTGTAGGGCGAGGCCGCGTAGAAGTCGGCGCCGAGTGCCGCCACGTCGATGGGTGCATGCGGGGTCAGATGAACGCCGTCGACGTAGACCAGGCCACCGGCGTCGTGCGTCGCTCGTGCGATTGCGGCCACATCGGGCCGGGTGCCGACGAGATTGGAGGCGCCAGTGACGGCGACCAGCCGGGTGCGTTCGCAGAGTTGCCCGACAACGGCGTCCACCGGCAACTCGGCGGAGTCAGGGATCAGCTCGGCCCAGCGCACCCGCGCCCCAACCGACTCGGCGGCCTGCAGCCACGGCCGGATGTTGGCGTCGTGGTCGAGGCTGGTCACAACGACCTCGTCACCGGGGCGCCACTGCTTCGCCAGCGCCCTGGACAGCTCGTAGGTCAGCCCGGTCATGCTGCGCCCGAAGATCACGCCGGCCGGATCCGCACCTAGCAGGTCCGCCATCGCGCGGCGGGCCGCGATCACGATGTCGTCGGCCGCCCGCTCGCTGGCGGTGTTGCGACCGCGGTTGGACATGCCGGCCCGCACCGCATCGGCAATCGCGTCGGCCACCTGAGACGGCATCTGGGTGCCGCCCGGGCCGTCGAAGAACGCCGTGCCGGCCGCCAGCGCGGGAAAATCGGCACGCACCCGGGCGACGTCGTATGCGGTCATGGTCGGTGCACCACAAGCGCGCGGGCCCCCTCGCCGGCGGCCATGTCGTCGAAGGCGGCCTCGACCTCGGTCAGCCCGATCCGCCGCGTGACCAGTGCCTCGAGGTCCAGCTCCCCGGAGCGCAGATGCTCGATCAGCCTCGGCACGTCGCGGGCCGGATCGGTCGAGCCGTAGACGCAGCCGGATATCGTGCGGGCGAAGTGGAACAGCTCCAGGGCGTTCCAGACGACCTGCTCGTCCTTGCCGCCGATACCCACGATGACCGTGTGCCCGCCGCGCCGCGTCATCGACCAGGCCGAGCGGATCGTGACCGGGCGGCCGACGCATTCCACCGCGACGTCCACACCGCGACCCCCGGTCAGATCGCGTACGGCCTTGGCCAGTCCCTCGCCCGGCGCAAGCGCGGCATCGGCGCCGAGCGTTATTGCAAGTGCGCGCTTGCCAGGGTCGGGGTCGACGGCGACCACCGGCGAGGCTCTTGCGATCCGGGCGCCCTGCACCGCGGCCAGGCCGACGCCACCGAGCCCGAGCACCAGCACGGAGTCGCCGGCCCGGACCCGGGCTGTGTTCACGATCGCGCCGACCCCGGTGAGGACGGCACATCCGATCAATGCCGCCGTGTCCAGGGCCACGTCATCGGGCAGGGCCATGACCGCGCGGGCCGGCACGACCGTCTCCGTCGCGAACGCACCGGTACCGAGCCCGGGATAGGCCGGCACCCCGTCGACGGTCGCGTGCGGCTCGTCGGCCGCGGCGAGGGCCCGCTCGCAGAGCCAGGGCTCGCCGGCCCGGCAGAACCAGCACTCGCGGCACGGCGGTGCCCAGACCAGAAGCACCCGGTCACCGCTGACCACCGTGGTCACTCCCGCGCCCACTTCCAGCACGGTGCCGGAGCCCTCGTGGCCGAGCACGGCGGGCACCCGTTGCCGAAGAACGCCCCGGGCGAGGGACAGATCCGAGTGGCACACCCCGGTGGCGGCCAGCCGTACCCGCACGTCGAGCGCGCCGAGGGATCGCAGTCGGATCTCGGCAAGCGCCAAGGGCTGGCCCACCTCGCGCAGGAGGAGTGCGGCGACCACGGGCGTCCTCCGGGCGGTGTGGGCAGTGGCGAGGGGCTCCCCCCCAACCTAGCTTCGCGCATAGGGACCTCAACGAGGCCCGTGGCGAGGGTGTCGGCCACGAGGACGTTCATGACGGACCGGCCCCGCAGCCGATCAAGGATGCATCCCAAAGCGGTACCATCGGAGAATAAGCATTCAGATTGCCGTTCGACTTCCTGACGATCTAGTGGCGTACGTGGACCAAGCGGTCGCGGATGGGCGCGTGAAGAGCCGTGCCGACCTGGTTGCACGGCTGATCGCTCGTGACGCGCGCCGGCAGCGCGCGGAGGAGGACCTTCAGCGACTCACCCAGCATGGTGCGCTCCAGGACGACGAGATGTTGGCGATCGCCAGAGCTACCTCGTCCACAGTTCTTCCGTTCGACTGATGCGCTCCCTTCGTTGGGCGACCCTCGACAAGAGGCGCCCGGTTCTGGTGCTGACCCGCGAAATCATGGTCGGGCGGATGTCGACAGTCACGGTTGCACCCGTGAACACGATCCACGGGATAGCAACCGGGGTGCTGGTCGGGCGTCCGAACGGCTTGAGACAGAATTCTGCGATCAAGCGCGACCAGATCATGAGCATCCCCGTCGACCAGCTCCACGACTCCTGCGGTTGGATCCTCGAAACGCAGGAGCCCGCCCTGCACGAAGCCATCCAAGCGGCATTCGACCTCGTGTGACGGGCCCTGCCCAACTGAGGCGGCAGCTACGGTCGCCATCGTGACCGGGTGGCAACGCGGGCACGACGAGTACGAGGACACGGCCTCGGATCTCAGTGAACTGGGCTGACAGGCAGCGGCCAGGAGTCTTGCGGCTCCCGAACACCTGCGCGGGGCAGCGTCATGACGGTTCTCCTCACCGGGACCGGATCGCTTCGCCGTGGGCACCTGCCGACTCAATGTGGCCCTCCAGACCTGCCACCCGGACATGCCGCGCTTCGCGTTCAGTCGGTAACTCCGTCGGGACCACTACCCCGGCCGGACCGGGTGCCCAAGAGCACCAAGTCCCGCACACGCCCTCAGGATGGGGATGACTCGACCCAGCGTTTGAGGTGCTGCATGTTCTCGCGCTCTTCGTGTCGTATGAAAACGAGAAACAGCGGAAACATCAGTCGAGCAAACCCGTGGGCGCCGGCGTTGAACCGAGATCGCAGCAACGTGCCCTCGCCGTGCTCCTCCAAGTCGATGTCCAAATCCACCGTAATGGGCCCATCGTTGGTGTAGGACCATCCTGCCGGGCGGTCGTAACGCGTGACCTCAAGAGTCACGGGCTTACTCAGCTTCCACTTGGCAAGGAACTTCGAACCGACGTCGAGCGGGCCATCGCCGACCCTCTCCATCTGCTGCACTTTCGGGTTCCACTGGAGTTCGCTGCGAGGGTCGGAGAGCGCGTCGAACACCTCCGCCGGGGCGCGGCAGATGATGACAGAACTTCGGATAACAGCCATCACACGATTCAACTCTCCTGGACGCATATTCGGGAGCGTGCTGCGCACCGCGTCCGAATCATGATCTCCGGGGCAATCCTACGTACGCGAGAAAGGAGGTAGGCGTGCGTACGCCTGGGAGGCATCCGCCAGGTGTTCGGAGGGTCCGAGCCTCTGCGCCCTTGCGTGGCCCAGAATCGGCTGGTGCCGTTACCTTTCGGATGCTGCGGCGCCTAGCCTCGGATCGTGGTCGACAGCCCGCACTTCGATCGCCTCGTCCACATGGTGGGTCGGGGCAACGTGGTCGCACTGACCGGTGCGGGCATCTCCACCGACAGCGGCATCCCCGACTTCCGTGGACCGAACGGCGTCTGGACGAAGGACCCCGCGGCCCAGCGGCTGTTCACACTCCAGAACTACCTCGCGGACCCGGCGGTGCGCCGACGGGCCTGGCGCAACCGCCGCGAGCACCCAGCCTGGTCGGCCCGCCCGAACGCCGCCCACCACGCGCTGGTCGGCCTCGAACGAGATGGCCGGTTGCGCGCGATCGTCACTCAGAACATCGACGAGCTGCACCAGCGGGCGGGCAGTTCGGCTGAGCTCGTCATCGAGGTGCACGGCACGATGTACGCGGTCGAGTGCCTGACCTGCGGGGACCGCACGCCGATGACCGCCGCACTGGGCCGCATCGACGCGGGCGAGGACGACCCGGCGTGCCTGGTCTGCGGTGGCGTGCTGAAGTCGGCCACGATCTCCTTCGGCCAGCCGCTGGTGCCCGAGGTGTTCGCCACGGCGGTCACGGCGGCCCGAGAGTGCGACTTGTTCCTGGCCGTCGGCACGTCGCTGTCGGTCCATCCGGTCGCCGGGCTGGTGCAGGTCGCTCAGCGAGCGGGGGCGCGGGTAGCGATCGTCAACGCCGAGCCCACGCCGTACGACGACGTCGCTGAAGCGGTCTTCCGCGAGCCGATCGGCGTCGTGCTGCCCCGGCTGGTGCGGGCCCTCACCGGCGCTTGAGTCGGCGGGTGGTCGGCGGCCACCTCCCGTAGACTTCCCGTTCATGTCAGCGTCGACGGAGCAGGGGCCGGTCGCTCCCCCCGGAGACGCGGGTCCGGGCCGGTTCGGCCGAGACCGTCGGCGGATCGTGGCCATGACGGTTTATGCGGTGGCCTTCCTGACGTACTGGAAGGTCCTCGGGCTGCCCACCGACCCAGTCTTGATCTTCCTGTTCCTCTGGGTGGCGATTGCGGCCTGGAACGCCGGCGCGCCGTGGCGGGACCACCTGCGCTTCGTGCGCGACTGGACCCCGCTGATGCTGGTGATCGTCGCCTACAACTTCAGCCGTGGCGCTGCGGACAATCTCGGTTTCCCGCTGCACGTCACCGAGCCGATCCATGCCGACCTCTGGCTGACGGGCCGGCTGACCGATGCACAGATCCCGACGATGTGGCTGCAGAAGCATCTCTACACCCCGGGGCACGTGCACTGGTACGACGTGCTGGGCGCCTTCGTGTACTTCTCGCACTTCGTCACGGCGATGATCGTGGCGGCGGTGCTGTGGATCCGCAGCCGCAAGCTATGGGCGGCATTCATGCGGCGGTTCATCGCGCTCGACGTGCTCGGCCTGTCGATCTACGTTCTCTACCCGATGGCTCCGCCGTGGTACGCCGCCGAGCACGGCTACCTGGGTGCGGCACCGCGCATCGAGGGCTGTCATGCGAACGACGCTGCCTCGGTGGCACCCCGGATCACCGACTGCGGCTGGGATGCCATCGGGCTGCACTCGGCCGGCCGGCTGGTCACCAGGGGACAGGGTGTGGTCAATCCGGTGGCCGCCATGCCCTCGTTGCACTCGGCTTTCGCGCTGTTCATCGCGCTGTTCTTCATCCTGCGGATCCGCAAGCTGTGGACGCTGCTGCTCTTGCTCTATCCGCTGGCGATGGGCTGGGTCCTGGTGTACTTCTCCGAGCATTACCTGATCGATATCCTGGCCGGCTGGGCCGTCGCCGTCGTGGTGTTCGTCGTGGTCGGCCTGGCCGAGCGCTGGTGGCGAGGGCGCCGCGAACGCTCCGGCGATTCGGCCGGAGGCGTGTCGGCGCGACGTGACCAGGTCGGTGTTCCCGTCTAACCTCGGGGCGTTCACCCCGGTTGGCACTTCGGAGGTTCCCGATGCGCGTGCCGCTCCTGACCAGCGACTTTCTAGATCGCGCCGCCGCCGTCTATCCCCGGCGGAGCGCCGTGGTCGATGAGCCCGATCAGCCGGCCACGTCGCTGGGGACGCTTCCCTACGGCGAGCTGGCAGAGCGCGCCTGCGCCCTGGCGGTCGGCCTGGATGACCTGGGCATCGAGCCGGGCGAACGCGTCGCGGTCGTGAGCCACAACGCGGCCCGCTTGCTGGAGTTGCTCTATGCCGTGCCCTCCTCCGGCCGGGTCCTGGTGCCGATCAACTTCCGGCTGCGGCCTGAGGAAGTGGCGTACATCGTCGAACACTCAGGCGCCAAGATGCTTCTGGTCGATCCCGAGGTCGACGAGGCGCTCGCTCAGATTCCCGCCGAGCATCGGCTGGTGCTCGGGAAGGGCTCCGACGAGGCGCTGCTCCGGCCGGGCCGGGAGCCACGAGCCTGGCCCGAGCCCGACGAGGACGCCCCGGCCACGATCAACTACACCAGCGGCACAACCGCGCGGCCCAAAGGCGTGCAGCTCACCCACCGCAACATCTATCTCAACGCGCTGACCTTCGGCCTGCATGCCGGCATCAGCGACCGCGATGTCTATCTGCACACCCTCCCGATGTTCCACGCCAACGGGTGGGGGATGCCCTGGGTGCTGGCCGGTCTCGGCGTCCCGCAGATCGTGCTGCGCAAGGTCGACGGCGCCGAGATCCTGCGCCGGGTCGCACAGCACGGCGTCACCCTGATGTGCGCTGCACCGGCCGTCGTCAATGCCGTTCTCGATGCGGTGGCAGACTGGCCGGGGGAGATCCCCGGCGGTGATCGGGTCCGCATTATCTGTGCCGGCGCCCCGCCCCCGACCCGGACCATCGCTCGGGTGGAGGCCGAGTTGGGCTGGGAGTTCATCCAGATCTACGGCCTGACCGAGACCTCCCCGCTGCTGACCATCAACCGCCGCCGCGCGGAGTACGACGACCTGCCGGACGAAGAGCGGGCGAGCCTGCTGTCACGGGCCGGCGCACCCGCGCTCGGTGTGCGGCTCGCGCTGGCCGACGACGGTGAGGTGCTGACCAGGTCCAACGTCGTGCTGGCCGGCTACTGGCAGAACCCTGAGGCGACCGCGGCTGCTCTCGACGGCGGTTGGTTCCACACCGGCGACGGCGGCGAGATCGATGAGGACGGCTACCTCACCATCCGCGACCGTAAGAAGGACGTGATCATCACCGGCGGAGAGAACGTCTCCTCGATCGAGGTCGAGGATGCGATCTACCAGCACGAGGGTGTGTCCGAGGTCGCCGTGATCGGGGTGCCGGACGACCGCTGGGGCGAAACCGTCAAGGCTCTCGTGGTGCGCGCCGAGGGCGCGGTGTTCGACGAGGCGGACATCATCGCGCACTGCAAGGCGCACCTGTCCGGTTTCAAGGCGCCGACCTCGGTGGAGTTCCGCGACTCAATCCCGCGTACGGCAACCGGCAAGGTGCAGAAGTTCAAGTTGCGCGAGGCGTACTGGACCGGTCGTGACCGTTCCGTGAACTGATCGGCCGGCCCGGCCTCAATGGCGGCGACGGGTCGGACGAGAGCCTGGGACAGTTGATCCGCTCCAGGTAGGCACGGTTCTCGCCGATCGCCCACATGGCTGCGTCGGACGGCGTAGCGTCAACGGCAGAGCGAAACGGTCGCCAGGGGGGCACCCAAAACGACTTCTGTGCAGCAAACGCATGCTGTGCTGTTACCAGTGGTGCAGATGTAGTCTAGTGTGGCTGATGTCCTAATCCGGAGGTGCGAGTGCGTTCCACGTCAGCGGGGCGGCGCTTGCTCGCGGCGGTCGTGGTGGCACTCGCCGGGCTGGCCCTTGTCGTGCCCAGTGCCGGCGCCAGCCCGGGTAACCCGACCAACGCCGAGATCGCCCAGAGCCAGCGGGCCGTGCACGACAAGGCAGCCGATGTCGGCCGGATCACCGCCGAGCTGGTGCGGGCCGACGCCGACATGCG